>DATNBQ010000437.1:0-36651 GCA_035571955.1 Urbifossiella sp. | reverse complement strand
TGGTGGACGAGGTGGAGTATCATCAAACACGCAACCGCCAGGCCAGGAAATCCCACGAGAAACGGACGCGTCGGTTGTTGCGGGAACGAGGTATCCGATTAACGACGATGGCACGGTGCCAACGGCTGGATTAGCGCTGTAAGTCTAGCACCGCCACCTACTTTTTGACCTTCTCCTCGGGTTTGAAGTTGACGATGAGGCGGCGGATGGCGAAGCGGACCGCTGGCACGATCACCACCAGAGTCGCCGCCGTGATGAAGGCGATGAACGCGCCGGGCGCCACGTACATCTTCTTGCGCCCGGTCATGTCCACCTCGTCCGATTCCAGCATTCCGCCTTCCATCCATTCGCGCATGTTCACGGCGCAAACGATATCGAGCACGACCAGGCCGATGGCCAGGATGGCGGCGATGATTCCCGGCGCCAGGTGCGACGTCCAGTCGGTGGCGTTGGCGGCGATCACGCGCTTCGTCTCGGACTTGATGCGCGTCTTGTTGTTGAAGCCGCAGTTTTTGCACACCGCGGCATCGGGCGGGTCGAGTTCCTTGGCGCAGTGCGGGCAGCGCGGAATATCGTCTTCGGCAATCACGCCCATCGGCTTGGGAGCCTGACCCGGCGGCAGGTTGTCGTCATCATCTTCGTCCAGGAAGGGGCTCCTCGGCTCCTCGGGCGGCGGCGGCGGGGCCTTGGCGGCCGGCTTTCCCTTCTTCACCGGGAATATCTCCTGGCAATCCTTGCAGCGCACTCGCTTCCCTTCGAGTTCCGCCGGCACCTTCAGTTGCTTGCCGCACTTCGGGCACGAAACTTCCAGCGTGGCCGCCATATTTGCTCTCGCCTGCAATGAGTTCGGACGAAATGGTCTATACTCTAGAAATTAGCTTACGCACCGCAACGGTTTCAAGCAGGTATCGCCGTGCCTTCCACCGAGCCGCGCCTTCTCATCTCTCTCGCCACCTACAACGAGGCCGCCAACATCGCGGCACTGATCGGCGAAATCCACAAAGTCGTTCCCACCGCGGATGTACTCGTCATCGACGATAATTCGCCGGATGGCACCGGCAAGATCGTCGAGGAGATGAAGGCCAACGATCCGCGCATCCGCGTCGTGCACCGTCCCGGCAAGCTGGGCCTCGGCACGGCCACGCTCGCCGCCATGAACTACGCGATGGAGCACAGTTACGACCTCTTGCAGAACATGGACGCGGACGGCCAGCACCCGCCGCGCTACTTGCCCGGCATTCTCGCCGGCATGAGCCACTACGACGTGATGATCGGCTCACGTTACGTCAAGGGCGGCGGGACGGACAACTGGCCTTTGCCCCGGCGAATCATTAGTCGCTGCGTGAACATGCTCGTGCGGGTGCTGTTCCGCATGCCGGTTAAGGACGCGAGCGGGGCCTACCGCTGTTACCGGGTGAGCAAACTCCGCGAGGCGCATTTGGAACGCACCAAGTCGCGCGGCTACTCGTTCCAGCAAGAAGTGCTGTTCCGCTGCTATAAAGCCGGCTGCACGTTCGGCGAGTACCCAATTCTGTTCGAGAATCGCCGCGGCGGCGCGAGCAAGGTGAATCGCAAGGAAGCCCTGCGGTCGATCGGTATGATCCTCTACTTGGGGCTGCGCAACGCCATCGGGCTCGAGCGCGTGAAGAGAAAACAATAAGCCCACCCGTGGCAACGGGTGGGCGCCTTGTCATCGGAACAAGCCTAGATCCAGGGCATTCGCCAGTGTCTGGCCGACCCACCACGCGCCGCTTCGCCACTTCGCGTGAACCTTCACCACGGCCAATTGACCCGGCTTGATGGCCGCATCCGGATCGAGCACTTCCACCTCGACCAAGTATGTCTGGGCCAGGGGAATTAGCTGATTGGGGTCTTCGGACGGCTTGATGGCGAGGGGGCCGCCGCCGCGCTGCGTCAGTTGCACCGGTACGTTGGCCGCGTTCTGGGCCGGAAGGTGCCGCACCTTGCCGTGGAACGGGCGGTCGCTGCGCCCTTTCACGTAAATGGAAACGTCCAGTTCGCGCGGGCTGCCGCGGTCGTCCCCCATGTCGTCCTTGAGAACGCGGTACTTCTGCGGGTTCACCGGCACGCGAATGATGAGCCGGGTGGGGTCGCCGACGACGAAGAGGGGCTGCGATTCGGTGGAACCCTTATCGAAGAGTTTGCCGACTTCCTCGCGCTTCGGGGCGGTGGTGACCATGCCGTCGCGCGGGGAGCGAATCTCCGCGAGAACGGCCCGCCGGTTCATCAATAAGCTAACGCCAGCGGCGGCGCTCCGCGCTTTTTGCTCGGCCTCGCGCGCCTGCGATTCGTAGCGGTCGACGTTGGATTTATCGAGCTTGCCGCGATTCTCGACGACGAGGCGGGCGAGGTCGTCCGCCGAGCGCTGCTGCTCGTCTCGCTCGTTGATGGCCTTGGCGAGATCGACGCCGAGCGGTTCGCTGGTGCAGCGGGCGAGGACTTCACCCATGCGGACGGTGCGGCCCGGTTGGCCGGCCTCCTCGATTTCCAGGAGCCGCGCCGGTTCCGGCAACAGCACCGGTTCGGCGCTGGCCGGGTCGAGCCCGACCAGCCCCGTCTCGTGAATCCGGCTGACCGGCAACGGCAAGAAGAAGAAGCCGGCCAACAAGGTCAGGAATACGAACAGGGTGATGTAAACCCGCGCCGCTTTCATGTCTGGCAACCGCCCCCGCTGGCTGACGTTTTTGATGATCCGGTACCCCGGCCAGATGAACAGCGATGCCAGCGACATCACCGCCAACATCTGGCTCAGGATCTTGAGCTTCGGGCCCAGGAAATCCGACAAAAACCACAGAATGCCGAACATCACCACCCAGCGGTAGACCCAACTGGCGATGGCGTAAATCACAAACAGCCACTTCCGCATCGGCGCCATGTACGATTCCGGAACCACCTCGATTCCCAGGCACTTGTCCAGGAACAGGTTGTTCAGAAAGCGGTTGGCCTTCTCGCGAAGGTTGGGAATCTCCAGCCAGTCCGCGAGCATGTAGTAGCCGTCGAAACGCATCAGCGGATTGGCGTTGAACATCACCGTCGAGACGGAACAGAGGACCATCACGGCGAGGGCGATGTTGTTGACGACGGGATAGGCCGGCGTGTACCACCAGACGAACGTCGCCGTCGCGGCAATCACCAGTTCCACGTAGATGCCCGCGAAGCTGATGATGATCCGCTTCCACTTATCGGCGAGCGTCCACGCATCCGTCACGTTGCAATAGAGCGCCGGGCTCAGGCACATGAGCAAGACGCCCATCTCGTGGCACTCGCCCTTGAATGCCTTGCAACTGAGGCCGTGGCCGAACTCGTGGATGACTTTCACGACGCCGAGCGAAATCCACATGTACAGCACGGAGTTCCAGGAGAAGAACTCCTGATACGCGGGGAGCTTGGCGTAGAAGGTGTCGAAGTGCAGGGCCACGTGGCTGGCCGCCGAGAGCATGAACAGGACGCTGAGAATCAAGAATGGCGTGGTGAAAATCCACCACAAGTATTTGTACATCCAGGTGAGGATGCGATCCGGGTCGAAGACCGGAATCTTCATGTACAGGATGTTGGTGACGGCGGCGACGCGCTTGAGGCGGCGCTGCTTGGCGCGGCGATGGAACAGGTGTTTGCCGGCGCCGGCCTGTTCGTGCTGCACGAGCCCGGCCGTCACCAGTTGCCGAGCGAACGATTCCAGGTCCTGGTGCTCCAGGCGGTGCGGCTTGAATTCCTCCTCGAACGCCTCGCGGGCCTGCTCCATTGTGTGTTCGCCGTCGAACAGGCTGAACACGTAGTATTCCTGCTTGTTGAAGCGGTAGTAGCGAAGGCAGACGGGATCCTTGACGACGTGGAAGTTTTTGCCTTCGTACTTCTGTTCGTAGACTTGCAGGTCCGGGCGCACCTTGAGCCGAACCTGCTTACGGCGCTCGGCGGGGTTGTTCAGATTGGTCGTCAGGTCCATTCTTGTGATTGGTCCGTAGTCATTGGTCCGTAGTCAATGGTCAATGGTCCATACTCATTGGTCCGTCGTGATTGGCAATTGACCGCGGACTATGGACCATGGACTACCGACTAAGGAGTAATGATGATGCTCGCCGTGGAGCGATCCATCAAGTTCAGTTCCTTCGGGTTGTTCATCTCGACGCGGACGTTCACCTTGTTGGCGTCGATCGTTTCGACGAACACCACCATGCCGGTGTACGGCTTGCGCTGAGCCGGCGGCTTCCACATGTGGACGCTGCCCGCGGACGTGCCGACCACCAGGAAGCGGTGTTCCTTGTCCGGGCTGAAGGCGGCGGCGGTCGTGGGAACGCGGCCGGGCGTGAACAGGCGAGCGATCTCGGAACCGCGGCCGCCGGAGGGGGGCAGGTTCCAAATCTGCAGGCCGCCCTTCAATTCGCCGTCGCCGCCCGCCGTCAGTAGCAGCGTGTCGTTCGGGTTGAACACGGCCAGCGTGGCGAAGGCCGCCGTCGAACTCGAGTTCTGAACCTGGCCGAACGTCTGGCGATCCGCAATGCCAACCAAATCGAGGCGATCCTTGTCCTGGTCGTAAACGACGCGGCCGCCATCCGAGGTTACTCCGAGCACGTCGACGACGCCGGCCCGGTGGTCGATCGTCCGCATCACGCCGGCCTTATCCACGCCGAGTTTCCAGACCTTCAGCGAGCGATCCTTCGAAGCCGTGACCAGCGTGCACTGCGGCGTAAAACTCAGCGACGTGACGGTATCGCGATGTTCGGGCGGCAAGGCGTAAAGCTTCTTCCCTTCGGCGGCGTCCCAGATGAAGACTTCGCGGCCGGCCGCCGTGGCGAAATACTTGCCGTTCGGGCTGAAAGCGATGGCCCCGATGGCGGCGGAGTGCTTGTCGGCCGGCTCGCGCGGCTCGGTCGGCAGTTTGGCCGGGTTGGACAGATCCCAGATGCGAACCTTGCCGTCGTCGCTGCCGGTGATGGCCACGATCGGCTTGGCGCCGACGGGGCTGCACGCCACGCTCCGTACCGGCACGGGATGCGGAAGGTTGTGAAGGGGCGTTTCGCGGGTCGCATCCCAGACGCGAGCGGTGCCGTCCGCGGACGTGGACACGACGAGCGGCCGGCCGGGGTTGGCGCTCACCGCGACGCCGGTGATTTCCTTCTGGTGGTAGCGGTGCGATTTCATCGGCGCGCTCGGCACGGCCGGTTCCACGGCGACTGTCATACCGGGCTTCACGAGATCCTTGTATTGCACGTCGAGCGAACCTTCGAGGCGGACCACGTCGATCGCTTGCACTTCGAGGATCTTTTCGCCCGCCTTGACGAACTCCCCTTCGCGGCGGGCGATGCTGCGAACCACGCCGTTCACGTTGCTCCGGATTTGGTGTTTATGGATCAGCAGCTTGTTTTCTTCGAACTCGGCCTCGGCCTTGGCGATGGTTTGAATTGCCTGTGCCTTGTTTTCTTCGAACCGCGTGACGGTGATCCTGTCCTGGATGTAATCGGCGAGCGGCGCCGAGCCTTTGTTGAAGGCTTTCAGGGTGAGTTCCGCTTTTTGGCTGCTTAACTGGACGCCTTCGCTGGCACTCTTCTCGGCAAATTCCGCCGCCGCGCGCGCCTTCTGAGCCGACTTCATGCGCGCATCCGCGATCTGGTCGTCCAGCATGCAAATCACCTGTCCGCGCTTGACTATGGCACCTTCCTTGATCATCCGATACTTCACGTTCTTATCGCGGGGGTGGTTAATGTGGAGCGGATCCGTGGGGTTGATGTCGTCGTCGCGGACGGCGAGGAGTTCGATTTTGCCGTCGACTTCGGCGGACACCTGCTGCCGCTGTTCGAACTGGACGGTGCAGTTGCCGATGACGAGCGGTTCGGAGGAGGAAACGACGCCTCCGCCGGTCTTGGCGGCGGGCTTGCGGGTGTAAAGCGAGTCGCCGACATCGACGCTGGGGTCGTCGGCATTGGCGGCGGAGCGCGGTTCCATAACGGCTCCAGAGTCGGAGTCGTGGCAGCCGATGGAGCCGAGCGCGAACAGCGACGTGGCGGCGAAAGCGGACGGCAAAAGCCAGGATCGAACGCGCATGACGAACCTCTGTGTGCGGAATATGTCATGCCGCGAAGCCGCAAGCGGCTTTCGCGACTGTTATCGCTTCGCGACGACTTGTTGGACGGCTAAAAGAAGAAGACCACCTTTTCGTAGAACCACTCCCAGACGCCGTGGAAGAGCGAGTAGCCCAGCGCGTGGTCGCCGCAGCGGATGCGGGTGCTCACTTCCAGCCCGCTCACGAACTGCTTCTCGGGAATCCGCTTGGCCTGCGGGATGTCGTCCAGGTTCAGCTTGATGTACGCCGTGACGACCGGTTCGTTTTCGTCGTGTTCGTTCTTGTTGGGCACGGCCTCGGCCGCGATATCGTCCTTGTAAAGCCGGCCGAGATAGCGCGAATCCGGCATGCTTCGCAGCATCACGTCGACATCAAGGTACTTCCGCTTAGTGTCCGGCTCTTCTTTGTGGAGCTTCGGGTCCGTGAAGGCCCGCATGATCTGGCCGACGTTCCGCTGCGGAATTTTGAGTTCGACTTGCCAGGTTCCTTCGATGTTGCCGACGCGCTGGAGGACTTCGCTCGGCTTGACGGTGCGGCCGAGCAGGTTCTCACGAGCGCGGTCGTCGTTGAGCACGGTCCACTGCGACGCGTTGACCGGGCGACGCAGCATTGGGTCAAACTGCCCGGTGCGGGCCAGGAAGAATCCGGGCCGGGCCGGCGTCGCATTGTACGCGGCATTAAGTTCCTTGATGTTCAAAAGCGCGCTGTCGATCGTCAGCCGCGCCAGGCCCGCCTTGCTTCCCAATTCCAGCTTCTCCTCGAACTTCAACTTCTGATCGCTCAGCATTTGCTCGGTGCGGTCCTTGGTTGCCTGGGCCTCATTGATCCGCGACCGCTCCTTGCTGTAAAGCTCTTCGAGCTGCGGGTCGTAGAGTTCGGCGATCGCTTGACCCGGCGCTAGCTTGTCGCCCGGCTTGACGTTGAATCGAACCAACTTCCCTTCGCGCGGGGCGAAGATGTTGGCATTCTCGGTCGGCTGCAACTGCCCCTTGGCATCCATCCGCAGGGGATACGGAACCAGGATCATCACCGCCGTCAGGATCATGAGCAGTACGATTGTCCCGACGGTATAGAACCGGGCCTTGCCGCCCAGGCCGTCCTGCACCTTGGCGATCGGCCACCATAGGAACTTGAGCGGCACCCGCTTCATCTGGGCCGCGTTGTAAAGTGCCGGAGCGGCGTGCTTGCCGACCACTTCCAGCCGCTGAATCAACGGCTCGATCAGTTCCGGCGGATTGAAGCTTTCGAGCACGAGCACCGACCGGGCCGGCCGCGATTGATCCTTCTCGCGCTCGTCGCGGATCGGTTGCACGACCAGCAACTTCGGCTGGCTTTCGTTGAGATACTCATCCAGCGAATGGGAAACATCCGGCGGCAGCCCGGCGTCCTTGACGCCCTTGAACGTCAGCGTTTCGCCCCATTGCAGCACGGCTTCCATCAAGTCGCGGAGTCGCCGCACGTGCGTGCTGGCCTTCTCGACCACATCCGCCCCGCTGACGGCCTCGACCGTCACACGCTTGCGGGCGTGGCGAACGCCGACGCAGAGCCGATCGCACTCGATCAACTTTCGCCCCTCGTTGGCCACGTGGTAAGCGGCCTCGGTCGGGTTCAAGCTGCTGTGCACCTGGCGAGCGAACTGCTCGACCTGGGCGAAGGTCCGTTCGACGCCGGAGGCCGCCCGGGCATTCGAGAACTGATGGTACTGGCTGGCGTAGCCGGCCATCTGGAACGCGTAGTTCAGGAAGGTCGGGTAGAGCCGGGCGTCGTGGCTGGGGTCTTGAAAGACCTCGAGCACCCCCATCGAGTTCTTTTCGGGGGTGACGATCGGCGCGAATAGAGCGAAGTAATCGGTGAGGTTGGCGGCTGGAACGCCGGCGGTGTCCGCGGGGCCGGGCGGGGCCTGGTTCGGCGGGAAGCGCTCGTTCGGCGGCAGCATCATCGGCCGCGGCGGCGCCGCCTGGAATACTTGCCGCAGCACCTCGTTATGGCATTGCCGCCCACCGCGCTTCGCCTCCAAACCGACCGAGTCCAGGTTCACCTGGCAGGCGATCTGGAGGAACCCTTGCGGGGTGCGCAGCCAGACGGCGCCGGCCGGCGCGTCGATCGCCGACAGCGTGCGGTTGAGGAACTGCTGGTAAAAGTCCGATGGGGAGAGGTTCGATCCGGCGAGTTTGCCGGCGGCCTCAAAGGCTTCTTCGATCTGTCGGCCGTACTTGCTCCGGTTCTCGGAGCCGCCGCTGGCTGAATTCGCTGCGGGCGCAGTGGTCGGGGTCACGGGTGGCCTCGGGTAGCGCGGGTGGATCGGGTTGGCGTTACGACCGGATTAACCAGTATAAGCATAACGTCGGCGACTGCGGGGGCAAGCGAACCTGCGCGGGCTGGGTGGAAAGACCCCACCGGGCCGCTAAGGTCTGCCGCCTGAGCGAACCTTGCATCTTGGATATTATCGGACCCGTCAAGCCGGGGCACCCAACAAAAAGCCAGCTGTCAGGGGATACCGAGGCCGCCCACCCGTTGCCACGGGTGGGCTTGCCCAACTCTCACAATCCCAACCGCGGCAACGGCTGGGCGCTTCCCAAATCTAGAACCAGTTTTCCATCAGCGTTTCAGATTGGGCGACGGCGTCGAAGGATTCACCTTCTTGTACTCTCCGGCCAGGTTGGTGATTTCCTTCGGGGCGTTGACGCCGTCGAGAATCAAAGCACCATCACAAAGACGAAACTTGAAGGCGATCGGTTTGTTGCAAAGTTCGGCGGCGGCCGCAGTCACTTCCGGAAGGAAGTCCGGGCTAATCGCTCCCTCGGCCGGCTTGAGTTCGCAGCTGCGAATCATCCCGACCACTTCACCGGCCGCTCGCGTCGGATAGCAGTCGATCGCAAGCCAGCACTGGCCGTCCTTGCCCGTGCCGGTCAGCGCGACGTGATCCTGCTTCACTTCGAGTTTCACCTGGAGGCCATCCGCTTTTCGGGTCCACGTTCCCAGCGGCAAGTTGCCGGAACCCAGTGCAAGCGGCGGAGAGTCGGGAATGTCCATGGGTCGGGAAACCCAGACCGCATCGGAAGGACCGGCAGGCGGCGAGCAGACGGCGGGCGCCTCGGGCATCGGCTGCGGAACACTGCCCATACCGATCGCCTTGAACATCATCCGCTGAATCTCGGGCGGCGGGTTGCTCGGTGCGGGGCAAGACGGCGGAAGCGCCGACGGCGGATACACCGGATGCGCAGGAAGGCCGTAACCTGCCGGAACCGGCCCGACCGGAAACGCGAAATCCTGGGGCACCGGAGACCCGACACCGAGCTGAGGAATATGCTGGAACGGCGGCGGGCCGAACCCATTCGCGCCCGGCACGAGCATCATCGGCGCCGGCTCGCAGCGGTGCAGGAATGTTTTTCGTTCCTTGACGGCCTTCGGCTTCGGCACTGGCGCATTGGTCGCGGACTGGTACAGGCCGCAGATGCCCGGAACGAGTTCCTTCAGCAAGTCGCCGCCGTCGGCGAACCGCGCGTTGCTCACCATCATGCCGCCGCCGCTCGGACGGAACCGAATCGCGAGCGGCTGATCCACCATCCCCTGCATCTTCCGCGACAATTCGGCCAGTTCGTCGATGGAATCCTTATCCTGGACCCCCGCGGAGTTCATATCGATGCCGGTAATCACGCCGTGCACCGTGCCGTCCCTGGTTATGGCACAATCGCCGCTGAGCGTGATGGTAAAGGTGTCCTCGCCATCGGAAATAGTCACGGCGAGCGAGAATTCGTCGTCGCGGAAATTGAAGGCCGCGACGGCCCCCGGCATCTCGCGAAACCAGGTGCCGGCGAGCGGAAGTTTCTTCGCAATCGCGGTCGGCAGTAAAGTCGGTGCACCCGGAGCCGAAGCCGCGATCGTCGTCAACCTCGTGTAGCCCGTTGACGGAGCGTCCTCCTTGCTCTGAATGCAGAGGCGGTCGCCGCTCTGGAGAATGTAGTTCGTCGAGGTGTCGCCGCGCTGCGTGATGCCGATCCAATCGACGGGAAGTTGCTTCGCCTCGCCCTTCTTCGAATCGAATCGAGCGACCCAAATGTTGGACCTGGCAGCCTTATTCGACCAGCCGCCCACATTGCCGATGGCATCGAGCACGCTCTCGTTGCCGGTCCAGGCGTGGGCGGTAACTTGCTGACCCTCATTGGATTCCGTGATGACATAATAGCGCTTGCTGTTGCTCGCGACAACATCCACGAGCACAAGGATCTGGTCTGCCTTCACGGGTTCCATCTTCGGTTCGTTCAGGCCTTTCACCACGACCTGGCGAACGGCCTCTGCGGCCTGATCCAGGGTCATCCCGGTGACCGAAACGGTACCCCAGACTCCCAGGTTGACGCGGCCATCCATCCGCACGAGGAATGAACCGCTGATCGATTGCCCCGGCAGTTCCTGAGTCCCGCGTCCGTTCTTGAGCAAGGCCTGAATGCTGATGTTATCCGGCGGTTCGATGATGTAAGCCGGACGGGCCGGGTTCGTTGGATTGACCGGAGGCGAGCATGTCGTTTGGTTCAGGGTTTCGGTTGAGGCAACAATCTTCTCGACGAGATTGTTAAGAGCCTTCTGTTCGCCCGTGGTGATGCCTTCACCAAGTTCTGGGAAGATGCGCCCCGAGCTAGCGGATACGCGAACAGGCGCGACATTCGTGGATGCGCCGCGGCAGTGGATACGCACGTCGGCTGTCAGCACCAATTCCTCCTCGCGGATAGCGTTCTGCTGGCTGCGGTTGAGGATGTTCTTGTTCAGTGAAATCAGGTTTACCTTGACCTCGATTTCGGCGTCCTCCCGTTTGTCCGTGACTCGTAGCTTTCCTTCCGCCGCGATTTTCTTGGCGAGCGACCGCTTCAGGTCCTGTTCGAAGCTGGGATACGGATACGGAAGGGAGGCCCAAGGCGGCGCATCGATCGTCGAGATGTACACGGTCTTGGTGTTGCGGCCGGCTTTTGCCTTGCAGCAGGTCGATTCCTTGCCGACCGCGGGTTCGCAATTCAGCGGCACAACGACCGCTTCTTTGCCGCTCGTCAGGTGCGGAAAATGTTTAGACCTTACGGCGGTTGGAACGGGCTCCTGGGCGGGGAGCGACAGCACGGCCAGCAGAGTCACGATCAACGGCAGCATCCAGCGCGACATGCGGACTCCTTTGCGAATCCGGACGAAATGAACGACGGGGGGATATGCCGAGGATCGCGAACCCGCACAAGCCCAGATGATTAGCCGCGAGGCGGCAGCCGAGCGCGCCGCATTTGCACTTCCAATGGTGCGGACTGGTCGCTATAGGCCGCCATCCGGGGAGATGCCATGCGCGGCGGCAAGCCATTCCGAAGAGCGGTCGCGGCGTCGATCGGGGCCCACGTCCTGATCGCCGCGATACTCGCGATTTACTTCGGCACGGCCAGCGAATCACCCAGGCCCGCATTGCGCTTGAATACGCGGGCCACGGTGCAACTCGGCTTTCTCCCGGATGATCCGACCCCCGACCGTGAGGAACCGGTCGTTCCAATGCCGCTCCCCGACGGTCGCAGCTCGGTTGCCGAGGTCACGCCGATGAGTCGCGTCTCGGTTGTCGAGCCACTGCCGATATCGCATCCTGACGGTCGCGGCTCCGTCAGCCAGCCGGCGCCGGTGCAACAAGCCGCGGCCACGATACCTGCCGCTCCCGCGTGGGCCCTCGGTGGAACGGCCGTCCATGGGCCGCTCGCTTCGGATCAAGCCATCGTCTATTTGCTCGATGCGTCCGGCAGCATGGGCGAATGGGGAAAGTTCGATGCGGCTCGCGGCGCTCTGGTCGCCACGCTGCGGCTGCAGCCCCCGAGCGTTCGCTATCAGGTCGTGATTTACGCGGGCACAGCGACTATTCTTCTGCGCGGCGCGCCGGGCGAATGCTTACCCGCCACGCCTGGAAATCTCGCCCGAACGATCGCGGCCCTGGAAGCGCTGCCTGCCCCGGTCGGCCGCAGCAATCACGTCGAAGGGCTGCGAACGGCCTTGACGCTGCACCCGGACTTGGTGCTCATTTTCACGGATGGCGACGATCTTCCAGCGCTGGCCCTTCGCAATGTCCGCAAGCAAGCCGCTCGCCCTGCCACCGTTTGCCTGGCCCGCGTCAATGGCGACCGCGTCGAAGCCCCACTCGAAGTGAAATAGCTGATACAATCCGGTATTCTTGGGAGAGAATGCCATGGCGCAAGCCGTTGTCGATCCGAATGAACTGCGCCGGTTCGCGGCCGCCTTGAAACGCTTCCGCGCCGATTTGGAGATGAGCGCTGCCGGCGTGCACGGCTCCCTGATGAATCTCGGCGACACCTGGCGCGACCAGGAACACGACCGCTTCAAGCAAGACTTCGAACTCGAAATGCAGCACTTCGAAAAGTTCTACGAGCGGGCCGACGAGTTCATCCAGTACCTGCTCCGCAAGGCCGAACGCATCGAGGAATATCTGTCGCAGCGATAACAGGGACGCGTTCGGCTCCGCGGCGAATCGGGGATTCTATGGCCGCCGACGTTCGATCCATCGATGCCTTGCGCGAGTGGTACGCGGCGCTCGCCGAGTACGGCGACATGCTGGGCGAATCGCTGGCCGGGATCGAACTGGAGATTCGCCGCGGCATGGAGTGGCTCGCCGAGCAACTGAGCCTGTGGCAGAGAGCCGTCCGCGATTGCGAGGAAGAAGTGGTGCAGGCGAAAGCAGAACTCGCTTCCCGGCGGTTTCCCGGCTTCGACGACCGCATGCCGGATACCACGCTTCAAGAGCGGAACCTGCGGCGGGCGCGGGCCCGGCTCGAATATGCCGAGGATCAAGTCGTTAAAGTGCGGTCGTGGACCGGCCGGTTGCCGAAGGTCGTCGATGAGTTGTACCGAGGCCCCGCGCACCGGCTCTCGGGCTTTCTGGAAGGCGATCTCGCCAAGGGGTTAGCGATGCTTGGCCGGCAGATCGCGGCGCTCGATAGCTATGCGGGGCTGCGGCCGGACTTCGCCCCGGCACCGAGCAGCGCGACCCTCGCACCGCCGCCGCCGCGCGAACCAGCCAGCGGAGAAGCGTCATGAGGTTCGGCACCACTCGCAGCCAGATGTACGACGCCCAGAAGACGGCCCGCGCCAAGTGGGATGCCTCCGGCGACCACTGGGCCGACCAGGCTCGCCGCGATCACGAAGAGGCCGTGGTGGAACCGCTCGACCGCGGCGTCAGCGACGCGCTCCGCGCCATCGACCAGCTCGCGGTGCTCTTCACGCAGATTCGCAACGAATGCGAATACCCCGGCCAGTTATAATAGTTGAATTCATCACCCGCTCCCTGACGGTCGCGGCTCTGTAAATCACTTCATGTGGCGGCGCGTTTCGTCGATGAGTTGTTGCAGCCACTGGCGATAGGGCGTGCCGCCGGTGCCGCGCGGGTCCGCCACGCGCTGGTGAATGTACAAATCGGCCCAGCCGAAGTGCACTTCCCGGAACACGGCCATCGCTTCGAGAACGCGGTTGTACGGTTCACGGCTCGCCAGCGGCCGCGGGTCTGGCAGCGCCGCGATTTGATCCAACAGCAAGCGGTGCTCGTGCGGCATGAAGCGCCGCATGTCCGCCAGGTGATCCATCAGCATCGACGGCTGGTGCGGAATCTTCATGAACGCCACGAGCGTCGGCATTACGCTGCTTTGCGCCCCTGTTTCCCCGCGATAGCTCACCGGCGGTTGATCCATCCCTTCATAGACCACGTTTTCGAAGAAGCGGATGTACGGCCGGAACGCCCGGAAATAGACGTGCGGGTCCATCTTCTCGGGAATCCGCCGCAGCACGCCGATCTGCTGCCAGACGCTCTCGGCGATCTTCTCCAGGGCGTCGTCCACGCCGGAAGCATCGCTGGCATTCATGGCGACGGCGGCCCGATCGATCGCCGCCAGAACCTTGGCCGCGATCGCCTCGATTTCCACATGCACGAGAATGAACCAGTGTTCGTCGTAGAGGTGGACGAAGTTCTGAATGGTGTCGATATTGCCCAGGGCGATGGGTTTGGCGGGGTCGAATCGCTTCCAGTTGTAAAGGGCGTAACCGTCGTAGCTGAGGATGGGCGGCCGTTCTAGTAGGAATGCGGCGCGGGAGAGCGGCACGGCAATGTTCCGCGGCAACACTGTCGCCGGCGCCTCGCCGATCTGATTGATGTACCCGGAGGCCATGAACCCGAGACGCAGGTAGTAAAGTCGCAGAAGCGGGATTTCGGACGGGGAAACGGTGGACGTGGGCCAGGGCGGCACGCTGAAACTGGCGAGGAAGCGGCGGGCATCGCGATCGTGCAGGATGCTCGGCAAGTTGTGGCCGAGTTCGTCGAGTGGTCCGAGCCCCGTTTCCGGCGGGAACCTTCGCGGCGGATCCGGGTGAGGCAGGAACCCATGCTGCGTGAAGGAGGCATCCATCGGGATACTCCGCAGGCGAATCTCGGCACTCCTTCAATTATACTCCGAGCCGTGCGGCGGCGGATCGCACGGCTGCGACGAACCGTTCCACTTTGCGCGGATCCTTGCGGCCGGGGGATGCCTCCACACCGCTGGCCACGTCCACGCCCCACGGGCGAACGCGCTCGATGGCCTCGGCAACGTTCTCCGGTGTGAGTCCCCCGGCGAGGATGAGCGGCACGCCGACATCGAACCCGGCGAGGAGTTGCCACGGGGCCGTGTGGCCGGTCCCGCCCATCTGGCCGGCCACGAGCGAATCGACGAGGATGGCGGCCGGCGGGCGATTGGCTAACTTCGCAGCCGCAACGTACTGGCGAATCCGCTCGAGGCCGGCCGCGTCGGCGATGCGGAATGCCGGGATGTGAGCGAATGGAAAGGCGTCATCGGCCGGCGGCGAATCGTCGTACGTTTGCAGGCCGCGCAGGCCGAGCTGATATGCGATGGCACACGCCTGCCGCAGCGGCGTGGATACGAATACCCCGACGGCCGAAGTGAATGCCGGGACGGCGCGAACAATGGCCGCGGCCTGAGTTGCGCTGATGCACCGTGGCGACTGCGGATAGAAATTCAACCCGAGCGCGTCCGCACCGGACTCCGCCGCGTGGGCAGCATCCTCGGGCGTGGTGACGCCGCAGATCTTGACGCGAATGGCCATGGGATTAGCCGCGAGACGGAGCCGAGCGCGATGCCTGTGCCGTGGAATCACGCCCGCACGAATGCGGCGTAGTCGGCTTGCAATTGCTGCGTGATCGGGCCGACCGGGTATTCGCGCGAATCGATCGCGCCGACGGGTTGAACTTCCACCGCCGTGCCGGTGAGGAATACCTCGCTCGCCTGAGCCAGTTCCCGCGGCCAAATCTCGCGCTCGACCACCTGGATGCCGCGCTGCTTGGCCAGTTCGATGACGGTCTGCCGCGTGATGCCGTTCAAGATGCATTCGACGGTCGGCGTGTGCAAGGCGCCGTCGATGAGCAGGAACAGATTGGCGCCGGTCGCTTCCGAAAGCCGGCCTTTGTAATCGTGCATCAGGGCGTCCTGGCAGCCGGCGGCGATCGCCTCGTCCTTGGCCAGCGTGCAGATGATGTAAAGGCCGGCGGCCTTGCTTCCGGCCGGAGCGCACTCCGGGCTAGGCCGCTTCCACCGGCTCGTAATGAGCTTGATCGCCTTCTGCTCGTAGTAAGCCCCCCAGGGAAAGGCCGCGATCGCCACATGAACTTTCGTTCCGGCCGCGGAGACGCCGATCACTTCGGCGCCGCGCCAGGCGATCGGCCGCACGTAGCCGGAATCGAGCCGATTCTCGCTAACGACCGCCTTGGTCGCGGCATCCAGTTGCTCCACGGAATAGGGCAAATCGTAGGCGAGCATCTTGGCCGAATGGATCAGGCGGGCCGAGTGCTGTGCGAGTTTGAAGACCTTGCCGTTGTAGATGCGGGCCCCTTCGAAGACGGCGTTGCCGTAGTGCAGGCTATGGGCGAGCACGTGAATCTTGGCGTCGCGCCATGGGGTCAGTTTGCTGTTGAACCAGATAACGCCGTCGCGATCGTCGAGTGGGAGAGTCGGGCTGCTCACGAGAAAGCTCCGGAGAGAGAAGCATCAAACGCGCGACCAGTCCTTGCGCTGGCGGCTCGAGGGAATGTTCAACATCTTGCGGTACTTGGTGACGGTGCGCCGGGCCACCGGGTAGCCGGCGTCGTTCAGGCGCGTCACCAGCTCCTCGTCCGAGAGCGGGCTGGCCTTGTTCTCGTCGCCGATCAGTTCCAGCAGTTTCTGCTTCATCACTTCGTAGGCCACTTCTTCGTGCGTCTGGTCGTTGACCTTGCCGCCGCCAAAGAAGCGCTTGAGCGGGAAGACGCCGCGCGGCGTCTGCACCCACTTGTCGTCCACCGCCCGGCTCACCGTCGTCACGTGAACCTTCACCTGGTCGGCGATCTGCTGCATCTTCAGCGGTTGAATGTGTTCGGGGCCATAATCGAGGAACGACCGCTGATGGTTGATGATCGCCCGCGTCACTTTCAGGAGCGTGTTGCGGCGCTGCTCCACCGCGCTGACGAGCCACTGGGCCGACTGCAGCGACTTGCGCAGCTTCTCTCGCGCCGCGTCGTCGAGGTCCTTGGATTTATACAGTTCGAAGTAGCGCTTGCTGACGCGAATGGTCGGCACCCAATCGTCGACGAGGCGGGCCTCGTAGTCGCCGCTGTCGGTGCGCTCGACGATCACATCGGGAACGACGTGCTGCGTCACGGTCTCGGCGAACTTCAAGCCCGGCTTCGGGTCGAGTTGATGCAGCGCCTCGATGGCCTCCTGGATCGTGGGAATGTCGAAGCGAGTCGCCTTCTGGATCAGCGGGATGCGGTTGGCGCCGATGTCCTCGAGGTGGTCGCGAATCAGGACGCGGAGGACGTCGGCGTAGGGCGTGTCCGGGCCGACTTGCAACAGCAGGCATTCCATGAGGCTGCGGGCGCCGACGCCGGGCGGATCGAGTTTCTGGACCACGTGCACGAGCGCGTCCTCGACTTCCTCCTCGGTCGTCAGCGCGTCGAAACTCTGGCTGATCTCGGCCAGCGAAAAGAAGCGGAACACTTCGGACTCGGCGGTATCGTCGTCGCGCTTGCCGTGGTCCTTGCGGACCTTGAGCCGCGTGCCGATGTAGCCCGTGCGGTCGATGTACGTGCAAATGTGCTTGGCCAGCCGCATCTGATCGCGGGAGAGCTCCATTTCGCCGAGCTGCTCGGCCAGGTGGTCCTGCAGCGATTGCGGCCGGTCCGGCATGTTGGCCATCGCGTCGAGTTTGCGATCGCCCTCCTCCGAAAGCGCCGAGCGGCTGATCCGGTGTTCCTCGTTGAAGTGATTGTCCCAGTCCTGGTTCAAGGCTTCGAGGCGGCTGAATTCGAGGTCGCCGGAGTCGTCGTGCTTGAGCGGGGCGTCCGGGTTGAATTCCTTTTCGGGGGTGTCGTTTTGGTCGCCGAGGTGTTCTTTCTGTTCGAGGAACGGGTTCTTCTGCAGTTCCTCTTCGATCTTGGCTTGCAGATCGACGACGGTGAGCTGGAGAATCTCCATCGACTGGATCATGCGTGGGGCCAGGATCATTTTCATGTCCGGCCGCATCGACATGTCCATACCGATCCGTAGTCCGCTCATCGGCTCCTCTCCGATATTCCACCAAGTCCACCCAGGGCGATGGGTGGGCTTTTCACAATGTTCTTCGCCCTTCGAGGGCGTCTGCGAGCATCTGGGCGTTGGCAAGCTCCAGGGACGAACCGCTGGGCAATCCGCGTGCCAATCGGCTGACGGTCGCCCCCGTGCCGGCCAACAGGTTCGAAGCCAGCAGCGCCGTGCCGTCCCCTTCCATCGTCGGGCTCGTCGCCAGGATGACTTCTTTGACTCCGCCCCGGCGAACGCGATCGACGAGTTGGGTGAAGGTCAGCCGTTCCGGGCCCATTCCATCCAACGGCGCCAGTCGGCCGCCGAGCACGTGGTAGAGCCCGCGAAAGTTCCCGGCCCGCTCGAATGCCGCCACGTCGCGAGGCGTCTCCACCACACAGATCATCCCGGCGTCGCGGCGCGGATCCGAACAGATCGGGCACCGCTCCTGATCCGTCAGGTTGAAGCACTCCTTACACGGGCGAATCTTCTCGGCGACATCGTGCAAGGCCTCGGCGAGTGCGACGGCGTGGCGGCGGTCGCCGGCGAGCAGGAAGTGGGCGATCCGCTCGGCGCTCTTCGGCCCGATCCCCGGCAACTCCGCCAGTTCCTCGAGCAACCGCTGCATCACTCCGCTCGGCTCGGACACGCGTCGTTCCCCTTATCCGAGCCCCGGTAGGCCGTTGCCGCCGCCCAACATGCCGGCCGGCAAGCCGATATTCTGAGCCATCTTGGCCGATTCCTGGGCCAGTTGCTCGCGCACTTTCGTGAGGGCCTGGTTGGTAGCTGCCGCGAACAGATCCTCGAGCATCTCGTGATCGTTCAGCGACATCGCTTCGTCCGAAATGCGGACGTTGAGAACTTCCATGCGGCCGTTCACCTTGACGGTGACGTAGCCGGCGCCGGCCGTCGCCTCGGCCGTGATCGTGCCAACCTGGGCCTGGAACTTCTGGATCTCCTCCTGAATCTTGCTGCGGTTGCCCAGGAGGTTCATCATGGCGCCGAGCTTATCGAACATGCGTTAATCCTCTTCTTGAATGCGGAATTCGGAATGCGGAGTGCGGATTTGAGAAGAGCAAATCCGCATCAGTCATCCGAGTCTTCATTCCCCATTCCGAATTCCGCACTCCGCATTTCTTCTGAAGTCCCCGTTCCCAATTCCGCGTTCCGAGTCTCGGCGTTGAAGCCTTCTTCCACATGCCAGATCTGAGCGCCAAGCGATTCCGCGGCCTTCTGGAAAAAGGGTAAGCCGGCCAGCGCTCGCTTGCGGTCGCCTGCGGGGACTACCGGTTTGGGCGGCGGGGCTTTCGGCGTCTCGGGGTTGGGCCCGCTGACCGAATCGACACGCACGACCACCGGTTTGCCGAGCAACTTTTTCAGAGCGTCCTGCAGTTTCTGCAAGCTCGACTCGGCCCGACACGCGTCGTATGCGTGATTGTAGCTGGAGTGGAAGCGAATTGCTAGTGAGTTTGGCCCGAAAATTGCAGGAGAATTGGCTAGCCTCAAGTGATTATACAGAAAAGGCGACTTCTCTTCCAACTGCGCGAGCACCGACTGCCACACCTCGGTAAGCGATTCTTCCGTCAAATCAATCGACGCAATCTCTTTGCCATTAAAGACATGGTTCGCGTTTTCCATCCCGTTAATCGGCGCCGTCAGGGCGTTTTTTTTTGAGGGGTCGCCCGGTACCGCATTTATGCTCGGCCGCGAGCTGGGAACTACGCCTTCCTTCAGCGATTGCACCAACTGGCCCACCGACAGCAATTCTTCCAGACGACTGAGCCGCACGACGGCCATTTCAAGCAAGACTGCGGCGTGGCTGCTGCCGCGCATCCGCGCCTTCGTCGTTGCCCATACATCCAGACCCGCCAACAGCGCGTCGAGCGTGGTCTTGGCCGCTTCTTCCTTCAATGTTTCGCGGACGTTTGGAGCGACCGGCGAATCTTCCAGGCCCGCTCCGGCCTTGAGCAACATCAAGGCCCGCCAGTATTCGATGAGTTGATCGACGAGTTCGCCGACTTGCAGGCCGCGGTCGATCCAGACGGCGAGGAGATTCAAGCCGGCCTGGGCGTCGTGGGCGAGGATTGCCTGGGCCAGTTCGAGAACCCGGTCGTCGCCGGCCGTTCCCAACACGGCATGCACGCGCCCGGCGGTCAGCTTTCCTTCCCCGGATGCGAGCAATTGATCGAGCAGCGATTGCGAGTCGCGCATCGAGCCCGCCGCCCGCCGGGCGATGAGCCGCAACGCTTCGTCGTCCGCTTCCAACCCCTCGCGCGCGACGATCGATTGCAACTGCTCGAAGATCTTCTTCGGGCCGACATGGGCGAAATCGAAGCGCTGGCACCGCGACAGAATCGTGATCGGCAGCTTCTGCACTTCGGTCGTCGCGAAGATGAACTTCACGTGCGGCGGCGGTTCTTCCAGCGTCTTCAACAGGGCGTTGAAGGCGCCGGCCGAGAGCATGTGAACTTCATCGATGATGTAAATCTTGTAGCGGCCGCGCGTCGGGCGAAAGCCGACGTTCTGCCTCAAATCCCGGATGTCGTCCACCTTGTTGTTGCTGGCGCCGTCGATTTCCTGGACATCGACGTCTTGCCCCTCGGCGATGGCCTGGCAACTATTGCACTGACCGCACGGTGTGGGCGTGGGCCCTTTCTCGCAGTTGAGGGCCTTGGCCAGAATGCGGGCGGCGCTCGTCTTGCCGACGCCGCGGGCTCCGGTGAACAGGTAAGCGTGTGCGACGCGGTCCGATTGAAGGGCGTTGACGAGTGCCTGCGCGACGTGCTCTTGGCCGATGAGTTCGGCGAATTGCTGGGGGCGGTAACGCCGCGCCACGACTGTATATTCCGCCGGCGGCGACGGGCTCGACGCGGCCGCAGCTTTGCTCTTGGCCATGAAGGCATCGTACGCCGCGACGGAGCCGTTGGAAGAAGGGATCGCGCAAAACTCGCGCTCGGCTTCGCGACTCCGCCTCGTGGCTATTATTAATCGGGAACTCCCGGTTGACGCGGCCTGCGGCTTTGTGGCACAACCTCTCTCGCGGATCGTTCGACGACACGAAGGAATCGAATCATGCGGACCCGATCACGGATGCTGGCCCTCGCGCTCGCGATGATTGTCGGTTGCGACCAGAACGAGGGATCAGGGAATGCCAAGGCGACATTGGCCGCCAAAGCTCCCGAGGCCGCTTCGAACGCCCAACCGACCAAACCGGAAGGGGCCGCGCCGTCGGCCGTCACTCCGCCCGCGGCCTCGGGGCCGGCCTGGGAGCTCGATCCCGCCAAGCACGTCATTCCTGCCACCCCCGCCTCTGGAACGCTGTTCGGCAAGACCGCCGCGCCCGATGCGCAAATCGAGGGCGACGCCCTTCGCTTCCGCCTCATGGCCGACGGCAACCCGACCGGCGAGATGGTCGAGATTCACCTCGTCGAACCCGGCAAAACGTTCGAAGGGCTGACGTTAACCGTAAAGCCGGACCAGGAATCGGCGACCGGCCAACCGTTCATCATGGTCTCCAATCCGACGGCGGCCGCTCAACCGCTGATCGAAAAGGGCTACGCCTTGACGCTGGAAGTGGGGAAGCGGGAGAAGGGCAAGGCCGCGGGCAAACTGTTCCTCAGCCTGCCGGGGGAAGGGAAGCAATTCCTGGCCGGCACGTTCAACGCGGAATGGCTGCGTGGGCGGGCCGAACTGCCGGCCGACTACGACGCTCCGTTCATTCGCGGCACGCTGCAAGCCAGGAACGCCCCCGACCCGTACACGGTCGTCGGCTACATGCGCGTCGAGCCGCACGAGGCGGCGAGTTCGAATCTGGACGCGATCGGCACCAAGATCGGCCCGGATGGCTTCTTGCTTCGGTCGGAATCGCGGCCGCGCGGCGGCGCGCTCTTCCCCGCGACCGACAAGGAACCGGCGCGCTTCGAATTCACGCGCCTGGAACCGGGCCGCTACTTCGTCTTCGCGACGCTCAAAATGGGGCCGGCCGCCTGGCGCTGGGTGAATGTCGCGGCCGGCGGACAGATCGTCGCCGATTTCGCGCTCGATCAGTCGACCTTCGGCAGCCTGGAGGTTGCGGCGCCGCCGACCGCAGGCGCCATCTCGGTGCTTCCATTGCCGGAAGGCGGCCCGCCCTGGCCCGAGATGCTGATCTCCGATGTCGCGAAGATGATGGAATTGCAGGCCGCGGGGCCGGTCGCGAAGTTCGGGCGGGTCGCGCCCGGCAAGTATCAGGTATGGGCCGGCGGCCTCACTTCGACCGTCGAGGTCAAGGCGAACGAAACCGCCCGCGTCGAATTGAAGAAATAGAACCGAAGCCGCGGAGGTTTCCGACTGGGGACAGCGAAACGACCGAGGCCTATTATGACTCGATGAACATCCACGAATTGATTCGGGAATTGCGCGAGCCGGCGCAGAGCAAGATCGTTTTCCTTGTCGCCGATGGGCTCGGCGGCTTGCCGCTGGAACCGGGCGGCAAGACCGAGCTGGAAACGGCCAGCACGCCGAACCTGGATGCCGCGGTTCGCGACGGCGTCTGCGGCCTCAGCACGCCGGTGCTGCCGGGAATTACTCCGGGCAGCGGGCCGGGCCACCTCGCCCTGTTCGGCTACGATCCCCTCGAATACCGCATTGGCCGCGGCATCCTCGAAGCCCTCGGCATCAACTTCGCCGTCGGCCCGAAGGACGTCGCCATCCGCGGCAACTTCTGCACCCTCGATGCTTCGGGGAAGATCACCGATCGCCGGGCCGGCCGCCCCAGCAACGAGAAGAACGCCGCCGCCGTCGCCAAACTCCGCACCATCAAGGTGCCCGGGGTCGAACTCTTCGTCGAACCCGTCCGGGAACACCGCTTCGTGCTGGTGATTCGCGGCGACGGCCTGGGTGACGCCGTCAACGATACCGATCCGCAGGCCGTCGGCGTTCCGCCGCTGGCAGCGGAAGGAACGGATGCCGCTTCCAAAAAGACCGCCGACGCCGTCAATCGATTCGTGAGCCAGGCTGTGGAGGTGCTCAAGGATCAAGGGGCCGTCAACGGCGTGACCCTGCGCGGCTTCGCCCGCTTCCCGAAGATCGACAAGTTCCAGGATGTCTACGGCTTGAAGGCCGCTGCGATCGCCGTTTATCCCATGTACAAGGGGCTGGCCCGCCTCGTCGGCATGGACATTCTCGACCCGGGTCAAACCGTCGCCACGCAGATCGCCACGCTCCGCAAGGTCTGGAACGATTACGATTTCTTCTTCCTGCACTACAAGTACACGGATAGCACGGGCGAGGATGGCAACTTCCCGGCCAAGGTGCAGATGATCGAGAAGCTGGATGCCGCGGTGCCGGACATCCTGGCATTGAAACCGGACGTGTTCATTGTGACGGGCGACCACTCGACGCCGAGCAAGATGAAATCGCACTCGTGGCATCCGGTGCCGACGCTGATTCTGGCGGACACGTGCCGCACGGACGACGTGAAGCACTTCAACGAGTCATCATGTCTGCGCGGCGGCCTCGGCCACTTCCAGGCCCAGCACTTGATGTTAATGGCGATGGCCCACGCCAGCCGCCTCGGCAAGTACGGGGCATAGGGATATTTTCGATTACTGACGGACAGGAGATAATGGCACCATCTTCTTACACCTCCCCCCTTGTGGGGGAGGTCGGCGACGAGCGAAGCGAGTCGGCGGGTGGGGGTCTTAGGTGGGCAATAGTCGATGCCCCCACCCGCCGAACGTCGTCTCTGCGAGACGACATTCGCGACCTCCCCCACACAAGGGGGAGGTTGTTGGTGGTCGGCTGTATGTCATTGCTTACAAGACCGTCGCCGCGAGTCGAAGCCGAGCGCGCCGCGGACGCACCGCATCGTTTCACATGTATTGACTGGGACGAAGACG
This sequence comes from Urbifossiella sp., assembly GCA_035571955.1. Lineage (GTDB taxonomy): Bacteria > Planctomycetota > Planctomycetia > Gemmatales > Gemmataceae > Urbifossiella. The sequence continues at coordinate 13,093 of DATNBQ010000437.1, read as the reverse complement.
ATGGTTTACGCTCCGTGGGCCGAAACCCATTCCGGAGGCGTGCCATGGTTTGCATAATTTCTCTCGCGGCCATCGTCCTGATCGGCGCAACATCTCTAACGGCGGCCGACGAGCCGGCCAAAGTAGCGAAGCCCACAACGGCCGTATTGCAGGCCAGGCTGGACGGCAAGAAGGCCGCCGTTCGCATGGCCGAAGTCGATGTGCGGGCGGCGAAGGCGAAACTGGCGCGGTTGGAGTATCTGGTCGATCCGTCGAGACCGGCTTTAGCTTTAGCATCGACTTATGGAATTGAAGATGCGAAGTTGGCCGTGGAGAAGTTGGAGGCCCACCTCGACATGCGCAAGGCCGAGGTGCGCGAAGTCACGGCGCAACTGGATGAGCAAAAAAAGGGATCGGCGCCGCAAGCCGGGGGACCAGTTACTTATGCTGGTCAGGCATTTGGGAATTTCGCTGCGCCGGCCGCGAACCTCCCAATGCCGACCCTAGTGCCTGCTTCGATACCCGCTGCCGCCCCGCCGCAGGCGGCAAAAGTCGCCGCGTTCGACATGACCGCCGTTCGCCGCGAGTTCAAGGGGTCCAAATACCGCAGCTACCTGTTCGAGAAGAAGAAACGCGAGGTATTGGCGGCTCTCGAAAAATTGCGGAAGAAGCAGGCCTCGTTGAAGACGTCGCTGGCCGCCGAAATCGACGTCGATGCCAGGAGGGAACTGGCTCGCCAGATCGAAAAGCTGGGAAACATCGAGACCGAGGAAGTGCGGATCAAAAAGATGTTCGATAAAGAAGCCGCGAAACTCGAGGAGGCTTGTTACAACGAGATCAAAATGGTCGTCGAAAAGATGGCCGAGATGAACGGCTACGACATTGTGTTAGCGTATCCGGGGCCGGAAAAAGCTTCGGACGCCGAAGTCGGGAGCATCGGGACTGGCGTGTACCACTTCCGCGCAAACGCTAAACGAGCGGCCAACAGCAACGAGGAAAACGCACACCTTGCCAACACCAGGCATTTACGTTTGCAACTCCATCCGCCGGCGGCTCAACCGTTCCACATTGCCAAAAAAGTCGAAACGACGGGCGTGGTCGTCCAGACACTCAATACCTGGTATCCGCCGAAGGACGCTACGGGCCAGCCGGTGAATGTGGACCTGTTGCCGGAACTCCCGTGATATTAGCCGCGAGTCGAAGACGAGCGAGCCGGTGCAATGGCCACATACGGCAGTCCCAGCAGTTTCTTCACCGGGATGAACTCGCCGACGTCGTTGCCCTCGACGCGGTGGCCGATCCACTGCAAAAAGTAGCCAAGAACCAGCGCGGCCACGCCCCAACGCCAGTCCACGAACAACAGCGGAACGCTCGCCATCGCGACCGGGATGCCGACAAGGTGAATCCAAAAGTTGAAGGCGTTCTGGTGGCGTTCGAGCCAGTTGCGGCGCGCGCGGCCGGCCAGCGCCAGGAACTTGCGTGCGATCGGAAAGCGATAAGCCATGATACGGGTGCAACGAGTTTCTCGGGGGATCGAGCTTCTGGGTGGCACCGGCTTCCAGCCGGTGCGTCTTGACTTGCACCGGCTGGAAGCCGGTGCCACCCAATAACCGTCCATGATTATCGCATCCCCCCAGGGATTTTTGCTACACCATGATAACGCCATGCTACGGGCGATTCCGCATGCCGGACACGCTTTGACGCGCCGCGATCGATCCGCCACAATGGCCGGTGGAGGCGTTCGCGTGCTAAGACTGGTTCCCCTGGCGCTCTTTCTGGCAGCAGTCGCCGCGGCGGCGCAACCCGCGACGGCGCCTGCCGGCTGGCTCTTCGACGAAATCACCCTCGTGAACGGCGCGAAGTTCCAGGGCCTGCTCATGGAAGAGTCGCCGCGCGAAGTCCGCTTCAAGACCGTCAAGCGCCGGCCGGGGCAACCGACCTTCACACTCACGTGGAAAGCCCCGCGCGCCGATATTGCTTCCATCAAGAAGCTCTCCGACGCCGATCGGACCATCTTGAAGGCACGCATCGCCGAACTGGACCAAGATGGTTCCGGCGAACGGAAACGCATCCAGGCCCTCGACCTCGTTCCAGCCACGTGGCTCGGCGAACCCGACAAGGGAAAGCTGTACCGCTCCGAGTGCTTCACGCTGGTTTCGGATGCATCGGAGGAAGTAATCCGCCGGGCGGCGGTGCGGCTGGAACAAATCTATACGGCCTATGCCCGGTTCTTGCCGCCGACGGTTGCCGAGGCACGACCGACAACGATCCAACTGGCTCCGGATCGCGATTCGTACAAGCTGCTGCTGGCCCCGCTCGGCCACACCGACCTCTTGAATCCCGCCGTTTATGACCCGCGCGCCAACCTGATTGTCTGCGGCAGCGACCTGCGCCGGCTCGGCAAGGAACTCGACGACGCCAAGTTCCATCATGCCCAGCAGATTGCCGACATTGACCGCTACGAGGCGTCGCTTCGAAAGCTGTACAAGGAGCCGGAACTGCGTCGCTATCTCGACCCGGTTCGCCGCGACCGACGGCTCGTTTACAAAACCGATCGGGAGAACGGCGCGAAGTTCGACAAGGCCGCGGCGCGGCTCTTCGCCGTTCTTTACCACGAGTCGTTCCACGCCTACGTGGCGACATTCGCTTTCCCGCCGCTCAGTGCCGAGCAGGTGAAAGCGGGCAAGGGAACGGGCGAGTTGCCGCGATGGCTTAATGAGGGGCTTGCGCAACTCTTCGAGACGGCGGTGATCGAGGCGGGGGAAGCGCGTGCGGATTATGCCGACCCGGCCCGCCTAAGTGCGGTTAAGGATGCGCTTCGCGACAAAAAGGGCCTTCGCCTCGTCCCGCTGGGTGAATTGCTGAGCGCGGGCCGCGAATCATTTCTGTCGAAGCATGCGAATCAGTCGGCCGCGGCGGATCGCACCTATCTCACGTGCTGGGCGGCGGCGTATTACTTGACGTTCGAACGCCGCGTCGTCGGCTCCGCCAAGTTCAGGACGTATCTCGCGGCGGTCAATTCGGGCGGCGATCCGCGGCTGGCATTCGAAGCGCTCGTCGGCCAACCGGTCGCGGCATTCGAAGCCCAATGGCACGCTTATCTTTTGAAGCTGCGGCCGGACGGCACACTGGGAAAGTAAGTCAAAAAGGCTCCGCATTTCCCCGACGGCTCGCCCATTTGCCACTTCCACTTTTTTTCTCGAAGCCTCCTCGCTATGGTCCGCGGGCTTAACGGCCAGAGTGCCTATCGGGGAGGTGTCGGATGCGGCGAGCACCGGCATGGATCGCGGCATTGGGAATGCTTGCGGCGTTGGCGTTCGGACCCGCGACTGCCAAGGCGGCGGGCGTCTGGGTGACGCTTGCAGCCGGCTTGCCCGGCTCCGCTACCCCCACCGACAGTTCCGAATTCCAATTCGATAATCCGCACGGGCCGATGGTAGCGGTGAACAGTTTCACGGGCGGCGGGATTGCCGAAGCGGCCACTGGCGGCGGCAGCAGCTTCTTCAGCGGCGTCGGCACCCCGGTTCTCCTGAACCTCGCGAATGGCTCCGCCTACATCGCCAGCAACGGTACGCCGGACGGCGCGAAGTCGGCCGGTGGCACGCCCGCTTCGGCAGGGCCTGTGCCCGGCGGCTCGGTTCCTTCCAGCGCCGCGCTCCTCGGCGTCGATGTCGCCCCCACCAACTCCGGCAGCAAACTCACTGCGTCCGTCACCGATGGCAATGGGAATTCGCTCGGCAGCGGCTCGGTGAACATTCCGCAGAACGGCTGGTGGGTGCTCGGCCTGAACCCCAACGATCCAACTCAACCGACGCCCCCGAGCGATCCCGGCTCGCCGCCACCGCCCAGCGATCCGAATCCGCCCACCATCCCTCCGCCTTCGACAACCCCACCGGGCACTGGTCCAATGGCCACTCCCGAACCGGCCACATTCGTGCTCGCCGTGATCGGCGGGGCCGCTGCCCAGCTGTGGCGACGCTCGCGCTTGCCGGTTCCGATTGGATGATCGCCCGGGCTCTCAGAAAAGGAAGTCGAAATGGGCCGTCCGCTTTTCATCGTGGTCATCGCCCTGGCCCTGTCCGCTCCGCTTCGCGCCGAAGAATTCCTCGTGCCGTCGGCCCGCACCGGCAACTCCGAACTCTTCCTCATCGATCCGACCCAAGGGCGACGCCAAGAACGCCACCAATTCCGACAAAGCGGAGGAGTTCCATCCCGCCTGGAGCCGCGACGGCAAGCGGATCGCCTTCACCTGCAAATCGCGCGATCACGATTTCGAAGTCTACATTGCGGACGCGTACGGCTCGCACCGGCAGCGCGTGACCACGGCTACGGCTGCTTCGCAATGCTTTACGCCGGCCTGGTCCGTCGATGGCAAGCAGCTCGTGTACATGCGGCTTTTTCAAGGCGGCAAATGCGAAGTTCGCGTGGTCAATGTCGATGGCTCCGGCGATCGCTTGCTGGCCGCCGATGCCATCGGCCCGACCTGGAGCCCGGACGGTTCGGGCATAGCGTTCGTCCGCAAGCTCAAGGATAAGCCGAATTCCCTGTGCGTCGTTCGCCCGGATGGTTCGGACGAACGCGTGCTCATTGAGAAAATCGGCCGCGACGGAGCGGTCTTCCTGGCGTGGGGCCCGGATGGTAAGTTCATCGCGCTTTCCACCCTCACGAGCTACGGATGGCAGATCGCCTTGGTCCCGGCCGCAGGCGGTCCGGTCCAGCAACTCACGCACCTGCCCGGCTACAACATCAACCCGGTCTGGATTGCCGCTGATCGCTTGCTCTTCACTCACATGCAACCGGACGGGCGCAACGGCGTCTACGCTTCCATCAAAACCGACGGCACCCGCCTGGCCATTCACGCTTTGACCAAGGTCGAAAAAGCCTATCCCAATGGCCGCCCCGCGTTCTACGTTCCAAGTGTCGTGAAGAAGGCTGCTACCGAAGCACATGCCGTGAGGCGAGCGGCGTTCGTCGAACCCGCGACGGTGAAAGCGTCGGCGATCAAAGCGGTTCCCGCGGCGCTGATGCCGCCGGCCTTGCCGGGCACGGTGAACGCCGCCGCCTGGTCCGCGGACGGCACGCGGCTCGCCTTTGCCCATGCTTCGGGTTACGGGCTGATCGGCGAATTCGACGGTAAATCGATGCGCCTCGTCGATGCCTTTCGCGGCCACGAGGGTTCCGTCGATGCCATCGGCTTTTCGCCGGACGGCAAGTTCCTTCACACCGCCGGCGCGGATAAATCGGTCCGCGTCTGGGACATCGCGCAAAAAGGCTCGACCAGCATCGAAACCGATCAGGGCAGTGCGGTCGAATCGCTCGCGGTTTCGAGCAACGGCAAGTTGCTCGCCACGGGCGGGCACGACGGCAAGTTGAAGCTGCGCGATGCCGCGACCGCCAGGCCGCTCCGCGAGGTCGAGGTTTGCGATGCCCGCCGCGGCGCGGTCCACGCCCTCGCATTCAGCAAGGACGATCGGGTGCTCTTCGCCGGCTGTGCCAAGTGGAGCATGCCCGTGCTCGGCGGCGCCGTGGCGGCCTTCGATGCAAGCACGGGCCAGGAACTGTGGCGAACGAAGGGCACTCTTGGTGGCGTCTTCGCGCTGGCCCTGTCGCCGGATGGCTCGAAGTTGGCCGGGGCATGCCTCGACACCTTCGTGCGCATCTGGGACGCGAAAAGCGGCAAGGAACTGGCCTGCTGGAAGGGGCACGGCGACCGCGTAACCGGAGTTGCCTGGGGCCTCGGCGGCCAGGTGCTGATCACGGCCAGTTTCGATCACACCGTGCGCATCTGGGACGCGGCTCACGGCACGATTGTGCAAACGCTGGCGGCGCATTCGAGCCCGGCAATGCGCGTCGCGGCCACCACGGACGGCAAGTTCGTCGCCAGCACCAGCCAGGCCGGTGACATCTGCATCTGGCGGCTGACCGGTGAATGATGGAGTCTGGTCGGCTTGGGTGGCACCGGCTTCCAGCCGGTGTTGCCTATCTTGCACCGGCTGGAAGCCGGTGCCACCCAGGAATTGAGATTCAAATCCGCGTGGCGATGTAGCCGCGGAGGAGGCCGCCCAGTTCGCGGACACAGCCGCGGACGCCGGCAAACTCCGGGCGGTCCACGTCCGTCTCGCGGCTTACCAGATAGACCGCATTCGCGGCTGAACAAATGGCGTCGCGCTCCGCCATCGCTCCCCAGATCCCGCTATCAACGAGCACCCAGTCGTACCATTGCCGGAGTTGCTCGACCACCTTGGGCAGGTCGCGGCTCACGGTTCCGGGCATCATGGCGGTCGGCCCGGCGGGGAGTACCTGCAGGTTCGGCATCGTCGTCGCCTGCACCGCCCAGGCCAGCGGCGTCTTCTCGGAAAGCACTTCGGCCAATCCCGGCGCGGCCGCCCCGAGCGCGAACTTCTCGGCAACCGCAGGTCGCTCCGCATTCGCATCGACCACAACCACGCGCTTCGACGCATCGCGGGCGAGAGTGATCGCGAGGTTCAAGAGCACGGACGTGGTTCCTGCCTCGGCGGCCGCGGCAGTGAACCAGAGCACCTTGGGGCCGACCTCGGGGAGTTGACCCCCCACGGCGTCGCGCAATGTCCGGTATTCGCCGCTGACCGGGTGATCGGGAATGTGGAAGGCGACGAGGCCGGCATCCGGGCCTTCGCGGGCCGCATCCTGGCGGGAACGCTCCGTCAAGTCGTGGAACTTGACCGATAGGTATTGTTGCATGGCCAGCCGCGGAAATGTGCGATCGACCGGCGCCGGCTCTTCGGCTTTGGCCGAATCCGGTGCGAGTTTCAGGACGTTCAAGGCCGGCGAAAAGATGGGGCCCTTCGGATCGCCGATCTCGACGAACGGGATCTCCTCGACCGGCGCCGCGGCAAGGGACACCGGCGCCGGCTCCGCCTTGCGAAGTTGCGCCCCACCGCTCAACACGTTGAACATCCGACTCATGCGAGGCTCCGCAACGCTCACGCCGATCGTTTGAGTTTGGCCTTTTTGGCCTTGGCCGAATGCTTGAGCGGGATCGTGTCTTCTTCCACTTCCGGAGCGCTTAACCCGAGGCGCGCGACCGCCTCCATCGCGGCTTCCACGTCGATCGATTCCGCCCCGGCTTCGGCGGCCAACTCCGCGGCTGAGGTCGCGGCCCGGTTCAACAGCCGGGCGACTCCCTGGCAAGCGCCGGCAAGCAACTCGATTGACTCGGCGTCGAACACGGCATCAGGATCGCCGCCAGCGAACTTCACCTGATGCCGCAAGTAAGCCGCGGATTCTTCCATGGAGAGCGGCTCGATCCGGCACTTCGCACCGAGTCGCTGCATGAAGCATTCCGACTGCTTCAAGGTCTCAAGCACCCGCGATTGGGCGGTCAGCAAGACAAAGAGCACCGATCGGCCGGCCGACTCAATGTTCCCCAGTAGCCGGAGTTCCTCGAACGCTTCCGGGCCGAGGTTCTGGGCCTCATCGATTACCAGGACGGTTCGCGTTGGAGTGGGGGCGAGCAGGTGCTCAGTGACCGCCAGACGCAGTTCCTGTTCGGTGAGTCCTCGATAAGGCAAGTTGAGATCGAAGAGGATCGCCTGGTGCAAGTCGGCGGGCCGCGGCGATTGCAAGTTGGCGAGCACGATTCGCGGCGTCTCGCTAGGGAGCGATTCGAGCCAGCGGAGTGCAATGAGGCTTTTGCCGCATCCCGGAGGGCCGTCGAGGAGTGCCGCCGGTTCGCCCCGATTCCACGCTCCATTAATGGCGTGCGCGGCCGCTTCGTGGCTCGGCGACGGAAAGTACGACGCGGTGTCGACTGCGGGCCAGAAGGGTTGCCGCGCGATTCCAAAGTGCGACCAGTCCACGCGCAAGCCCCCCTGCCGCATGCTCGGCGAGCATTTCCCCATCGCGAAGATCGACGCAAGTGATGGAATGACTTGAGTGGAAGGCAAAGACGCTACCGGATTGTAAGGGAAATGATGGTTTTCCTGTATTTTCTGATCCTGTCTGGCACCAAATTTAATATTGCAGCTCACAGCTCAATCGGTATCATCTGCTCCACGAGACGATTGAGCTCATTGGAAATCCATGCTGCAGGAGGCAGTGCATGAGCCGGAGGCTCGCCCTAATCGACAGCGGCCTTGCCGCGGCACGCTCTCTGGTTCGCCAGGGGAATAGTCGAGCCGCGGCGGCCCAGGCGAAGAGACTCCTCAACCGGCCCGACCTGCCCATAGTCGCGGCTGCAGATGCACACCGAGTGATCGCGGAAATCATGCTGGAAAGCGAGCGCTTCGCGCAAGCGCGGCGGCATGCCCGCGCTTCGCTCGCGCTTGCGCCCGAACACGCGCGGACCCACTACCTGCTCGGGCAGTCGTTCGAGAACGATCCGTACGGCGACGACCACCGGGCCGCACGGTGCTTCCGCCGCGCCAGCCGGTTGGTTCCCGCCAGCGCGGACTATCGCGCCGCCTTGGGCCGAGCCTGCGTTCGCCGCGGCAAAGTGAAGCGCGGCGTCCGTGAGTTGCTCGCCGCCGCCGATATTGCGCCCAAGGATGCCGCGGTTCTGAGCGTGGTGCTGGATGGCTTGCTGACCGCGGGGAAAGTGGCCGCGGCGCGACGAATCATCGTGAAAGCTCGGTTTTTATGCCCGGGGAACGGCGCGATGCACCGCCTCTGGGAGCGACTGGTGTATGAAGAGGCCCGCCGGGGTCAGCGACGCGCGAGTAGCACGCAGGATGCGGGGCCCGCCAGGGACGGCGGCGCCCAGCTACTTCCGTTCCTCCGCGTGGTGGGTTCGAGTTCGAGCAGCCGGAGGCCGCTCGCGAATGTCCGCCGCGATGGAATGTCGCTGCCGCAATCGCACCTGCCGCGATTGCGGGCCACCAACTCCGACGGGTGACACATCTGAGCCAACGGCCGACAGGATGTCAGCCGAGCCCCGCCCGGAGCATGGATGCTCCAAGGGCGGGGCCTTTTTCGTTTCAAGAGTTCCAAGTTCCAAGTTCCAAGTTCCAAGTTATCCGCTAACTTGGAACTTGGAACTCAGAGACGAGGATTGAGCATGTCCGGCGGATACTGGCTGGGGGTCGATCTCGGCGGCACCAAGATTCTCTCCGCCGTCTTCGACGACAATCTGAAACTACTGGCCCGGTCCAAGCAGCACACTTCCGCCGAAGGAGGTGCCGCCGCCGTCCTCGATCGCATCGCCCAGGGCGTCGAAGCCGTCATTCAGGAAGCGGGCATCGACCCGCAGCAAATCCGCGGCATGGGGCTCGGCATCCCGGGGCAAATCGAAGTCGGCACCACCCGCGTTCGCTTCGCCCCGAACCTCGACTGGCGCGACGTGGATGTGAAGCCACTGCTTCCCGCGCACTGGAACTGGCCGGTGGCCATTGAAAACGACGTGCGGATGGGCACTTATGGGGAGTTCGCGTTCGGAGCGGCCCGCGGCGCTCGCAACGTGCTCGGCGTCTTCGTCGGCACCGGCGTCGGCGGCGGCCTCATCCTTAACGGCGACCTCTTCACTGGCTTCAACGGCAACGCCGGCGAGTTCGGCAACCTCGTCGTCCACTGGCGCCGCGGCCACACCGTCGAAGCGATTGCCGGCCGCAAGTTCATGATGAAGCGCGCCGCCGAGATCCTCGCCGACGCCCCCAAACGCGTCCGCAAGGAATGGAAGAACGTCGATCCGAACGGCGTCCGCAGCTCGCAACTGGCGGAGTTCTATCAGGCTGACGACCCGATCGCCGTGCAACTTGTGGACGAGGCCGCGCGTGCACTCGGTGCAGGCATCGGCGGCGTCGTCAACTTCATCAACCCCGAGGTCATCGTGATCGGCGGCGGCGTCGCCGGGGCGCTCGGCGACTCCTTCATCGAACGCATTTGGGAAATCGCCCAGCGCTACACGTTGCCGGGCGTTGCCAACAACATCCGCTGCATCCCGGCTACGCTCGGCGACGATTCGGGCATCATCGGCTGCGCCGCTTACATCAAGTCGCGGATGGATAAGCGCGCCACCGTCGTGGCGTGAGAGCGCGCGGCGCAAGCGAGTCCCGCGCTCCCCGCTGGGTCGCGGCTAAGCAGAGGCGGCACTGACATGGAAGTACTGATTCCGGCGGACGACATTCGAGCTCGCGTCGAGCGGATGGCCGAAGAAATTGCGGCGGCATATGCCGGGCGGCCCGTCACTGTCGTCGGCGTGCTCAACGGCTGCCTGCTATTCATGGCGGATCTGATTCGCAACATCGATTTGCCGCTGCGTATCGGTTTCCTGACTGCCTCCAGCTACCGCGGCTTTGCGACTGCCGCCGGATCCCTAACGCTTCGCGATGAACTGCTCCCGGACATCGCCGGCAAGCACGTTCTCGTCCTCGACGACATTCTAGACAGCGGCCATACCCTGACCCGCGTCATCGCCCACCTCCGCGGAAAGGGCGTGGAATCCGTGCGAACGGCCGTGCTATTGCGCAAGATTGGTCGTCAGGAAGTTCCCTGCGAACCCGATTTCGTCGGCTTCACGATCCCAAATAAGTTCGCGATCGGCTACGGTCTCGACTACAACGACGAGTACCGGCACTTGCCATTCGTCGGCGTGCTCCCGTCCGATGTATCAGTCGCATGATGGGCGATCGCTTTCCCCAGAGCGCGCCCATCGATTGAACCGGGTACGATCTTGTCACCGGGAACGATCTTCTTTCTCGCTTCGGACCTGGGTTCGCGCGGGTCGGCGCGGCAACTGGCGCTCGTGGCCGGCGGCTTGCCGCGCGATCGCTTCCACGCTGCGGTCGGCGTGCTCGGCGACGGCGACACGCCCATCGCCCGTCAACTGCGCCACCTCGGCATTCCCGTCCACGCCATACCCGTTCGCCACGCCCTTGACGTGCGCGGCCTGCGCATGTTGCGACGCATCGTCGGCGACGCGAACCCGGCAGTCGTGCATGGTTGGGGGCCGGCGGCGGTCCGTGCGGCGCGGGTCGTTGCTTCCTCCGATGGCGAGGGGGGAAACGTACCGCGGCTCGTGGCGTCCTCGGCATCGATGCCAGGCGGGGGGCTGAAACGGTGGCTGACGACGCGGCGGCTGCGCCGCTGCGATCGCGTTGTCGCTGCCACCTGGGCGGAAGGGGAACGCTATCGGCGGCTCGGCGTCGCTGCGGATCGCCTCACGCGCATCGCCCCCGGCATCGCCTTGCCCGAAATCGGAACCGATCGGGCCCTGGCATTGCGGGAACTCGGCCTGCCCGCCAACGCGAAGTTCATTGCCGTGGCCGGGGGTCTCGAACCGATCTCCGGATTCAAGGCCGCCATCTGGGCGTTCGACATGGTCCGCTACGAGCACCCGAACTGGCATCTGGTGATAGTCGGGGACGGCCCAGATCGCATGCTTCTTGAGGAATTCGGCCGAGCCATCATGTTCGACGACTTCCGGATTCGCTTCGTCGGCAGTCGTTCTGACTTGCCGCAATTGTTGGTCCATGCTGATCTCGTCTGGATCACGCACGAACGCGGCGGCATTTCGCTGGCATTGGAAGCAATGGTCGCCGCCCGACCGGTGCTCGGCTGGAAGAACGCGGAACTGGCCGAGATAATCGAGGATGGGCAAACCGGCCTGCTCGTGCCGTTTGGGGAACGGGCGATGCTGGCGGCCGCGAGCTATCCGCTACTGGACGACGCGGACTTGCGGCGGAAGTTCGGCGACGCCGGATGGGAGCGGGCCGGGAAACATTTCTCGGCCGCGCATGCCATCGAGCAGTTCGCGCGCCTGTATGAGGAACTCGCGCGTTGAGCCCTTGTTTGGGTGGCACAGGCATTCTTGCCTGTGCACCACGTTGCACAGGCAAGAATGCCTGTGCCACCAAATCATCGAGGACTCGTTCGTGCCCGGTGAGTTTTGGACCGATGCGACGCGGATGGTTAAGTGCGGCGGGTGGATCGCGGCCGGCGCGGTTCCCGTCGGCATTGCAGCGCTCGCGTTGGCTCGCCGCGCCGGTGCGCCTCTCGTTCCACCGCCGCGCAAGCGGCCCGTTCCCTGGGGCGGATTCGAACTGCTCTTCGTATTCCTGTTCGCCGTCGTCGCCCCCATGGAACTGGTTAACCGATTGCTGCTCGAACTGGGTTTTTATCGGGCCGTTTACGGACCGGACGCGCCGCCAGAGGCGTGGCAAGCGATGCAGTCGCTCTGGGCCGCGGTCTTCTTCACTCCACTCTATATCGTCTCGCTCGCCTTGATCGGCCGCGCTCTCTATGGAAATCCGCAGGCGCAGAAGCACAGTTCGATTGCCGCTCGGGTCGCCCTCGGCGTCGTCGCTTGGATCGTCCTCCATCCCGTCGTCGCCATCATCCACGGCATCACCACTGCGATCTTCGTCGGCTTCGACTGGGTGCTCGACGAGCATCCGCTGGCGAAATCGTTCCACGACGGGCGGCCGGAGATCGACGGCATTTTGCTGGTCGTGCAAGCGGCGATCGCGACGCCGATCCTGGAGGAACTGCTGTTCCGCGGTCTCTTGTTGCCGTGGATTCTCGGCAAGCGTTACCGGGCCGCCCTCGCGATGGTCTTCGTCCTGCTGGTAACGGCCGCCGCGAGTTACGACCGGGGCGTCAACGACTTCTCACGAGCGATCGGCCCGATCGGCTTCGCATCCGTCATGCTTGCGGGGTTCGCGTTGCTGCAAGTCTTGCCCTTACGCAAGCGGCGGACACTCACGGCGATTTACGCGTCGGCGGCCTGTTTCGCGGCCGTGCATATGAGCGTTTGGCCGACGCCGATTCCGCTCTTCGTGCTCGGGCTCGGTCTCGGCTGGCTGGCGTTCCGCACTCGCGGCATCCTCGCGCCGGCCATCGTGCATGGCCTCTTCAATGCGGTATCCGTGCTGTTCGTACTTGGGGCGTAGGATTCGCATTATCCGAATCGCTTGCCCAATTTACCCAATCGCCCGGCTAACCGAAGCGAACTTGCTGATTGCGCGAACCTGCGGTAGACGATGGTAAGGAAGAACTCGGTTCGCGCGGTGAGGAGGAAGGGCGATGCCAGGGAGGGCGTGGGCACTGCTGGCGGCGATGGTTGCGGCCAGCCCGTCCGCGGCCCAGCCGGCACTGCCCGCGCATCCGCCGGCGATTCTCGGTGCGCCGGTCGCCCCCCAGG
>DATNBQ010000436.1:0-9729 GCA_035571955.1 Urbifossiella sp. | reverse complement strand
TCATGCTCGAACTGCTCGAGTCGCTGCTCGATGAACCGGCGGCCGCTCCCGGCGAATACAGCCTGGTGCGAGTGTCGCGCCGCGCCATGGCCACGACTTTTGAAGTGGCCATTCCGCAGGGATCGCACCCGAATGCCGTCGCCGCCGCCGAGGACGCTCTCGATCTCATCGACGAACTCGAAGAGCAGATGACCGTCTTCCGCGATACCAGCGAAGTATCGCACATCAACAACACGGCATCCCAGAAGCCGGTTCCCGTGGAAGCGCATCTCTTCGAACTGTTTCAGCGCTGTGCGGCATGGACGCGGGAAACCGACGGCGCGTTCGACATTGCCACGGGCGCGTTGACGAAAACCTGGGGGTTCTATCGCCGCGACGGGCGGGTGCCGTCGCCGCGCGACCGCAACATTGCGATGGCCCGCACCGGCATGAAGCACGTAATTCTGGCGAGTCTGGCGGGCCGGGAGCGTAAGCGACCGGAGTCCGGAACCGTCAAGTTCCGCATACCGGGAGTCGAATTCAACCTCGGCGCCGTGGGCAAGGGGTACGCGCTGGATCGCGTCGCGGAACTGCTGCGCACCCGCTGGGGCGTTCGCTCGGCGCTGTTGCACGGCGGTTCCAGCAGCGTGTATGCCATCGGCCATCCGCCCGGCGACCCGTGCGGCTGGCCCATTCGCCTCATGCATCCGGAGGACGATTCCCGTTCGCTCGGCACGGTTCGCTTGCGCGATCGCGGGCTCGGCACCTCGGCTGCCACCTTCCAGTTTTTCGAGTACAATGGTCGGAAACTCGGGCACTTGCTCGACCCGCGCACCGGCTGGCCCGCCGAAGGAACCGCCAGCGCCAGCGTGGTGGCCCCGACCGCCGCCGAGGCCGACGCGCTGTCCACGGCGCTTTTCGTTTTGGGCCGCGCCGGCGCCGAACGATTGGTGCGAACCCGCCCACGCCTCGGAGCGGTGCTTCTGAATTCTGACCCTCTCCCCGCTGGGGAGAGGGTGGTTTGTCCCGCGCAGCGGGGCAAACCGGGTGAGGGGAATCGAAGCCAACAAGACCCCTCACCCGGTTCACTCGCTCCGCTCGTGAACCACCCTCTCCCCAACGGGGAGAGGGTTTGGACGTTCAATCTCGCCCCGACTTCGTACACACCGGATTGACCTCCATGTCGAACGCCGTGCTGTTGCCGATCCTGTATGCGGGGCTCGCCGGAACGCTGCTGGCGCTCATCGTCGCCACGGCTTCGCAGAAGTGGTCGCTGCGCGTCTTCTTGCTGCTGGCGCTTCGCCTGGCCATCGGCTGGCACTTCCTCTTCGAAGGGCTGCACAAGCTGCACTCGTATTACATGGGGCCGAGCGAGACCAACCGCGTCTTCAGTAGCGAGGTCTATTTCAAGGTGTCGCCGGGGCCGCTGGGGCCGTACATGCGCAAGCAGTTCACCGATACCGATGCCTTCATCGCAACGCGGGTCAAGGCCGCGCAGAACATCGCGCCCGAAGCGTTCGCGCAACTTTCCATCGAGAAGCAGGCCGAGGCATGCCCGGAAGCCGTGGCCAAATCGCTCGACGAGATGCTCGACAAGGCCGGTGCGGCGCCCGCGCGGATCCAGGAAGCCAAGGCCGCGTATGCCCGCTGGGTGTACGGCGTAGACGGCCGCGACACCAAGGTGAAGAGCATTAGCGGCGACGACGCGAGGCTCACCGCGCCGCAGCGGCTCGCCCACCTGGAGCGACTGCGAACCGCCGTCAAGGCCGAGGAGGATCGCCTTGCCGTCAACCTGGGCAACGGTTACGGCATCGATCAGAAGAACGCCGCCGGGCTTCGCACCGATGTCACCGCCGCCGAAACGGATTTGGTCAAGGACGCCACGGCGTTCGTCGCCGACTTGAAGAAGGACCTGAACGGCGGCAAGGCCGTCGAACACGAGAAGCAAGAAAGCCGCGGGCAGATCATGGACCGCGTGACCATGTGGTTCATCGCCATTGTCGGGGCGTGCCTGATGGGCGGGTTGCTCACGCGGGTGGCGTGCCTCGCCGGCACGGCGTTCCTCGTGCTCACGTACCTCACGCATCCGCCGTTCCCCTGGTTCCCGCTGCCGCCGACGACCGAAGGGAACCCGGTGTTCATCAACAAGAATGTAATTGAAGCGCTTGCGCTTTTGGCAATCGCCACGTTCCCGACCGGCCGCTGGCTGGGGCTGGACGCACTCCTCGGCCGCATCTGCCCGTGCGGCCGCAACAAAACCACCACCATCTAAAATAACTCTCTTCGGAGCGAATACATGGCACTCGACCTAACCCCCGAGCAACGCGCGACGGGCAAAGCGAACTTCGAACAGGCCGCGGGCGATCTGGCCCGCAACGGCCACATGCGCACCATGGCGGTCGGCGGCGTCGATGCGAAGAAGCCGGATCGCCGCGACTTCATCAAGGCCGGGCTCGCCGCCGGCGCCGTCGTGCCCATCTCCGCCGCCGTATACTTCGGCTACCACGAGTGGCAGGGGAACAAGGCCGTTCGCACCGCCCTCATCGGTACCGGCGACGAGGGCGGCGTCCTCATCGGCGACCACAACCCCGAGTACAACGAAATCGTCGCCGTCTGCGACATTCGCCCGACCAACCGCGCCCGCATCTTCGAAGGAGAACCGAAAGGCCCGCGCAAGGGCCTGAACAAGCTCTACGGCAAGGCCACGGCCGAGAAGATCAAGACCTTCGACAATCTCGATGCCCTCCTGGCCGACGCGAAGAGCCTGAACATCGAGATGGTCATCGTCGCCACGCCGCTGAACACCCACGACATCATCGCCAAGAAGTGCATGGACGCCGGGCTGCACGTCTTCTGCGAGAAGCTGATGGCCCGCACCATCGGCAAGTGCAAGGGGATGATCCAGTACGCCAAGGACAAGGGAATGCTTCTGGCGATCGGCCATCAGCGGCATTACAGTTCGCTTTATGCCCAGGCGCTCGAACTGGTCAATTCCGGCATCCTCGGCGACGTCAAGCACATTCGCGCCCTGTGGCATCGCAATAATTCCTGGCCTTACAAGGTCAAGGAAGCGGACAAGGCCAAGTACGCACTCGAATACGGCCTGCCGCAGCTCGTCGATGGCTGGTTTAAACCCGTTCTCAAGGAAGACGCGAAGGAACTGACGCCCGAGAAGCTGAAGGAACTCGCCTTCGGCAACGTCGCCGAATACGGCTTCAAGGACGCCGCGGAATTGGTGCGGTGGCGGCTCTTCAACAAGACCGGCGGCGGCCTCATGGCCGAACTCGGCAGCCATCAGCTCGATGCCGCTTCCATCATCCTCGGCCACGCCAAGCCGCTCGCCGTCCAGGGCGTCGGCGGCAAGTTCTTCTACGGCCCCGGCAAAAACGACCGCGAAAGCGACGATGCCGTCTTCGTCACCTTCGAATTCCCCGGCCCGAAACACCCCAAGGCCGGCCACGGCGGCAAGGACGACAGCGATATCGTCGTCGTCACCTATTCTTCCATCAACACCAACGAGTTCGAGAACTTCGGCGAGTGCATCATGGGCAGCCAGGGGACCATGGTGATCGAGAAGGAGAAGGACGTTTTCCTGTTCAAGGAACAGAACAAGACGACGAAGGCCGCCGGGGGCCGGGATACGAAGATTAATGTGGCCGCGGCGGGCGGCGGCAAGCCGGCGATGGAGGCTGCCAGCACCTGGGGCGGCGGAGGCGCTTCCATCTCCAAGGGCGCCGCGGCCCCCGACTGGGATTCCGCCGTTCGCGGCTACCGCACCGAACTCGAACACTTCGCCTACTGCGTCCGTATGTGGCAGAAGCGCAAGCAACCGGTGAGCTACGAAACCGAAAAGGACGCTGCCGGGCACGCGAAGTTGAAGTACGCCGACATCATGCCGCGCTGCCACGGCGAAGTGGCCATGGCCGACGCCATCATCGCGCTGACCGCGAACATGGCGATGGACAAGAAGCAGCGGATCGAGTTCGAGGAGAAGTGGTTCGATCCGACTTCGGCCGAGGTGCCGGAAACGAAGCACGGCAAGAGCGCCTCGCGCAGCGTGTGATGGTAGGCGCCCGCCCGTTGCCACGGGTGGGCTTGCAGTGCTTCCACAAATACAAGCCCACCCGTGGCAACGGGTGGGCGCTTCCCCGCTTCCCTCTCATCAATTTGCAGCTCGCCTTCCGAACCCCCAAAACTACAACGCCTGTCTGAGTTCTCATCGCGCGATTCGCAACCGGAGTTCCCCCCGTGCCGCTGCTGTTTGCCGTCACGCTGTTCGTCAGCGCGTCGCTGTTGTTCATGGTCCAGCCGATGGTCGGGAAGATGATTCTGCCGCTGCTCGGCGGCAGCCCGGCCGTGTGGAACGCCTGCATGGTCTTCTTCCAGGCCATGCTTCTCGCCGGCTACCTCTACTCGCACCGCGTCTCCACGCGGCTCGAACCCAAGAAACAAGGCATCGTCCACGGCCTGGTGCTGCTCGCCCCGATCGTCGTCATGGCGCTGGCCATCGCCTTGAGCGCCCGGCATAGCCCAATCGCCGTGGTCGAAAGTCTAGCCCCCAGCGGCGACTCCAGCCCCTTCCTCGCCGCGATGGCCATCCTGCTCGTCGCCATCGGCGTGCCGTTCGTCTTCGTTTCCACGAGCGCGCCGCTCTTGCAAAAGTGGTTCTCGTACACCGGCCACCCGTCGGCGAATGATCCGTACTTCCTCTATGCCGCCAGCAACGCCGGCAGCCTCATCTCGCTGCTCGGCTACCCCCTCTTTATCGAACCGAACTTCTCGGTCTCGGGGCAGGCGTGGCTCTTTGGCATCGGCTTCGTGGTGATGGCGGTGCTGATTGGCCTGTGCGCGAACGTCGCGGCGAACCCAATCGGGACGCCGCCTCCTCCGGCGCCACTGCGAAAGGGCAAATTGCACAAAGGATACGAGCCCACCGATCCGCCGCCGCCTGGTTACAAAGCCACGCCCGCGCCGCTGGTTTCCGATCCTACCGAACCGCCGCCGAGCACACTCCGCGTCCTCAAGTGGATTGCCCTCGCCTTCGTCCCCTCCAGTTGGATGCTCGGCGTCACCTTTTACATGACGACCGATATCGCGTCGGTTCCCTTGCTCTGGGTGGTGCCGCTGGCCCTTTATCTCGTCACCTTCATCATCGCATTCGGCCGGGTCGCTCCGTGGTTCCGCCTCGTGATCGGCAACCTCGCCCCGGTCATGATCCTGCTGCTGATGTTCGTCATTCTGGGACGAGACTACTTGCGCAAGTTTGACATGGCCCTGGAGCTGGCCCTGCACATCGCGACGTTTTTCGTCGCCGCCCTCATGTGCCATTACGAACTGGCCCGCGACCGCCCCAAGGACGTTGCCCACCTGACCAAGTACTTCCTGATGATGTCCGTCGGCGGCGTGCTCGGCGGGCTCTTCAACGCCATCGTCGCGCCGATCGTCTTCACCTGGGCGCCAACCGCGTACGAATACTACGTGACAATGGTGGTCGCTTGCCTGATGGTGCCGGATCTGAACGCCCCGGAGAACGGGCAAGCCGCGGTTCCCGCCGATACCGAACTGGCCCGCTTCAAGCGGAAGCTGCGGACGACGCTCGATTTCCTGCTTCCCGCCATTGTCGGGCTGGTGTTCTGGCTGGCCGTCAGCGTCATCGTGAAGCGCGAGTTCTTCAAGGGATTCGTAAACGGGCTCACGAAAAACGTCGGTTTCCTGGAGAATTCGCAGGATACCATCGCCGCCATTTCGCTGATTGCCATCCCGGTGATGTCGTGCTTCTTCTTCGTCGATCGCGCGTTTCGCTTCGCCCTGGCCGTCGCCATTCTGCTAACGATTCACCTGTACCGGGCCGAAGACTCATCGATCGTTTACAACGAGCGGACCTTCTTCGGCATCTTGAAGGTCGAGCAGCAAGGGGCGTTCACGCGCCTGGTGCACGGTACGACGCTGCACGGCACGCAGATCAGCGAGCGCTATCGGTTGCACCCCGCCGACGTGGCCCAGGCCTTCGGGGCATCGCCGCTGAACCTGTGGGACTCGGTGCTGCTGCAAGGCTCGCTGGAAGCGTGGCGGCCGCGCGAGGAACCGCTGACTTACTACCACCGCACCGGCCCGGTCGGAGCGATGTTCCACGAACTGCGATCGCGCAAAAACGGGGCCGACGCCAAGGCGGATATCGCCATGGTCGGCCTCGGCAGCGGCTCGGTGGCCTGCTACGCCTTGCCCGGCCAGCGGCTCACCTTCTACGAAATCGACAGTGCCGTTCGCCGCATCGTCGAGACGCCGTGGATGGTCATGAACAAGGACGAGGTGGCCGAAGGGAAGCCGGCCGTTCTGGGGCCTTTCACGTACGTCGATGCGGCCAAGAATCGCGGCGCCCGGGTCGATTTCCGCATGGGCGACGCCCGCCTCAAGCTCAAGGAAGATACCGACCGCAAGTATGCCCTCCTGCTCGTCGATGCGTTCAGTTCCGACGCCATTCCGGTGCACTTGCTCACCAAGCAGGCAGTCGAACTGTATATGAACCGCATCACGGACGATGGCATCCTGGCGCTGCACATCTCGAACAAGTACGTGGCGCTCGAGCCGGTGGTAGCGAAGATCGCCGAGGATTTGAACCTGGAGGCCCGGGTCTGGAGCGACGGTTGGGAAGACCCACCGGGAAAGACGTCGTCGCACTGGGTGGTGCTGGCCCGCAAGGTCGAGACGTTGGGAGTGCTGGCCGCTTCGCCCGCCGAGCAAGCCGTGGCCTTCGGCGTGAAGAACCCGCCGCTGATCGAACTCTTGAAGGAGTACGGGCCGAATCAGAATGCCCGCGACGCCCTTCTGGAGAAGTACGGCAAGGACTTCACCACCTTGCCGTCAGCCGCGGATCCGACGCCGAAGGAAACCGGCCTTCCTTACGACGACTTCCGCGCCAAGTACGGCAAACCGGCCGCCGAACTCATTCAGGAGGTCCGTCGCGGCGGCGACCTGACCAAGTCGACCCTCACGCTTGGCGACCTGGTGCCGAAGATTTACCGCGACTTGTTTGTGCCGCTGACGGTGTTGCCGGACGTGCCGCTCTGGACGGACGATTATTCGGACGTGCTTCGCGTGATGACGCTGGAAGAGGTGCAGTGGGTGCGGAACAAGCTGGGCCTGCCGACGCCCGTGGGCTTGAAGAAGGGCAACGACTCCGAGTGAGCGGTCGCAATGACAAGCTCCTGCTACCAATCGGTTTTTAGCTGGGGATCAAGGATTTGAACCTTGACTAACTGATCCAAGGCCTAGTATCAGCCAACAGCCTGCGCGAAGGATCAGGGCTTATTAAATGCAGCCTTAGCATCCGCTACTGGAAGAAGCTCGACCTTGTCGATCACCTGCACCAGTTTGATAGAATCGCCGATTGTAACAACTGACTTCTTTGGGAAAAACAAACCAGAAAACTTCCGGTAGCCATATCTTATCTCAGTAGCATCCAAAGTGCGCCCGTCCGGCAGTTTCTTCTTGCCGCACGTCTTCCGAAGGAAAAACGATTTCTTGCTGTAGTAAAAATCGGTGGAGCCTTGAGTGTCTGATTCGACTCGGAGGCCAACGCATACTTCATCATCAACAACAGTCTCAGGCAGAAGCGCCAGCTTGTTCTTTTTGTTATTCAATCCTCGAGTAGCCTGTAACAAACCGCGCTGAATGATTTCGCGGACAGTATCGAGTTCCCCCTCCGTGCATTCCCGAGTGGCACCATTAAACCGAACCCAACCGCGCTTGCCATCGAAAACAATCAACTGATCCATCTGACGGCCACCTTCCTTCCAACTCTCTTCAACGCGCGCTCGACCTTGGGGATGCATGAATTCGATTCTCTTGTACTCGATCTGGTTTAGATTAATCGTAGAACTAGTCTTAAATACCACATCGCCCTTAACATCTGCCTTCCCGAGGGCCTGGATGGCTTGCTCAACTATCATGTTCACATCCATTACGTCAGAATAACTAGGTGTTAATGCAAAATACATCATCAGATTAATTGCCATGTTATCTCCCGGAATGAGGCCAACGCCTTCGCCGCCTCGATCTCATCGGCGAAATATCCGATGAAGAAAGTGGGGCCCTGAAAGTTGAACATTACCCGCCACTTTCCCTTCCCCTTGTTCCATGAGACGCCCTTATATTTCGAACTCCCGCCGCGACTGCCGCTGCGCCGTTCGAAGTCATAGTCAACAAGGAAGATGATCATCGCTTTGAAAAATGGCTACAGAATGGCTACAGTTGGCTGGAATAAGCGTCTGAGTAGAAACAAGAAACCCCATGAACCACTAGGATTTGCAGGGTTTCATGAAGCTGGGGATCATGGATTTGAACCATGACTAACTGATCCAGAGTCATTCAGGGCGTTTCGAGGAGTATAACAACAAACACCTTGAATCAGACGCAACTACTGTCGGGAAATGTTCTTGGGAAATTCATCCACTTGGCAGGATTAGGCATCGCTCACCTTCATTTGGCCCGGTTTGGCGAACAAATGGTAACAAAATGGTCACAGTAAAATCCTACTATGCGATCTCTTCGTTGCTTCCCCCGACCCGCCCCTGCCCGCGTTGCGGCGAACTGCTCGCCGCCGTCAACCCCCGCAACAACCTGGCCCATTGCTTCGCCTGCCACAGAAATCTCAACAATATCGACCTGCTCCGCGCACTCGGCCACGACTTCCTCTCCGCCGTCGAACTCCTCGAACGATTGTCGAACCAATATCAGGCTCAACGACCGAAGTGATCGCCAGTTTGCCGGCGGCGTCAGAACTTCGCCGATGCCTTCTCCAAAATTCGCCGGAATTCGGGAATCCGCCGTCCGTGGCCGTCGGATCCGTACCGCCTTAATTTGAGAACGACTGCGATCACAATTTCGCCCGGGACACGAACGCCGAAAGGAACAACCATGATCCGCGCTTTCTTCGGACTCACTCAGAACCCCTTCGACCGCCGCGAATTCGAACTCCTGCCCGCCCAGCAGGAGATCGTCGACACGCTCAAGGTCCACTGTCAACAGGGCGGCCTCTGCCTCGTGCTCGGGCTTCCCGGCACCGGCAGATCCGTCATTAAACAGGCCCTCCAGCGGCTCCCCGAGAGTCAGCACCTGGTCGCCGCCGTGGCCCGGACCCTCCACACTTATACCAACACCGTCAAAATCCTCTGCGACGCCTTCAAGATCGAATTCCAAAGCTCCGCGTTCCACTGCGAACGCAAACTCATCGAGCAAGCGTTCGCACTCAACCACGCCGGCAAAGCCCTCACCACCATCCTCGACGACGCCCACCTAATGGACCTCGCCAACCTCCGCCGCCTGCGACTGTTGTTCGAAGACTTCCCCAAAAATCATAACCTCGTCCTGATCGGCCGCACCAGCTTGCTCGCCGGCCTCGACCTCGGCGTCAACCACGACATCAAGAGCCGGGTGACCTACTCGGCGATCGCCAAGCGGCTGGCGCCCGACGCCCTGCGCGACTTCATCCTCCGCGAACTCGACCACGCCGGGCTCGGCCACAACACCTTCACGCAACCCGCCATCGACCTCGTCGTCCGCTCCGCCGACGGCGTCTTGCGCAAGGCCCGCAACCTCGGCGTCGGCTGCCTCATCGAAGCCGTCCGCTCCGCCCAACGCGCCGTCGACATCGACATCGTCAACCGCGTCCTCATGCAGCCTCACTGGCAAAAAGACGCCGACCTCACCGATTACTGACCGCGCAACAGTGACATATCAGTGTTACGATTT
>DATNBQ010000435.1:0-3667 GCA_035571955.1 Urbifossiella sp. | reverse complement strand
GCAACATGTCGATGGTGGGCGGAAGCGGCTGAAGATTCGATGAAAAACGCTGAGGTGAGTGGAGAAATCCGACTCAGTGTCCATGGAAGCTATCGCCCTGAGCAAGGCAGCGATGTCAGAAAAACCGGGAAACTACTGCTTAAGGCCAACCGAGCCGCGACCGTTAGGGAGCGGTGGAGTAAGACCGCTCGCTAACGCTCGCGGCTCTGACAACATCTATTCGCGCTTGAAGACGGTATCGGCGAACTGGATCGCCTTGACCCGGCCCTGCTCGCCGCCGAAGCCGACCAACTTCTCCTCGAAGTAGCCATTGCTTATGCGAAAAACATCGCCCTGGAAATGCTCGAGCGGGCAATGAAAACTACTCCAGTCGATGGCCAACTTGCCGTCCTTTTCGATGACCTTCAACTTGCCGAACACATCGTGATGGTATTCGCCAGTGTAATCCGCGAGGGGCAAGCTCGGCTTGGTGCCGGGCACGCGGGCCTTCTCCCGAGCCGCGATGGCCGCTAATCGCTTGGCCGCCGCGTCGGCCACGATCTTCTGGAAGAAACCGTTCCAGTCGCGCGGCGACAGGCCGCAATACAGATCGATAAACGTATTGGTCACCGCCTGGTTCATCCGCGTTTCGTGCAGGTTATTAAGAATCGCGAAGCCGACGTTTTCCTCGGGAAGGAAGGTGATTTGCACGCGGATGCCGTCGATCTGGCCGCCGTGAGCAATGACGCGTTTGCCCCGGTGGTCCGCGATCACCCAGCCGAGCCCGTAACTGAGTTGCACGGTATCCGGGTTCATCGCCCGGGCGTTCCCTTCGAGCCGGATGATGTTCTGCGGCATCAGCAGTTCGCGGAAGTTCTTCTCCGAGACGAGTCGCTTGCCGTCGCAAGTTCCGCCGGCGAGAAGGAAGCGGAGCCAGGCGCCGAGATCGCGGGCCGACGCGAGGACCGATCCGGCCGGGTTCGGTTCCGTTAACGGGTAAGCCGGCATGCCGACGACCTGGCCGTCCTTCCCCTTGCGATGGCCAGAAGCGCGGTCCGCGTCGGCGGCGAGTTCCGTCGTGGTGCAATGCAGATTCTTCATGCCGAGCGGCCCGGCGAGCCGATCCTGCATTAACTTTTCCCACGGCTGCCCGCCGCGCCGCGCCGCGATCCGGCCCGCCGCCATGTACATGATCGAGTTGTACTCAAAGCCGCCGCGGAACGGATAAGTCAACGGCAGGCGGTCCACCTTGGCGAGCACCGCGTCGATGTTCCACGGGGCGTGATACCAGAGCAAATCGTTGCCGGGGACGCCGGTGCGATGCGACAGCAGGTCGCGGATGGAAACCAGGTCGCTGGCGTTCGAATCGGAAAGTTTGAAACCGGGCAGATGATCGCGAACATGGTCGTTCCAGCGGAGTTTCCCTTCATCGGCAAGCATCGCCATTAGTGTGGAAGTGAATGCCTTGGTACACGAAGCGAGGGGAAAAAGCGTGTCCGGCGTCACCGGTTCCGGCTTGTCGATGGCCTTTTTGCCGTACCCTTTGAGCAGCACGATCTTGTCGTCTTTAACGATGACCAGGGCCGCCCCCGGCACATTCCACGACTTGAGGGCATCCGCCATGACGCGATCCACGGCCGCGGCGTCGACATCGGCAGCGTGGCTTGGGGAAAGGAAGAAGGCCAACGCCGTAAGTGAAATCCAATAACGCATATCTCCAGTTTACCCGATGGTGCGTGTCCGTGGTGTGCGGAGCGCTCGGCTCCGCCTCGCGGCTAACCGGCCCTTGAATCCCCGGCGAATGCTCGTTAGCCTCACTTATAGAAATCACATCCCGCATTCCGTCGAGGCGCTGATGTCCCCGATTCGTTCGCTGTCGTTAACCCTGCTCGCCGCCGGCGGCGTGGGCTTGCTCTCTTGCGCCACCTCCCGAGCCCAGGACGCGGAACTGCCCAAGGCCCCGGCCGTCAACATCCTCAACTACTCGGTCCGCGGCGCCGACATCGACAAAAAGGCCAAGGACGCCTTCATCGCCGTCGCCAAGTACAACGCTGAATACGTCGCCAATCCGAAGGTTTACGCCAACGCCCAGGAAGTGGTTCCCAACATCCGCATTCGCACGGTGGACGACCTGCAGCGGGAAATCACGCGGGTGGCCCTCGCCCCGCTGCCGGACGGCAAAGTCGGCATCGATCAGGCCGATTACATCCGCGAACTCGGCATTGCCTTCGACAACGAATTGAAGGCCGTCGTCAAGACAAACCCGACGCCGATTGTGCGGATCAACGCGATGCGGCTCCTTGCCGAGGCGTGCCGCTCCGGGGCCGTCGCCCATTACCCGACCATCACCGGCCTCATCACCAGCCCGGATACGCCGCCGGAAGTGAAGTATTACGCCTTCCAGGCCGCGGCGAACCTGCTCTCGGCGTACGACATCGCCAACCCCACGACCCGGCTCCATTCGAACAACGCCAAGGAAGTGAACGCCCTGGTCGCGGCGCTGCAAGACGCGATCCTGAAGCCGGATGCGATTCTATCCCCACCGGCGAAGGGAGCCACGACGCCCCGCAGTGCCGCCAAGGACGCTGAAAACGATGCCGAAGTGGTGCGATTCATCCGCCGCCAGGCCATCAAGGCGCTCGGCCGCTGCCGCTTTTCGGACAAACCCATGGCGACCGCGCCGCCGCTCTATCCCGCCTTCACCCTGGCCCTGGTGGCCATCTCCAGCCCGGACATCGTGCCGGCCCCATCGCGGACGGAAGTGGCCGAGGCCGTGATCGGCATTTGCAACATGAGCCCGCCGACGCGTTCCAACGAGAAGATGCCGTATGCCCAGGCGATGGCCGAAGTGGTGGCGACGGGGATCGCCAACTTCGCCGCCGAACGCGAATCGTCGCCGCAGGATAATAGCCTGCCGTGGCGAACTTACGGCGCCCGCCTCGACGAAGCCCTGACTCAGTGGCGGACGCTCTTCAACCCGCTCTTCGATCCGCGCAAGCCGACGGTTCAGTCAAGCGACGTTCCTGGACCCGTGGAGAAGGTGGTGGCCGAGGCCAAGCGCGTCGTGCTCGCGCCGATGATCTCCAGAAACGGGGCGGTGAGTGCCAGCACGCTGATGAAGTTTCGCAACGACACGCTCCGCGCCGACAAGGGCTGGACCTCGAACCCCTTCGTCAGCGGCCCGAGTAAGACCTTGCCGAAACACGATTGAGTGGTGTGGGAATGATGAGGTTAGCCGCGAGGCGGAGTCCGCGGAGCCGAGCGCGGAGCGCCGGCGCCGCCTATTGTCACAAGTCCTGAGTCCATGAGTGCTGTTCGGCGTCTGGCGGTTCACTTGCCGCGCGACGACTGGCACACCACACGATCTCCGAGCAGCTCCACGGATACGCCCCGCGACTGCCCGCCCGGCCCGCGGAATATCACCATGCCGTGGTTGGGGTTGATGCCGTTCCGGGACAGGTACTCATCCCTGCGACCATCCGGGGCCACCGTGCGATTGTCCGGGTGGACCTGCCACGCGCCTGGGTCGGGCACGTCGAGCGCGAGCGCCTCCCACGCTTTGGCGACGGCCAACTCGTCGGTCAAGAACGGCGGCCGGTCGGGCAGAGCAAACTCATGCCGCTGGCCGACCATCGCCCGCGCGAACGACCTAAGTCCGAGCCACCCCGCCCCGACGACGAGCAGGATT
>DATNBQ010000434.1:0-9455 GCA_035571955.1 Urbifossiella sp. | reverse complement strand
GCCCGAGCGCATCGAAGACGCCAAGGTGAAAGCCGTGGACGTGGCCCAGGAAGTGGGCAAGGCCCGCGACGCCGTGCAGGGACTCGTTCGCGAATACCGCCGCATCCACCGCGAATGCATCGTCAACGACGTGACCGACGTGACCCGCGACCGCTTCGGTAACTTCGCCAACGAGATCGACCGCGTGCTCGGCGAGAACCCGCCATTGGTCAAGGACGAAGTGGCGACCCAGCCGAAAATGACCTTCCCCGAGGCGGAACGGCGGCTCGAGATCGTGCAGGCCACGCTCAACGCCAACGTCTGGGGCGATGTCTCCCCGGTCAGCCTCGCCGAACTGGCCCTGTTGGAACTGGAGCGCGAGGTGCGGGCGCTGCGCGCCAAGCTCGGCGAACTCCAGACGCGCGAACGCCTCAAGGCCCAGTTGCAAAAAGTCATTGACGATCAGGAGCGGATCGGCAAGGACCTCGCGGAATTGCAGGACCGCTGGGTGTCGAGCCAGTTCAAGAAGGAACCGGAGTTTGGGGCGGTCGGGCCGGTGTTCCTGGCCAAGGGCGAGGCCAAGCGCATTCGCCACACCATCAATTGGCGGCAATACGACAAGGATGAGATCGTGCTCAAGAGCTCTGTAGTGGACAAGGACAAGAAGCGGGTCGCGGCGGACGCGCTCGCCGCCCCCGCCGAATTGAAACTCGACTTCGAGAAGAACCAGACGACGTTCGAATACGACCTGAAGGCCGGCTCGAAGGAAGGCGAGTACACCGTGACCCTGACCCCGGCCGTCGGCGAACCGATCGTCGTCACGGTCACCGTGAAGTGAGCCGGCGTTCCGGAGTAGTGAGCTAGACTTGATTGGCGTAGAGTGATGAGGGAGGAAAACCATGATTCTTATTCAATTCCCGGATCGCGAGACGGAAATCAAAGGGTTGTCCGTCTTGATGAACGGCTTTTCCGGAAAGGTGCTTCGCGGCGGTCTCCACATCGTCGCCGAACCGGCACTGGCCGCACTGACGGCCCAGAACATCCCCTACGCGGTGAAGGGACCGGCCACCTAAACACGAAGTGGGAGCGTTTCGAGGTGATGCTGCCGCGACAGTTCAATGATGGTCGCGATGTCCCCGCGGCGTGGCTTTCTCTGGCCGTGCTGGAAATCGGCGATCGCTTCGGCGCCGCCAGTTATGAAACGCAAGTCGTCGAAGGGCGCTGAAAACAGGCTGGAATCGTTTACAGCGACAATCTCGCGCGAATCGTCGTCGACGTGCCGGGCAAGAAGGAAAATCGTCTTTGGATAAAAGCGTTCAAGGCGCGATGGAAAGAGAAGCTCGAGCAACTCGAGATATGGATGATCAGTTATCGAATTGACACCGAATGAAAGCTTGCTCAGCCGCCAACCGCGATTTGCACTTCAGAAGGTTCTCAAGCAAGCAACCAGTTCGGCATGAGTCAGGTCTTTGTCCGCCGGGAAAAGAATGTAGCCTGCCGGCGATTCGGCGCAATCGAGGATCACTTGCCGGTCGTTGGGGATGGAGTAGCCGGTGTCGCTGGCGATGTGGCCGCTGACGAGCAACTTCGAATGCATCCGGTCAAGGAGCGCGGCGGCGGTGCCGGCCGCCGTGTCGCGGCCCCACAACAAGCTGTGGACCGTGCCGCCTGGTTCCAGGTCCGCCTTCTCGAACTGTTCCCGTTCGAGACGGGCCGCGTCAAACAGTGGCAGCGCCCGCGCCGACGGCAAGCTGTGGCAGATCAATACGCCATTCGCAACCCGGATCGCCAGCGGCAACGCCTGGAATAGTTCCAAATAGGTTCGGTACACTTCCGGCCCCGCCTCGGGACCGTAGGCCGTGCGAACCCCTTGTTCGAACAGGGCGTTCAGGTCTTCATCCGCCTTGATCACGGGGCGGGCGGTCCACTGGGCCAGTTCGTGGTTGCCGGGAAGGTAGTGCACGCGCTGCGGATACTGGCATTTGAGGGCGGCAAAGAGATCGATAAGCTGGTGCGATTTGTCGCCGCCGTTCGGGTAGCGATATTTGCCGTGAATGGCCTCCTGCATGACGAAGTGGCGGCCAGGGTTGTTGGCGAGGTCGGCGGCTTGCAACAAGGCCTGGAAGTGCCCAACGTGGCCGTGCAGGTCGCCGGTAACGAGGATGTCCGTGCAGGGCGGCAGGTCGAGAATGTGCCCCTTATGGCCTGGTGTGGCTCGAACCAGGGCCGTCGCCTGGCGAAGGAATGTCAGCATGCGTTGCGGGGCCGGCATGGCCCTGAGATACCCATTTGCGAGCCGTTTGGGAAGCGGGCTTTCGGTTCCGCTCTTGTTTTCTGGTCGCCGAATCGCAGAATTGCCGTAACCGTCGGGGGTCGAATCATGAGCCAGGTTCCGAACCCGGAGCGCCGCTCCAAGTCCGGCTCGCACCATGCCGCGCCGCACAATCTCTTTTCGATGGAGTTATCGCGGAATCTGCGCGTCGACAGCGTGTCGCGATTGCAGCCGACGCCGCCGCTGGCCATCGACGACCGCGAGCCGGTCTCGGCGGCCATCGAGACCATGCGCCGGGAGAAGACCGGCTGCCTCCTGGTCACGCGGCAGGGCCAACTCGTCGGCATCTTCACCGAGCGCGATTTGCTGAAGCGCGTGCTCGCCGCCGGGTTGCCGCTCAGCGTGCCGATGGCCGAGTGCCTCACGCCAAACCCCGCGAAGGTGAGCCCCAAGGATTCGGTGCAAACGGCGGTCGAACGGATGGAAAAAGGCGGCTACCGGCACTTGCCCGTGGTGGATGAGATGAATCGGCCGATCGGCACGCTGTCGGCAAAGCGCGTGGTGCACTATCTCGCGGAACACTTCCCGGCGTTGGTTTACAACCAGCCGCCCGACCCGACCAAGATGCCGGAAACGGCAGAGGGCGCGTAGGCTCGCGCTCGGCTCCGCGGACTCCGTCTCGCGGCTAACCATGTAATGTTTACCGTGTAAGTTCTGCAAATCCGCGCCGCGTTCTTACAACCGTTGTGGCATTCTTGCCATCGCAGCTTACTGCGGGATCGCTGTTTTTTCCTTGATGCACGGCACTTGCAGCAATTCGGCTCTAGGAAATCCCGCTTTGGCACGGCCAATGCCTTAGGAACTTCCGTCGAAATGGTTCTCCCCCAGAACCCCGACCGCAAGGAACCGGCCCCCCAACGCCTCCCCCCCATACGGCGTCGCCGGTTCCAAAGATGGTACTCCTTCCCCCGCGAGCCGTCCGGACCCCCAGCCGGACGGCTCGCTCGCTTTCACCTCGCCATCGTTCCCACGATTTCACTAAGGCTACTCGCTCCGAGTGATGCCAGGGCCTGCGGTAGCGCGTCCACAATGCGAACGCTCGCCGTAGGATCGTAGAAGTTCGCGGTGCCGATCTGCACGGCGCTCGCCCCCGCTACCAGAAACTCCATCGCGTCGTCGATGGTCGCGATGCCGCCGATGCCGATGACCGGGATGGCCTTCAATTGGGCGATTCGCCAGACGGCGCGAAGAGCCAGCGGCTTGATCGCGGGGCCGCTCAACCCGCCGATCCCGTTGCCGAGGATCGGCCGACGCTTCCGCCAGTCGATGGCCATACCGACGAACGTATTCATCGCCGAGACGGCATCGGCGCCGCCATCGGCTGCCCCCTTGGCGATCGCCGCGATGTCCGTCACGTTCGGCGTCAGCTTGGCGATCAGCGGCAAGTCCGGGCAGGCATCGCGGCATTGCCGCACGATCCGTTTCGTCAAGGCCGGATCGGTGGCGAAGTCGAGGCCGCCGGAGACATTGGGGCACGATAGATTCAGTTCCAGCCCGGCGAGCCCTTGCCCCGCTTCGGCTACCCGCTTGGCCATTCGCACGAACTCATCCTCGGTCTTCCCGGCGATGTTGCCGATGACGGCCGTCGGAAGCGTGCGCAGGTACGGCAAGTGATGGCTCAGGAAGTGTTCGAGGCCGTCGTTATCGAGGCCGATGGCGTTGAGCATGCCGCTGGCGGTTTCCACGGTCCGCGGCGGGGCGTTGCCGGCCCGCGGGGCTGCCGTCACCGTCTTCGGAACAATGCCGCCGAGCTTCGCGAAATCGACGAGCGATTCCATTTCGCGGGCGTAACCGAACGTGCCCGAGGCGACCAGGATCGGATTCTTCAGATGCAACCGGCCAAGTGAAATCGCGAGATTCACAAAAGCTCCGATTAGCCGCGACCCAAAGCGGGGGCGCGTTACGACGCGAACTCCCACAAGCGGCAGGGGATTCTGCCATTGTAGAACGGCACGCTCGACTTCACCTTCAGGCCGACTTTCCGGGCCAGCCAGTCGTTGCCGGTAAAGACGCAGAGCCGCCAGCCGGGCCAATGATCGCGAATTGTTTCGCCCAGACTGCGATACAGGCCGACCAGTTCCTTTTCGTCGCCGATGCGTTCGCCATAGGGCGGATTGGCAATGACGATGCCGGGCGGCCCCGTCGGCGGGCGGGCATCTTTCACATCGAGCCGGTCGAAGGCCAGCAGGTGGCCGATGCCGGCGGCGCGCGCGTTTCGTCCCGCCAGCTCGAGGGCATCGCGGCGAATGTCCGATCCGCGGATCGCCGCCGGCAGTTCCTTCAACACCCCGCGGCGCGCCTCGTCGCGCAAGGCGTTCCAGAGCGGCCGGTCGAAATCGAGCCACCCCTGGAAGCCGAACCACTTCCGCGTCAAGCCGGGCGGCCGCCGCAGTGCCATCCACGCGGCTTCAATGCAGAATGTGCCTGACCCGCACAGCGGATCGACGAGCGGTTCGGTCGGCAACCATCCCGTTTGCAGGAGGAGCCCGGCGGCGAGGGCCTCGTTGATCGGCGCAATGGTTTGGATCGGCCGGTAGCCGCGCTTGTGCAGCGAGCCCCACGAACTGTCGAGGCTCAGGGATGCCCGGTCCCGGTGAATGTGCAGGTTGAGCCCGAGCATCGGCTGCTCGACGTCCACGCTCGGCCGTCGCCCGGTTTTGTCCCGGAACTGGTCGCAGATGGCATCCTTGACCCGCCGCGCGGCATATTGCGAATGCGTGATCGCCGAATCGCGAACGTTGCAATCCACGGCCAATGTATGATCCGGCGTCAGCAATTCGGACCAGTCGATCGTCCGCACGGCCTCGTACAGTTCGTCCGGCGAATGGACTTCCGCGTCGAGGATGGGGCGAAGCACGCGGACGGCGGTTCGCAGCCAGAGGTTGGCCCGGTAAAGGAGATCGCTGTTGCCGTGAAAGGCGACGCCGCCGCGACCCGGTTCGACCTCCGCTGCCCCAAGTTCCGTGAGTTCCCGCGCCAGCAGTGGTTCCAGCCCCCGCGCGCACGTGGCGAAATACGCTCGCATCCACCTATGTTACGGTTGCCGATTAGCCGCGAGGCGCAGCCGAGCGTCAGCGACGGGAGTTCTTCATTCGCAATTCCCCCCAAGGTTGCTCCGCACGGCCGCTTCGGATACCCTTTTAGAATCACACCCGCCATCCCGGTGCTTGCGCCGGGCCCGCCTTTTGTGGAGGCCGCTTTACATGATCCGCCGCCTGTCGCTTGCCATCCTCTTCGCGGCGCTGACGATCGCGCCGGCCTCCGCGGACAACTGGCCGCAGTGGCGCGGCCCCAAGAACGACGGCCACTCCACCGAAAAAGGCCTGCCCACCGAGTGGAGCACCGAGAAGAACGTGCTCTGGAAACTCGCCATGCCGGGGCACGGTTCTTCCACGCCGTGCATCTGGGAAGACAAGATCTTTCTCACCTCGATGGATGGCGATTCCGTCGTGCTCATGTGCATCGGCACCGACGGAAAGGTGAAGTGGAAGAAGCCGCTCGGCGACAACGCCAAGGGCGGCTACCGCGGCGAAGGCGACGACTCCTCCGCATCGTGCAGCACCGACGGCAAACTCGTCTGGGCCTTCGCCGGCACCGGCCAACTCGCCTGCTTCGATTTCGCCGGCAAGCAAATCTGGGAGAAGGACCTTCGCAAGTACGGCAAGGGGAGCACCTTCAAAATCCAGTTCGGCATCCACTGGACGCCGGTGCTTTACAAGGGCCGAATCTACCTTCAGGTCATGCATCGCAACGCACAGCGGGTCGTTTGCCTCGAGGCCTTGACCGGGCAGGACGTGTGGAACGTCGAGCGGCCCGGCTACAGCCGCGGCGAAAGCCCGGACACTTACGCCTCGGCGTTCATGTGGGAAGGCGAAGGCGGGCCGCTCTTCGTCGCCCACGGCAACGATTTCTGCACGGGGCACAAGCTGGACGACGGGGCGGAAGTGTGGCGCGTCGCCGGGCTCAACCCGGAGGTCAACGGCAAGCTCAATCAAGCCTGGCGCTTCGTCGCTTCCCCGCTCGTCACGCCCCGGCTCATCGTCGTGCCGTCCTGCAAGGTCGGCCCGGTGGTCGGCTTCAACCCCGTCGGCGCCAGGGGGAGCATCAACCCGGAGAATCCCGCCGAAATGTGGCGGCTCAAGTTCACCCCGGACGTGGTTTCTCCCTTGCTCGTGGACGACATCGTTTACCTGATGAAGGACGGCCCGCTGTATGCCATCGACGCCCGGACCGGCACCACGATCTACCAGAAGTCGCTGGAGGCCAAGCAGCGCGTCTACCGCGGCAACATGGTCTACGCCGACGGCAAGATTTACATCGTCGGCGTGGAAGGCATCGGCGTGGTGGTCGAGGCGGGGCGGAAGTTCAAGCAACTGGCGGCCAACGATCTGAAGGAAAAGACCTACGCCTCGCCGGCAATCTCCAACGGCCGCATTTACATCCGCACCTGGGGCCACCTGTATTGCATCGGCACGAAGTAAGAGATGAATTGTCAGAGCCGCGAGCGTGAGCGAGCGGTTCTTCAACCACACCGCTCCCTGACGCTCGCAGCTCGGATCTCGCTTCAAGAAATGCCGTCGCCCTCTTCGTCGCGGGTTTCCAGTTTGAACGGCTGCCAGACGTGCGGGCGGGCCAGCGGCTCGATGTGCAGCACCTCTTCCCCCTTCTGAAAGACCCGCACCGAACCGCTTGACTGACTCACGGCAAACGCGATCGCATTCGTCACCTTGCTGATGCCGGCGGCGGCCATGTGCCGGCTGCCGAACCCCTTGCGCATCGTGACGCCATCGGCGCGAGCGCTCAGGTGCAGGCACGCCGCCTCGGCAATTCCATCGCGGCCGATCAGGATCGCCCCATCCAGCTTGGCAATCTCTTTGATCTGCTCCCGGACGTCGCGGTTGCGGATGTCGCGTTCGGCGCGGGTGTAGCCGCGGAACGGGTTGAAGTTCTGGAACCGAGAGTGCCCGAGCACTTTGCGGGTGTCGCCGACGACCAGAATCGTGCCGACCGGCTGGCCCTCGCGCCCTTCGCGGCCGATTTCCGTGGCCAGATCGACCACGCCGCGGAGCACGTCGATGGGAACCGTTCGGCCGAGCACGCGGAGGTCTTGCGAAGTCATCCGTTCAAGGTGTTCGCCGAGGTGAATGACGCTGAGGCTGTCGACGGGTTCTGGGGCGTCTTCCTGGGTTGCGATGCCGTTGTAAAGCGTGACGACGTGGGCGCCGGGCATTAGCAGTTCATCGGTGACGGCCTTGAGCAGGGCGTCGTTCATCCGCTCCTGCGTGGGGTGCGGCTCGGGGTCGATGGCGAGCACGGTCCAGTCCGGGTGGTCTTGCAGCGGGCGGGTGAGGGCGGGGTTCTCGGCGGCGACGAAGAGGCGGCAGCCGCCAAGCAGTCGGCCGACTTCTTCCCAATCGAGAGGTGTTTCCGGCAACACCAGGACGGCGTCGGCCGGCAACCCCTTCACGAGGTCGCGCGCCGCTTGCAGCAGGGCGACGGTCTGGCTGGGCAAGCTCATGGTCGGGCATCCTGCGGCCGGCGACGACGGGATGCGACCACTGTAGATTGAAGCGAACGTTCGGCCAACCGAAGGCGGCTATTTTTCCGCAAAAAGTGTGAGTGCGAGTGTGAGTGTGGGGCTCGTTGAGAAGCCGCTGGCGGGTTCGCGCACATTCAAAACGGCGCTCTATGGTTGAGTGTCTCGTTCGCCCCGCGAAAAAAGGGCTGCCATGGGAAAGACCATCGCACTCATCATGCTCGTTGCCGCCATCGGGTTCGTTATTTACCTGGCCGCGACCGGAGTCACGCTCAACGATTGCGGGCGCTGGCTCGAGCACAACCTCGGGATCAACGTCAAGAAACCCGACATGAAGGGCGTCCATCCGAACTACATGCCGATCACGCCGGGTTAGCCAATCTCAATCCGCCGGTTTGATCGCTTTGACGGTATGGAGCGGGAAGAGCTTCCAACCGCTATCGACTTCGCCGACCAGACCCGTCAGCACGCCGGTGCGCTTGCCCTGCTCCAGGGTCAAAGGGACGGCAATCAGACGTTCAGTGCCGCCTTCCAGAAGCAGTTCCATCGCCGCCATTCTCGTATTGGGATCGACGGCGACGATCTCCAACTTCTTGATCTTGGCATTCAGTTGCAACGGCTCGCCCTTGCGAACGGGAAGAGCATCCATGAGTTGCTCGGTCCCGCCAGGAAAGGCATAGAGCGCCTTGAGGTTCCGCACGGTAAGCGCGGGATCCATCGCGGCCGGCTGCACGATTTGCACGGACCATTTAGGGGCGGCGGGCCGCGGCGAAAGCGGCCGGGCGCCGGGGAACGCGATCGATCGGAAGCCTCCCTTCGTCGACCCGCCGGTGAACTTCGCGGGAACGTCGCCCGCTTTCGCCTCGACGGTGAATACGTTGATGCCCCGGAATTGCAGTGTGCCGACCGCATCCGGTTGACCAGCGATCGACACGCTCATCGTCAACTTCGCGTAGTCGTACTTCACGCCGGCAACGCTGGATAGCGGGATCAGCGTGACGACGCCTTTCTGGAATGTCGTGGAAAGCGGCTCGCGAAGTTCGAGAGCGAGCGGCCCCTTGCGGGCATCGTCGGTGGCGCCCTTGGCGTCGGCGAGAAAGGCGAGGCGGCGCGTGCCGATGCCGAACTTGAGGCCAGTGAGCTTGATTTCCTTACCGGCCGCATCGACGAGCGTCGCCGGTTCGCTGCCCCTGGCTGGCGGATCGGCCGCCGCAGCGAACGCCGCGGGAATCAGGAGCGCCGTCCAACCGATCCATCGCGAACGCATGAGTATCCTCGGCATACTTCCGGCGGGCTGAAGGAAGGCCAATCCATCGTCGGGCCGATTGCTACGCCGAGCAAGCGAAAATTGGGCCGTGGATTCGTTCGGGGGAAGCAGCTGGAAGTGTGTCGATTTTTATCCGCCCGGAGGTCGGAGCCCGTTGGACCAAAAGCCCGCTCCCATCGAGGTCCTCGTACCCTGTCGATCGCTCCGATCTCGCCACCGATTCCCCGGCCGTAAATGGCCGAATCCAACCGCGGAAATCCTCGATCTTTCGCCGCAATAAAATTTGGAGGCCGCTTTTCTTTTTTCGACGCCGCCGCGCATTCGCCGTAAGTGCCGTGAGG
>DATNBQ010000433.1:0-6725 GCA_035571955.1 Urbifossiella sp. | reverse complement strand
CCTCACGGCACTTACGGCGAATGCGCGGCGGCGTCGAAAAAAGAAAAGCGGCCTCCAAATTTTATTGCGGCGAAAGATCGAGGATTTCCGCGGTTGGATTCGGCCATTTACGGCCGGGGAATCGGTGGCGAGATCGGAGCGGTCGACAGGGGAAAGAGGACCTCGATGGGAGCGGGCTTGTGGATCAACGGGCTCCGACCTCCCGGCGGATAAAAATCGACACACTTTCCAGCTGCTTACCCGCGCGCTTCCCTTCGGGTCGCGGCTAATCTCTTGACGAAGGGCATTTCGGGTTGGATGATCGTGTTCGTCTGCTATTCGCTGCTCTTTGAGGTTCGCCATGATTCGCATCGTCGCACTACTGACCATCTTCGCGTCCGCTGGACTTTCGTCGGCCGCCGACCTCGATTCGCTAATCGCGCCACTCGCCAAGAGCCATCAGGGCAAAGTCGCTGTCGCCATTAAAAATCTCAAGACCGGCGAAGAATACTATCTCAATGCCGACGAACCGATGCCGACGGCCAGCCTCATCAAGCTGCCGATCATGGTCGAAACCTACTGGCAAGCCGCCGAGGACAAGGTGAAACTGGATCAGACGCTGACACTCCGCAAGGAGGACAAGGTCATCGGCAGCGGCATCCTGACGTCGCATTTCTCCGACGGCGCGACGTTCCCCCTCCGCGACGGCGTCCGCCTCATGATCGCCTTTTCCGACAACACGGCCACCAACATGGTCCTCGACCGCATCGGCATTCCCTCGACCAACGTGCGGATGGAGAAACTCGGGCTCAAGAACACGAAGATCAACGCCAAGGTGTTCAAGGGCAGCAAGACCAGCATCGACCCGGCCCGGACCAAAAAGTTCGGCCTCGGCTCGACCACCGCCCGCGAGATGGTGCAACTTCTCGAACTGATCGAACAGGGCAAAGTCGCCACGCCGGCGGCGTGCAAGGAGATGATCGACCACCTCAAGAAGTGCGAGGACAAGGAAAAGATGACGCGCTTTCTTCCGGCCAGCGTCGCGGTCGCCCACAAGACCGGCTCGGTGAACGCTTCGAAGACGGACGCGGGGATCCTTTATTTGAAGTCCGGCCCGGTGGCGGTATGCGTGTTGACGGATGGCAACAAGGACGTGCGCTGGGTGGCCGACAACGCGGCCCAGGTCTTGATCGGCAAGATCGCCAGGGCGGCATACGACCATTTCTCGGCGGCGAAGTAGACCCAAATTGCTGCTGGCGCGGTAGAATTCCTTCGGAACGACACATGTCTCGGGGAATCGCCGTGGCCAGCAAGGACCCACTTCAGCCGGATCGCTGCGCCGAGTTGCTCGCGGCCCTCGCCGCGCCGGAACGCCTCAAAGTCGTGCGCTTCCTGGCCGAGGGACCGCACAACGTCACCGAAATCGCGGCCATGCTCGATGTCCCCCCGGTGAACGTATCTCATCATCTCACGGTGCTCAAACACGCCCGTCTGATTCAATCGAAGAAGCAGGGGCGATTCGTGTTGTATTCGCTGGGTCCCGGTGTGCTGGAAGACGCCCTGAGCGCCGGCGTGCCGTCCGAAGCGCTGAACCTGGGGTGCTGCAAGCTGGAATTGCCTCTGGAGAAACCTGACCGCCGATGAGAGGAAGAGCCCAGCGAAAGGATTAGAAATCGCCTTCAGTCAATCGGTCCTGCGCCGCGTGGCGAATCCGGTGCACAATATTCCTGCGACAGTAAACAGAACGCGATAAACCTGACGGCGTCGACCATAAGGCATGACTCGCAAGTTGATTCCGAGATCGCCCGCCTCCTCGGCCTCCGGATACAGATGCGGATCGCCTTCCAGAGCCTCGATAACCGCGGCAATGAATCGGGTATGCCATCGTTCGGCCGCGCTTCGACCATGCCGCACCCACCAGGCCAATTGAGCCTCCACGTCGCGATTGGCTTTCCGAGTGAATTCGACGTGGAAGGGCATGTCAGTCCCTCGCCTCCGGCGCGAGACCGTATTTGACTGCGAGTTCTTGCATCACGACTCGAGCTGGCCTCGTCTGGCCAGTACGCGCCTCTTCGATCGACTCGCGCAGAATCGCCAAATGCTGTTCGTAGGTTTCTTGCATCGGTTCGGCGGGAAGCTCGTCGAATGCGTCCGCATCTTCCAATTCAACGCGCACGCGGGCACCATCCGGAAGCGAAGGATTACCGTCGAGCCGAATCGTGCCGTTCACCACAGTTCCCGAAAGCATTTCGATCCCTCCAGTTGATGAATTGTACCCCGATATTTCGGCAGGCGACAGTTCACGATTTCAAGAGCGACGCGGCGCTCGAATCGCGTGCGTTCTCGAGCCAAGCCACGTCGCCGGAATCCGCGAATCGCTTTTCGCCGGTTTCCACGATTGCCTCATCCGCCACGACCGCCAGCGGCGTATAGCGCGGATGGTGACTCTCCTTGTAGGGATCGTTGCGAGCCGCGTTGTAGCAGCAGATCATCGCCCAGCGCGGCCGGTCGCTGCGGTTCTGATCCGAGCGGTGCAGTAAGTTGGGATGGAAGAAGAGGGCGTCGCCGGGGTTCATCTCGACGTAAATCAGTGGAAACTGTTCGGGGCGTTTGAGGAGTTCGTCGACGCGTTCGCGGTCGGCGCCGGCTTGGTCGCCGCTCAGCACATGATTGATCCGCCCGCAGTGGTGCGAGTTGCGGATCACTTGCAGGCAGCCGTTCTCGCGGGTGCACGGATCGACGGCGACGAAGACGCTCGTCAGCAGCGGTTGGAGTACGCCGTTCTGATACCAGTAACCGTAATCCTGGTGCCAGGTCCAGGCGCCGCCGACCTTGGCATCCTTAAGGATCATCTTCGAGTGGTAGTGGTAGACTTCGCCGCCGAGGAGTTTTTCGCAACTCTGGACCATCCGCCGGCAGCGGGCGAACATGCCGTAAATGCCGTCGCCGGGATGGTTCCAGAGCGAAAGGCGCACGATGCCGCCCTCGCCGTCGGCGCGGCCGAACGACCGCTGATCCAGTTCGCGATCGGCTTTCGCGGAACGTCGTAGTAAATCGATCTCGGCGTCGGTGAAGAAGCCGCGGGCGAGGTGATAGCCGTCGG
Source organism: Urbifossiella sp. (assembly GCA_035571955.1). GTDB lineage: Bacteria > Planctomycetota > Planctomycetia > Gemmatales > Gemmataceae > Urbifossiella. The sequence goes on along the minus strand of DATNBQ010000433.1, from coordinate 3,643 downwards.
CGTGGTACTGTTGCGCGGCGGCATCGGAGAGCGGCGGCATCGTTGGTCCTTCGGTCGCGGCTAAGCGTAACCGTCACGCGCTCGGTTCTTCCAGGTACGTGTATCCTTCGAGGCCGGTTTCGTAGAAGCGCAAGAATTGCCGCGATTCCGTCACCGAGATCATGCCCTGGCGAACCGCCCGCTCCACGTCCTTGCGCACACGATCCGTCAGCTTCTCCGCGCTGTATTGCACGTAATTCAACACCTCGGTCACCGTGTCGCCCTTGATCACCGTGTCCACATTGGGCGTGCCGTCCTCTTCGAGGGACACATGAACGGCGTTGGTATCGCCGAACAAATTGTGCAGGTCGCCGAGGATTTCCTGATAGGCGCCGAGCAGGAATGCCCCGAGATAATAGGGTTCGTCCGGCGTATGCGGGTGCAGTTCGAGCGTGCTGTGGACGTCGCGCAGGTCGATGAACTGATCGACCTTGCCGTCGGAATCGCAAGTGATGTCGCCCAGAACGCCGCGGCGGGTCGGGGCTTCATTTAACCGGTGAATCGGCATGATCGGGAACAGCTGATCGATGGCCCACGAGTCCGGCATGCTCTGGAAGACGCTGAAATTGCAGAAGTACGTATCCGAGAGCATGTTCTCGAGGCCGTTGAGTTCCTCCGGCACGTAATCGAGTTCGCGGGCCAGGCGGGCCAACTTGCGGCTGAACGCCCAGAAGAGCCGTTCGCCGAGCGCCCGCAGTTCAATCGACAGGTAGCCGAGGTTGAAGAGATTCAGCGTCTCTTCCATCGATTGAACGGCGTCGTGGTAGCTCTCGAGATAGTTCTTCTTACTCAGTTCTCGGAAGTTGGAAAACAGGTCCTGGATGGGTTGCGGCGCGTCCGGCGGCAGTTCGTCCGGGGCGGTGCACTGGTCGAAGTTCGAGGTGCCGAGCACGTCGAAGACCAGCACGGAATGGTAAGCGACGACGGCCCGGCCGCTTTCGGAAATAATGGTCGGGTGCGGGACGCCGGCCTCGTCGCAAACGCTCTTGATGCGAAAGACCACGTCGTTGGCGTATTCCTGAAGCGAGTAGTTGATGCTCGATTCGAAGTCCGTCTGCGAGCCGTCGTAGTCGACGCCGAGGCCGCCGCCGACGTCGATGTACTTGAGGCCGGCGCCGAGGCGATAGAGTTCGCAGAACACGCGGGCCGCCTCGGTGAGCGCGTCCTTCACCTTGCGGATGTTCGAGACCTGCGAGCCCATGTGGAAGTGGGTCATTTGCAGGCAGTCCTCGAGGCCGCGGGCCTTGAGGAATTCGAACGCTTCGAGCACTTCGGTGAGCGTGAGGCCGAACTTGGAGCGGTAGCCGGCGCTGCCGCGCCAGCGGCCGGCCCCCCGGCTCGATAGCTTCACGCGAATTCCCAGCGGCTGCCGCACCCCGAGCTCTTCCATGTACTTGACGAGCAGTTCCAACTCCGTGAACTTCTCGACCACCGGAATGATGTTCTTGCCGATCTTCTTGGCGAGCACCACCATCTTGATGAACTCGTCGTCCTTGAAGCCGTTGCAAACGATGGGGACTTCGCCGGACCCGTTGGTCAGGGCGAGGACGGCGAGTAGTTCCGGTTTGGACCCGGCCTCGACGCCGAAGCCGTGCTCGCGGCCGAAGTGCAGCACTTCCTCCACGACGTGCCGCTGCTGGTTCACCTTGATCGGGTAAACGCAGCTATAGCCGCCACTGTATTCGTACTCGTCCATCGCCTTGCGGAAGACACCGGCGATCTCGTCGATGCGATGCTTGAGAATATCCGTGAAGCGGAGGAGCACCGGGGCCTGGATGCCGCGGTCGCGGAGGCGATCGACGAGCTCTTTCAGATCGATGTGGCGTTCGGGATCCTTGTCCGGGTGGACCGTGACGTGGCCGAGCTTGTTGATGCCGAAGTAGCCTTTGCCCCAGTTCTTGACGCCGTAGGTTTCGAAGGCGTCGTGCAGCTTCCAGGTTGGGGCGATGTCGGCATCGGTGCTGCGGCGATCAAGCGTCTTGCCCATCAAAGTCCCTTTCCCCGCCGCGCGGGGTGGAAGAAACGCGATCCAAAATCACTATACGTTGCGGGAACCGTCGTGCAACGGTATCCTTGCACCGATAGGCTCAATTGCTTTGAGCACAGGCCGACTTCTTGGGAGGTGAGATGCCGAGAGTAATTCACTTCGAAATTCAGGCGGACGAACCAGAACGAGCTATCCGCTTTTATACCGAGTTGTTCGATTGGGAATTCACGCAGTGGGAAGGGGGGCCGCAGTATTGGCTGATCACGACGGGGCCGGCCGAGCAACCGGGGATCAACGGCGGCCTGTTGCCGCGGCGAATGCCGGAGCAAGGTCAGGCCGTGAACGCCTATATCTGCACGATGGATGTGCATTCGGTGGACGACGCTCTGAGCAAGGTCGCGGCCCTCGGCGGTTCGGTCGCCTTGCCGAAGATGCCCGTGCCCGGCGTCGGCTGGCTGGCCTACGCCAGGGACACCGAAGGGAATACTTTCGGCATGATGCAGATGGATCCTAGCGCGGCGCCGGGATAGCTTAAGCCACTTCGCCGACCATGAGGGTAACGTCGTCGCCGAGCGGGATCGAGCCGCGGAATTCGCGCTGCTCCGTCAACAAGCGCTCGGTGATCCATTCCGCCGGTTCCTTCGCGCCAGCCTTGAGCGCGGCCTGCACCCGCTGATCGCCGAACAGCTCGCCGATTTCGTTGCGCGTCTCCACGAGCCCATCCGTGTAAAAGCAGAGGCGATCGCCCGGTTCCAGTTGAACCGTTCGCTCTCGATAGACCTCCTCCGGCATGATTCCCAACAGGAACCCCTGGGCGGTGAGCGGCTGAACGGAACCGCTTCGCGGCGAATAGCGGAACGGATACGGGTGCCCGGCGTTGGCGTACGTCAAGACGCGGGTGCGGCGATCGAGCACGCCGTAGAACGCTGTGACGAAACGCTCGTCGGCGAGCCCTTGCAGCCGGCGGTTCATCGCCGCCAGCACTTCCCCCGGCTGTTCCGTTTGCCCGACGACCTCGGCGAAGGCAATCCGCGACATGATGGCGACCATGCCGGCGGCGATGCTGTGGCCGCTGGCATCCGCAATCAGAATCCCCAGGCGGTCCGGGCCGACCGCGGCGAGATCGTAGTAATCGCCGCCGAGGTGGTTGAGCGGCGCGTAGTGGATGCCCCAGCGCAGTTCCGGGCAGACGGGCGGCGTCCGCGGCAAGAGCAGCCGGTTTTGCAGGCGGCCCGCGGAGCGTAAGTTGTGGCGCAGTTCGGCGTCGCGGGCCAGCAGTTCGTCGTAAGCCGTTTGCAGTTCGCGCGTCCGCCGTTCCACGGCCAAATTGAGATATTCCGTCCGCCGCCCCATCAGCATTCGCGCCGAAATCAACCCGACCACCGCGCCGTTTTCCACAACGGGAAGATGGCGGACGCGAAAGCGTTCGAGCATCTCGGCGGCATCATTCCATCCCACTGATGGCGCGATGCTGTACGGTTCGCGCGTCATCCATTCGGAGATGGGAAGTGCTTGCCAGCCGGGGGCGGCGACGCCGACGCGGCGCAGCAAGTCGCGATCGGTGAAGATGCCGAGCAGCCCGCGATCCGGATGCACGACGATGATGGCCCCGATGCG
>DATNBQ010000432.1:0-4867 GCA_035571955.1 Urbifossiella sp. | reverse complement strand
CCGAGCCGCACATTCAACGAAAACTTCGACGGCGACCCTTCGCCGATCTACTACAAGCAGACGATCACGACCGGTTTCGTGGATGTGCCGCGCACCACGTTCACCCAACAGGTCACCGGTTTCACGCAACAGGTCTCGATCAATGCGGCCGGCGTTCGCACGGTCACCAACGTGCCAGTCTTTTCCAACGTACCGATTACCACGCATACCCTGACGCCGGTGCATCAGACGGTGTCGATTCCCTTGGCCGGGCGCTACAACGGCGTGAGCGTGGTGGAGTGGGGCAATCCATTGCCGCGGAACACGGCATACATCGGCTACAACTACTACGCGAACGCCGGCGGCGCGTTGAACCCGACCATCGGCGGCAGCAACATCGATCGCCAGACCGCCGGGTTTGAATCGGTCGTGTTCGGCAACGCCTCGATTGGCGTGCGCCTCCCGTTCGTGCAGCAATATGGCCCGCTCGGGTTCGGCAGCCAACAAGTCGGCGACCTCACCGTGCTGTTGAAATACGCGGCCTACTACAACCCCGAGACCGGCAACGCTATCACCGGCGGCTTCGCCGTCACGGCCCCGACCGGCGGCGGTTCGGCCCTGCTCGCCGACGGCACCACCGCTCCGCACTCCTGGCTCTTGCAACCGTGGGGCGGCTTCGTCTATCGCTTCACCCGCGGCTACGTGCAGGGCATTTCGAACATCATCACGCCCACCGATTCGCGCGATGTCACGCTGTGGGGCAATAGCCTCGGCGTCGGTTACTGGCTTTACACGGCCTCCTCGCCAAGCAGCTTCCTCACGGGCATCACGCCGGTGGCCGAAGTCCACGTTCGCACGCCGATGAATCACCGCGACCCGAATGGCGACGTATTTTACATGGATCAAGTGAACGTGACGACCGGCGCGCACTTCCGCTTCAACCGCGCCGTAATCAGCGCCGCCCTCGTGGTGCCGATGGTCGGCCCGCACCCCTTCAACACCGAAGCCATCGTCTACGGCAGCTACTGGTTCTAGGCGTTACCGACTTGTTACACCTCGCAACAGCCATTCGCTGTTACAATCCGTCAGTGAGGAATCGCGTCCCCAGCAATGGGAGCGCCCATCGCCCAGCCGCAATCCTAATGGGATCGGCAATTCCGGAGTTCCCATGCCCAAGGCCCGCATCGTGGTGGTGGAGGATGAACCGGCGATTCGCCGCGGCGTCTCCGATGCGCTGCGGCTCGGCGGCTACGACGTGACGGAAGCGTCCGACGGCGTCCACGGTCTTCGCGAGGGGTCGGCGGCCGGCGTCGATCTCGTGCTCCTGGACTTGCTGTTGCCGCGCCGCGACGGCCTCGACGTGCTCGCCGAGCTTCGCCGCAATTGCCCCACCCGCCCCGTCATCATTCTCACGGCTCGCGGCACCGAGGAAGATCGCATCCGCGGCCTCAAGCTCGGCGCCGACGATTACGTGGTCAAACCCTTTTCGGCCCGCGAACTGATTGCCCGCATTGAAGCGGTGCTGCGCCGCACCCTGAAGCCGGTGCCCGAGGTTCACTTCGTGAAAATCGGCAAGGGAACGATCGATCTGCAGCGCCGGGAGGTGCGCTGGCCGGGGAACAGTCGCGTCGATCTCTCCGAGACGGAGGCGGCATTGCTCCGCTACTTGGTCTGCAATAAGGAACGGGCCGTGTCCCGCGAGGAACTGCTGACGCGGGTGTGGGGCATCGGCACCGCCGGGCTAGAAACGCGGGCCGTGGACATGCACATCGCCCGGCTGCGGGCCAAGCTCAAGGACCCCGCCGTTCGCGACGACGACCTGACTGAAGCCATCGTGACCGTTCGAGCGCATGGGTACATGGCCGGCCCCGCTCTCGTGGTGCGGGGAGAAGATTCATGAGCCGGCGACTGCTCGGCCCTTTCGGCGGGCCGATTCTCTTCTTAATAGTGGCCGGGCTGGTGTTCGCCGGCCTCGGCTGGGTCACGCATGAAGCGCTACAAGTGGAAGAGGCGCAGCGCGAGGCCGCCCTCCGCGCCGACCGCGAAAAAGACCTCCGCATCGCCCTGTGGCGGCTCGATGGCCGCATGCTGCCGGCCCTCGGCGTCGAGGACACCCGCCCCTTCCACGAATACAAGACGTATTCGCCGGACGACCCGATCACGGTCTACGGTCCGGCGTGCGCGCCGCTGCTCGCGGCCGACCTTCCGGACTGGATGCAGTTGCACTTCCAGGTCGATCCGGTGGGAAGTTGGGAGTCGCCACAGGTGCTGTCGCCGGCCACGGAGCGAGTGCTGCGCGAGAACTGGCCGGACTTGTTGCTCCGCAATGCGACGAAGCCACGGACCGAGCTGTTCACCGCGATTTCGACGAAATTCCCGGCCCGGCAAGCGGGCGAATTCTTCGCGTTCCGGGAGCGGATGACGCCTGGTGCTTCCCCCTTGGCGCAGCCGTTCTCGTCGAGCACTTCGCTCTCCGACGGCGTGGATGAATCGCCGCGCGAGGTTCATTTCGCCGCGCCGAAACCGAGCGCCCCGACCGCGGCGCCCGCGCCGCTGCCGCCGCCCGCGAAAACGGATGCCGGCCTGGATGCCTTCCGTCGCAAGGAAGCACCGGCCGGGCGCACCGGCGTCGAACTACAGTTGGCCCAGAACGATCGGTCGCTCAAGGCGGAGAAGTCGCCGGAACCGCGGCCGAGCCAGGCCCCGCTCCGGGCCAACCCGCCGACATATGGTCGCAGCAACAACGAACAGAAGCGTTCGAACTACGAGGATCGAGAAGCGTTCAGCGACACTGCGATCCGCGATGCACAGAGGGCCGGCAGCGGCAAGAACTACCTGCGCAATTCGGGCAACCAGCTCGTGCAGAATTCTCTGGGCAACACCAGCGGGCTAGGCGCCGGGGCCAAACAGCCGAACCCCGATGGGAAGGTCGCGAGCAAGGGGAATTCGCAAGGGTTCGGCGGCTTCGGCAATGCACCTGCCCCGCCGGGCGCTCCCGCCGCTGCGGCGACTCCGTCCGCTCCCCCCGTTACTGGCCCGCCGATCACGACGTTCAGTGGGGCGTCGTATGGAGGCGGCGTGGCCGGCCCGGCTTCCGCCGCTACCGTGGGCAAGCCGAGTTCCGGGGTCATGGCCAAGCGAGCTCGGCCGAACGAAAAGGAGAGCCTCGCCGAATCCAAGAAGGATGAAGCGAAGCCGAACTTCTACGCCTACGGAGTGTCGGATCCGCAATTGAAGGCCGCCGCCCCGTCGAGGTTCAAAAAAGTCACGGAGGCCGAGGGCGGCTTGCCCAAACTGATCGAAGACGAGAAAGCCAAGGAATCGTTGCGTCGACAGGGGGACAGCTTGCACTTGGGGAGCCTGGGCGAGGACAAGCTGGGCGCGCCCCTCGGCGGCGGCCGGTTCCAGGCCCCGCTTCTTCCGCCGGGGTTGCCGGGCGCCGCGCCGCCGGCATTCGGCCGCGGCTTCTCGAACGGCCCGGCGCCGACCGTGTTGCCGGCGCGGCCCGCACCAACGGCCCCAGCGCTGCCGAAACCGATCGCGCCGACCCCCGACCCGATGCCGCTCGCGCAACTCGAACCGATCGTCGCCGCGGCCAGCGATGCGCCGCCGCCGCCGCCGCCGGCCGCGACCGACTTCGCCGAACCGCTGCCACTGGCCGTCCATCTCGGCTCGCTGCGGCCGATGTGGCTCACGGCAACCGACGGCTCCGAACTGCTCGTTCTCGTTCGCACCGCCCGCCTCGAAAACAAGAAGACCATTTACCAAGGGGTCGCGCTCGATTGGGCCAAGCTACAGGCCGCTTTAAAGGACGAAGTGCGCGATCTATTCCCGGAAGCCGCTTTGTTCCCGGCCAAGGACCCGAACGGGCCGCGCGACCAGACCATGACGGCATTGCCCGTGCGGCTCGACTTGGGGCCGCTGCCGGCAACAACGGCAGCCGGATGGACGCCGCTGCGCATCGGCCTGTTGCTGTCGTGGATCGCGGCGGCCCTCGCCTTCGTCGCCATCGGCCTCACCGGCTGGTCGCTCGTCGATCTCGCCGAACGCCGCATTCGCTTCGTCTCCGCCGTCACCCACGAACTGCGAACGCCGCTCACTTCCTTGCGGCTTTACCTCGACCTCTTGCTCAGCGGCATGGTGCAAGACGAAGAGAAGCGCCGCGAATACCTTTCGACCTTGAACGTCGAGTCGGATCGCTTGCATCGCCTGATCGACAACGTGCTCGATTACGCGCGGCTGGAGCGGCGCCGCAAGGGGCGAACCCTGCAAGCCGCGAATGCCGCCGATCTGCTCGATATGCTCCGCCGCACCTGGACCGACCGGGTTGCAGCCGACGCCAAGGAACTCGTCGTGGTTTCCACGCTGCCTGCCGAGCAGGAGTTTCTAACCGATGCCTCGCTCGTTCAGCAAATCGTTGGGAACCTGATCGACAATGCCCGCAAGTACACGCGCGACGCCGCCGATCCGCACATCTGGGTGAAGGCCCGCATGGAGGGAACGAACCGGCTGATTATCGAAGTGGAGGATCGCGGCGCCGGCGTGCCGCCGCGCGAGCAGAAGTTGATCTTCCGCCCCTTCCGCCGCGGCGAAACGGCGGATACGACCGCCGGCGGCGCGGGACTGGGCCTGGCCCTTTCGAAGGAATGGGCCGAGATCCTCGGCGGCCGACTCACGTACCGCGCCGTCGAACCCGGACCCGGCAGTTGCTTCCGCCTCGAACTCCCCGTGAAGTGAGCCATTCTGAGGGTGCAGCAATAATCTCTGGGGGAGTGCAATAATCATCGACGATTCTTGGGTGGCACCGGCTTCCAGCCGGTGCAAGTAAAGACACACCGGCTGGAAGCCGGTGCCACCCAGAAGCATCCCCCACCCCCAGCGAATCTTG
>DATNBQ010000431.1:0-2111 GCA_035571955.1 Urbifossiella sp. | reverse complement strand
GGCGACTGGAACTGGGGCAACGTGCAGTCGGCCGGCGGCTGCTGTCTGGTCGTCAACGACGAACTGTACTTCTACCACAGCGGCCGGGCGGGCAGTCCGGGCGCGGCGAAGAACCGCGACGGCGGCGGAAGCACGGGACTCACAGTTCTGCGTCGGGACGGGTTTGCTTCGCTGGACGCGGACGACAAGGGCGGCACGCTGACCACGCGGCTGGTGAAGTTCGCGGGACAGCATTTATTCGTCAACGCCGATGCGCGGGGTGGGGCACTGACCGTCGAGGTGCTGGACGAAAACGGGAAGGTTCTCGATGGACTCTCGGTCGCCGAGTGCGTCGTTCTCCGGACCGACAATACGAAGCAATCGGTGGAGTGGAAGGCCGGCAAGCTCTCCTCTGCGGCCGGCAAAGTGGTGCGGTTTCGGTTTCATCTGAAGAGCGCCCGGCTGTTCGCCTTCTGGGTGAGCAAGGAGAAGACGGGGGCGAGCAACGGCTACGTCGCCGCCGGCGGTCCGGGGCTCACGAGTCGGGACGCCTGAGAGGCCGCCGCCGATGTCGAGGCATTCGCCAAGAAAGCCAGGCGATGATCGAGGGCAAACGCGCTCTCGGGAGCTATCGTGACGATGAGCCGCGTGTAGAGTAACTCCTTCGACTCCCGGTACTGCGAGCACTTCCGACATCGAACGGACTCGCCACATGACCCCGCGACCGCTGCCGTATCATCGCGCCATTGTCGAGCATCTCCAGAGTGCGGAGCCGGGGCTCTGGAACTGGTTTGCCTCCACGCATCAACGGGCCAGGGAAGCGGATTCCATTCGTCTCGATCTTCTCAAATCGACCTACCGGCTCGATCCGCCGTCGCAACCGCGCATCCACGAACTCGCGGAGGACATTCGCGAACGAATGCATCTTTCGTGCAGCGTCACACTCTACCAGTCGCAATCGGGAAGCGAGTTGAATGCCGCGCTTGCGTACCTGCCCTCCGAAGCCCACATCGTCTTGTCGGGCCCGCTGGCGAGCGTTCTCTCCGAAGGCGAACTGCGGGCGGTCCTGGCACACGAACTTGCCCACTTCCTGCTGTTCTCGGATGGCGCGGGCGATTATCTCACCGCCAACGACCTGTTGCATTCGCTTGCCATCGATCCTGCCTCGGGCCATGCCGCTTCGGAGAGCGTCCGGCTGTTCAATCTTTGGGCCGAGATTTACGCGGATCGCTGGGCGTGCCACCTCAGCAACGATCCCACGGTGGCCATTGCGGCCCTGCTAAAAACGTCGACGGGCCTCACCGACGTTAATGCCGAGAGCTACCTCCGCCAGGCCGAGGAGATCTTCTCCCGGGGCACCGAGAAGACGGAGAACATGAGCCATCCCGAGCCGTACATTCGCGCCCGTGCCCTGCAGTTATGGGCCGAGAATGGCGACGACGCCCAGGCCGAAATCGAACGCATGATCGAGGGCGGCCTGAACCTGCAACGCCTCGATCTTTTGGGTCAGAAGCGAGCCGCGTGCCTGACGCGGCGATTCCTGCAATCTCTCCTGGTGCCGGCCTGGTTTCGCACCGAATCCGTGCTGGCGCACGCGCGCCACTTCTTCGCCGATTTCGCGGCCGCCGCCGAGCCTCTCGATGCCGCAATCTTGAAGACAGAAATCGACAGCGGCCACCCTTCGCTTCATGATTATCTCGGCTATCTGATGCTCGATTTCGTCACCGTCGATCGCGATCTCGGCGACCCGGCGATCGCGGCCGCGATTGTTCTGGCGCGCGGCCTCGGCATCGACCAGCGATTCGCCGAACTCATGCACAAGGAACTTGGTCTCGGCAAGAAGGCGTATGCCAAGATCGACAAGGACGCGGAATCGATTCTCGCCAGGACAGAGAGTTCGCACCGACCATGATGAGTTTCGCAGACTATCTGATGCAGCGTCTGGAAGCCGGCGGCTTCACGACCGAGGACGCGCTGGCCAGTTTCTTGCCGCTGCTCCGGCAAGCCGCGGCCGCCCACCGCGCCGGCAAGGTCGCGCCACTGCAAGGCGTAAATGCCATTCAGGTCGAAGCGAACCGACTCTGGTACGAAGAAGCGCAGGTCAACCAGCCGAGGCTGGATCCCGCCAAGGT
>DATNBQ010000430.1:0-2022 GCA_035571955.1 Urbifossiella sp. | reverse complement strand
TCGGGAAGACGCAATAGTTCTTCTTTCAGGGTCGCACAGTGTTCGCTCATCGGATGGCCTCCTGACGTTCCATCATACCACCACGCATCGCCAAACCGCGCTCGCCCTTTTGGGCGCGACTCAACTTATTTCTTCCCCGGCGTGCCGGCTTTCTCCCGTTCTTCTTGCTCCAATCGCAGCTTCTCCAGGCGAGTCAGGCGCTTCATCGGAGCGGCGGGGTTCGCCGGAGTGGGCTTTGCCATCGGGCCGGGCTTCCCCGCCACCGCCGCCTTCGGCGGCAACGGCACGTCGATCCGCAACTCCGTGGCGCCCGTGCTCAGCGTGATCGCCTCGCCGTTCTTCTCGATCACCACCTGGGCGAAGATGCCGCCATGCTTGCCGGCCGGGCTCGTCTTGTCCGCCGTAATCGGGAAGGCTGCCTCCTTGGAATCCTTGGTCAATTCCAGTTCGGTCGTCGCCACCTTGGCCGGAAGCCCGAGAATCTTCACCTTGGCCTTTCCTTCAAAGGGCGTGGCCACGGCCACCTTGCAGAACATCTGCGTCTTTTGCCCTTGCTCCACCGCGGGTCGCTCCATGGTCAACGTCAGCGGCGGCGGAGCAATCTCAATCGTGAACAACTGGCTCGACACCCACACCGGCCCCTTGCCGGCATCGCCGACGGCTATGATCGCCGTCTTCCACTTGCGAACGACGGCATTGCTCGCCGCGTTCATGGCCAGCGTCGATTCGGCGGCGGTCGGCGCTATCGTCGCGGCACTGGCGATTCCCATGCCCGGCGGCGTCCACAGTGGATAGACCGTGATCGCACCCGTGAACCCCGGCGCTCGCTTGGCCGCGATCCGCAGGTTGTACGAACCGTTCTGCACCAGCGGTACTTTCGGTTCCAGCACCTCGATGGAAAACGGCGCGGCCTCGGTCACCGCGACCGCGGCCTTCTCGACGACGTGCCGCGAATAGATCGTTTGCCCCGGCGCGCCGAGCGCGAACGCCGCATCGAACCGCGTATGGCTCGGGACTTTCACCTTGGGATCGACCGGCGTCGCGGCAATGGTGGTCAGCAGCCCGCCGATCGCGGCATCCGCCTTGGCCTCGAAAACCACGGGAACCACATTGAGCCCGGCATCCATCGCGTCGGCGTTCATGGCCAGGCCGGCGGGTAGTTGACCCAGGGTCATTGCCAGCGGCCCGCCGAACCCGGCGCGATTGCCGACAAGGAGCGCGGCGAAGCGGTTGCCGCGCGGCACGGCGATCGATTGCCGATCCTGGTTCGCCGGGTTGTTGCCATCGACCTTCGGAATGGTGGTGCTGACGGAGGCTTGCACCCGCGTCAGTTCGATGCGGTAAAAGTAATCCGGGCCGCCCTTCTTCAAGTGATCCTGCAGCCGGACGGTGTACGTGCCGTCGGCGGGAATGGAGATGCGGAAATAGCTATCGGGGCCGCCGCTGTCGTCGTTGCCGGTGATGGCGGCGCCGTCGGCCCGCCCGAAGTTCATCACCGAATCGAGCGGCGAACCGATCTGCCGGGCGTGGCAACGAACGTCGAACACTTCGCCTTTCTTGGCAGTGAACTTGAAGTAATCGACCTCGCCCGGTTTGGCGATAACGCCATTGAAGGCACATGGGGCCGCTGGGCCGGCGGTCGCCGTGGCTGCCGTGTTGTTGTTTGCGGTCTCAATCACGTTGGGCAGGTCGCCGATGCGAAACTTGAACCCGGTCGGGTTGATGCCGTCCGCGGTCTGACAATGGAGCCGCCAGTAGGGATCGGTCGCGGCGGCGGGGAGTTTGACCTTCTGCTTGATGGGCCCGGCGGGGTCGCCGAGGAAAGTGACATCGAGTTCTTCGCCGGGCTTGCCGCCAGCGGGGACGACAGCCGTGGATCGCGGGAAGTGGCCGACGTGCAGGCGATACTGACAGGCGCCGTTGCCGCCGTAGGCGCTCTCACGAATCTGCACGATGTACTTGCCGTCCGCGGGAACGACAATCGAACAGCCGGCGTCCTGGCCGATGAGGGGCGAGTCATCC
>DATNBQ010000429.1:0-2348 GCA_035571955.1 Urbifossiella sp. | reverse complement strand
GGCTTCCGCCGTCGCCCCGAGCCGGGTGAGCACGAGGTGGGCCTGGCGGCGGACGCGCTCGTCGGCATCGACCACGAGGACGCGGCGGCCGGCCAGCGGCGTCTCCCCTTCCACGGCCGGTTCCAGTTTTTCCACGGCGCTGTCGCCGCGAAGAACGACCGCGTGAATCCCCGAACGCGCGGCCGCGGGAAGCGGTTTCTCGCCGGATGTCGGCGCGGTCGGCGGCGTCAATTCCCGACCCACCCGCGACACGCAGTCCTTGACGCGGCGGGCGTTATCCAAAATGTTCCGCAGGTGCGCACACGTCTCGGGATCGACGGACACTTTGCCGATCAGCACGCTGGCGCTGGCCAGCACCTCGTCGATGGGTAAGGCGATCTCCTTGTTGACGGCCTCGATCGATTGCGACGCAGCGGCCTCGTGCTGGGCGCTGAGCAGATCCAAGGTGTGCAAGGCGGCCGCCACTTCCTTGCTGAAGAGTTCGGTGAACTGCAGATCGTCCGGGCCGAAGCCGTTCGTCCGCGGGCTTTCGACGTTCAAGGTGCCGATGACCTCGTCGTGCACCTTGAGCGGTACGGTCATGGAACTGCGGGCGTCGGCGGCGCCGCGCAGGTAGTGCGGATCGGAAGCGGTATCCGGGCAGAGGTAGCTGGCGCCGGTGAAGGCGACGTAGCCGGTGACGCCGTTGTCGGCGGGGCGGGCATAGAGCACGCGGTTGGCCGCCGCCTCGATCATTCCGTCCGCCAGTAGCGGTTTCAATTCCCCGGTACGACGGTCCAATACGCGCACTTCGATCGTGTCGTAATGGAGCAAATCGTGGATGCTGCGGCGGAGGTTCTTCTTCAAAAGTTCGACGCGGCTCGGCGTGTTCATCTCGGAGAGCTGGTCCGGGTCGAGGCCGGCAAGTTCGCGGCCGGCGGCGTGCAAGGCGTCCAGCTTTTGCTGCTGCACTACTTCCGGGCTGATGTTGCGGACGAGCGCGATGAGCCGGGCCACGCTGCCATCCGGGGCCAGCGCCGGCCGCAGATCGACTTCCAAAAACGGCTGATCGGGGTTGTCGAGGCAGTGCAGACGGAGCGAAGTGGGGCGGCCGAGGCGAGCGGGTTCAAGCGGGTCGGCCGACTGGGCGGCGTGATGGTTGCCTTCGACGCGTTCGATGGACGCGACCCGGCCGCCGCCGAGTACCGCGAGAAACGGCAGGCCGACGGGATCGCCGACCGAGCGAGAATGCGCGGCGAAGGCGGCGTTGGCCCAGAGGATTGTTCCCTTGGGATCGAGGACCGCCAATCCCTTGTCGATGTGGCCGACGATGAGTTCGTCGCGGCGGAAGCGGTCGAGCAGTTCGGCGAAAGCGAGGGGGCAGGCAAGGACGGCATTGAAGTGGCTTTCGCGGAGGTGGCGAGCGACCTCGGCCGGGTCGGCGGCGACCGGCACCACGTCCGAGCCGGCCACCGCCCCGTTAATGCCCGGCGGCTGACCGATCAACAACAAGCGGGGACGCACCTCGTCCACAAGGCCTCCGCAACCGCGAATGAACGTTCGACCGCGCTGGGGATCCCGTGGGGCGATCGGGCTCGAGTTCGCGATATGGTTGGACAGGGAATTATACTCAATGGCGGGCTTTCGCCACCAGAAACGCGAGAATAGCCGAAGTAGCGTCCCGTTAACTGCAATGAGGGCGGCACGCTCTTCGCTGTTTTTTGTGGAGCACAGGCAAGAATGCCTGTGCCACCAAGACCAATGCCGCGGAGAAAGAGAATGAGCCGGGTGTGGCGGGCTTTGCGGCGCGTGGTTTCCTCCAGCGACGGACCGCCGCCGGACCTGGACGCCACCCTCGCTGAACTGCTCGTCAAGACGCCGGCCCCGGTCTTCTGGATGCTCGGGAAAACGCAATCGGGGAAGACGTCGATCATCCATTACTTAACCGGCGCCGACGACGCGGCCATCGGCTCCGGGTTTCGGCCGTGCACGCGGACCTCGCGCCGCTACCAGTTCCCCAGCCCCGAGTCGCCGCTGTTGGAGTTCCTCGATACCCGTGGCGTCGATGAACCGGGTTACGATCCCACCGAAGACATCGCTGCTTTCAATTCGCAGGCGCACGTCATCGTCGTCACGGCGAAGGCGACCGACTTCGCGCAAGGGAACATCCGCAATGCCCTGGAACCGATTCGCAAAGCGAACCTCGGGCGTCCCGTAATCCTGTGCGTGACCTGCTTGAACGAAGCGATTCCGCGGCAACCGCACCCGCAACCCTATCCCTTCGACTCCCGGACGCTGCGTTCCGAACAAGTTGCCCTGGCAACACTGGAACGCCATATCGACGAACATCGCCGGGCCTTCGCCGGTTT
>DATNBQ010000428.1:0-5950 GCA_035571955.1 Urbifossiella sp. | reverse complement strand
AGGAAGTCGATCGTCTTGTTCAAGAAATCCTGAACCGAGGCCCGGGTATCCTTATTCCCCGGCGAAATGATCTCGATAATGGCAATCGTTTTGCCGAGGTGATGCTTGATCGCGACCCGATTGGCGCGGCCGGCATAGATTTGCTGCGGTGGCGCGCCAGACACTTTTAGAGTGTTCTGGTCGCGACCGTTCGAGAAGTGCTGACAGAGGCCGAGGCAAAAGGCCTTTGTTCAAAATGCTCGCGATCCGAACTGTCCATGTTTGATGAAAGTCGTGATACAGACCGGACGGCACGCGCGACCAGTCGTGAATCGGCATGGCAAATCCTCCGCTGCCATTTTATCGAGCGGCCGGCCGTTTATCCCTCGGGTTTGCGGTTGGAAGATTAGCCGCGAGGCGAAGTCCGCGGAGCCGAGCGCGGCACCAATGAGTCGAGTGCCGATCGGGCACGTTGAATCAGGTGTACGTCCGCCATACCCGAGCTCCTGAGGCTTTCCGGATACCCGGACCCCAGTGGCCTATGATAGCTCCAGCGCAAGTCTCACAAGCCTTCCATCATCCGGCCTTGGCGACTGCTCGATCCAGCGGTTGCGTGAGGTATTCCAGAACCTCACGCTGCATCCGCTCGACTTCGGTTCTATAACCCCCGGAAACAAGCGCGAGTTCCTCGGGGCGGCTCGTCGAGCGGAGCCGTGCCAAAAGATCGAGCAGATACGCAATGCGGTCCTTGGTGACCTTAAGTTCTTGATCGTTGACGATCATACCGTGACCTCCACGATGCCGCGAAGTTGGCCACCTCGTTTCGTCTCCCAGAAGGCCAGAAAGTTATCGAGAGGCTCCCCGAATAGCATATCGGGTCGCACCCAGAAAATGCTGGCCCCAAGCTCATTATCGGACCGGGAATGATCGAAAAGCAATGCCGTTTCTTCGGAGCATTCCTCCGCCCGAAAATCATTCTGCATCACCAATATTACATCCACATCGTTCGGCTTCGGCTTGTCGCTAACATAGCTGCCGAAAATGATGATTCTGTCGAGAAACCCCGTGCCGATCGCCAGACGGACTATTCGCTTCAGTGCATCGGTGGCTGCCAGTCGTTGAGGGGAACCGCTGCCGAAGCGAGTGATGACTTCGTCGAGGGTCGCCGGATGACGCCCGCGCGGTAAATCTCCGGATTCGGTGAAATCGGGCAGCGGCATGCACCTATCCTCCAGATTTTCGAACGGCGACGTCTCGGATCGAGAGTCATCCCTCCGGATTGCGGTTGGTCTTCTGATAGGGCAGGTTCACGCCCTGGTACGAGACCTGATCGGCGCGGAGGACATTCGCCGGCACGTTGAAGCCCGCTTGCCCGCCGATGGTCGTCACGTCGTCCTGGTCGACGCCGTCGCCGCTGACGCCGAAGCCGCCGGAGAGCACTTGCGCCTTGTACAGCGGCGCACTGCCGGGGAAAAAGACGATGCCGTTCTGATTCAAGGGGTTGTTCGGGTCGTGAAAATTGCTGAACGGATGGAAGGCGTCGTGGCCGACGGCGCTCTGGTACGCCGAGGCCGGCAGCGGCGGGCCGATTTGCAATCCCGTCGTCCGGCTGGTGCCGAGCGGGTCGTCGTTGAGTTGCGACATCGGCCCCGGCGGCGCGGTGTCGATTCCCTCCGGGAAGTACGGCAAGCCCGCGAAGCGGAACGTTCGGTTCGTGAATGCCGTTCCCGCCGGGATGCCCGCCAATTGATCGACGGGCAATAGCTGCGTCGGGTCGGCGTAATACATCACATTCCGCGCCTTGGCGATGGCCACGTCGATGGAGAAAATCGTTGCATCCGGCTCGCGATAAAGCCCCACGATGTTGCCGTCCCTGTCGGTGACCGCGAAGACGAACTCGGCGCGGGTGCCGAGCGGCAAGCGGATCGCCGCGCGGGTCAAGTTCGCCTGGGCGATGCTGTTGGCGATGATGGTTTCCACATCGGATTGCGTGATGCCGTTGCCATCGTGCGGCAGCACGAGCCAGCCGGATGGCGGGGCGACACCGCCGAGCAGGGTATCGCCGCCGGGATCGACGGGAATGTTCGCGCCATCGTTGGGGCTGCCGCGGCCGACGCTCGCCCCTTCGGCCAGCACGCGGTTCAGGCCCTGGTTGCCGCCCTGCCCGAACACGTCCACGGTGATGCCGACGAGATCAATGCGGCCATTCGGTAAGCCGAACCCGTCCGGCACGGGAACTCCGCCGAGCGTTCCCACTGGAGCGATCTGGGCGCCGCCGATCGAAACCGTCGTCCCGCCGACCGCGGCATAGCCCATCCACTCCGCCTCCAGCGAGCGGTCAGGCTTCGTGGGGTCATAGGTGAAACTGAGCGAAGAGTTCTCGGCGGTGGCGAAACCGGTGCTTCCTGGGAAGAAGACGCCGATGCCGCCGATAACCTGGCCATCGCGGTAAATGGGAACGCCGCCGGGAAGCGTGGCGATGCCGCGCGATTGCCCCGCCCGGTCGAGCCCCGAGATCGCACCGTACGAATCGTTCGGGAAGAGCGTCTTGCCCGCGGGTACGAATGCCGGGTCGATGTTGAATGGATCGGGAAGCGCAACGTCGTCCGCCGTGCCGAGCACGCCATCGGGGCCCGGATTCGTCGAACCGGTGCGATTGGTGTGCTCGATCTGGAAGAGATCGACCTGCGGCGTCAGTGCGATTCCGGGCGGGAAGTGGCCTGCGATATTCACGGGGGCGACAAAGCCGGGGCCGAATGCGATCGAATTCGAATCATTGATGTCGGGGCTCGAATCGACTTCGCGCTGCGTGATCGTGGATTGACTGAGGAACTGGACGGCGCGCGAGGTGAGCGGGGCGCCGGCATTGGCGAAGTAACCGCCGGTGCGGGCCAGAGCCACCGCGCCATCGACGGCGAAGGTCAGCGACTGGGCATTGGCGATGATGGCGGGGTCGACGCCGCTCTCGACGCGGACGCCGACGATGCGGCCGCTGCGATCGGTGACGGCAATAATCGCGTCGTTGCTTGCGGAAGCCGCCGCGGCGCGAGCGAGCAAGGCGCTCACATCGGCTGTCGTCAGTTGCAAGCTGGGTTGATCCGGGCCGGTGGGGCTCGCCTGGATTTCGTTGAGAATCCGATCGCCGGGGTTCGGGAAAACCACGTCCGTCGGCTGCACCTTGAAAAGTGCGTTGCTGCCGCCGTCGGCGTCGAAGGAGTTGTTGGCGAGGCCGCCGAAGAGGGCGTCGTTGCCGGTACCCCCGACGAGCACGGCGTTACCGCCCCCGGCGACGAGTTTGTTGCGCCCATTGCCGCCGTTGATCTGCACCGGCTGCGTCACATTCTTCGCCACGATCAGCGCATCGTTGCCGTCGCCGCCGTCAATCACGATGTTGCTGACCGCGGGGGATGGCGTGCTGAGAACCTGCTCCGTGCCGCTCAGGACGACGAGCGAGCCGCCGTCCTGGTAAACCCGGATGCGATCGTTCCCTGGCGTGCCGGCGACGGTCAGCGTTCCGGCGGCGACCGAGGCCGTAACGGCCGGCACTTCGCGAGGTTCGAGTTCATCGCACCGCAGCATTTCCTTTTCATCGGCATCCCGACAGCGGCTTAATTACCCAAATTCCCCAACCGGCACGACCGGCATTTCCCTTATGACCGGAACTTTATCGACCGATTTAAGAGAGGATACGGCGAATTCCGTTTCAGGAGAGCGATGTTCGGGAGTCGCCCCGTTCGCCGCGCGGCCTGGCTGTGCGTGCTGTTGCTAGTTCCGTGCGCGCGGGGCGCGGAGCCGCTGCCTGCGCCGAGCGCTATGCCCAATCCGCTGGATCGGTTGCTCGAACCGCCGCGGCCGACGCCGCCCGTCGTCGAATCGCCGATCGAAATCCTCCAGACCGCCGGGGCGCCCCTCGGCTACGCCGGGCCGAGCAGAGTCTACCCGCGCTCCGGCGGCAACCAGGAATACGACACTGTCGAAGACCGCTGGCGCATCGGCTTCCCCGAATGGGATCGCTATGGCCTCGGCCACCCCCGCGTCTTCGATTATCCCTACCGCCCCGGCAACATTCTCAATCCCTACACGCAACACCTGCTCAAAGGCGATTACCCGATCATCGGCCAGCACACGTTCCTCGATCTCAGCGGCTCCTTGGCGGTACTCAACGAAGGGCGGAACATTCCCACGGCCACGACGCCGTTCGAGAGCACGGCCCGGCCATTTACGACGGACTTCTTCGGCCGCTCCGGTCAATACCTCAACAACGAACTGGCCACCGCGTCGTTCGATCTGTTCCACGGCGACGCGGCCTTCAAGCCCGTCGACTGGCGCTTGAAAGCGACGCTGGCCTCGAACTTCAACAACCTGAGCGTGCAGGAACTGTCCGTGGTCAGCCCGGACGTGCGCAAGGGACTGATCCGCGAACGGAGTTTCACGACGCTGCAAGAGTGGTTCGCCGAGTACAAGATCGCCGACCTCGGTCCGGAGTACGATTTCCTCTCCGTGCTGGTCGGCTCGCAACCGTTCGTCTCGGACTTCCGCGGCTTCATCTTCAGCGACATCAACCGCGGCGTCCGCTTCTTCGGCAACCTCGACGGCAATAGAACGCAGTACAATATCGCCTACTTCCGCCAGCAAGAGAAGGACACCAACAGCCAGTTGAACACCTTCAACGACCGCAACCAGAACATCGCCATCGCCAACGTCTATCGGCAAGACTTCATCTTTCCCGGTTACACGATCGAAGGGAGCGTGCACTACAACAACGACGGCCCGGACGTGCTTTACGACAAGAACGGCTTCCTGGTGCGGCCGGACCCGACGGGTGTGTTTCAACCGCACCGCGTCGAGGCGTTCTATCTCGGCCTCGCCGGCGACGGCCACATCGACCGCTACAACGTGTCGCACGCCACGTATTGGGCGCTCGGCCGCGACAGCATGAACCCCATCGCCGGGACGCCGCAATCGATCTCGGCGCTGATGTCCGCCATCGAACTGAGCTACGACCGCGATTGGGCTCGCTTCCGCGTCTCGGGCTTCTATCAGTCCGGCGACGGCAACCCGAACAACGGCCGAGCCACCGGCTTCGATGGCATCCTCGATCAAACCAACTTCGGCGGCGAGTTCAGCTACTTCCGCCGCCAACGCATTCCGCTGTTCGGCGTCGGCCTGGTCAACGATCAGAGCTTGTACGCGGACCTGCGGTCAAGCCGCATTCAGGGGCAAAGCAACTTCGTCAATCCCGGCCTGTGGCTCTTGAACATGGGGGCGGATTTCGACGTGACGCCGCGATTGCGGCTCGTGAACAACGCGAACTACCTCTGGTTCGACAAGACCGCGTCTCTGGAAACCTTCACGTTTCAAGGGAATATCGCCCGCGACGTGGGCCTGGACCTGAGCACGGGGTTCGAATACCGGCCGCGCCTGAACAACAACGCGATCATCCTCGGCGGCATCGCCATGCTGGTTCCCGGCGGCGGCTTCCGGCAACTTTACAACATGCAGCACGCCAAGGTGCCACCCTTATTGGACGGCTTCGTCCAGATGGTCTTCACGTTTTGACAATCGCGGCTCGGTTGGCGCTCGCCTGTTGCCCTTCGCCCCGTCTCGCGGTACGGTAGGACCGTCGCCCCCCATTTTCTTCGAAAGCGTTCTCGTGCCGCGATTGCTCGTGCTGCGCGGTGTCGATGAAGGGAAGCAGTTCGATCTCTCCGGCGCGGCGGTCTCCGTCGGCCGGCATTCGTCGAACGCCGTGGCCCTGCACGACACCCAGATTTCGCGACGCCACTTGGAACTGCGGTCGCTGCCGGCCGGCGGCTACTCCGTCTTCGACCTCGGCAGCGGCAACGGCACGCTCCTCAACGGCCAACCCGTTTCCTCCGCGCCACTGCGGAGCGGCGACCAGATCGCTGTCGGCCAATCGATTTTGCTCTACACCGGCGGCCGCGCCGATACGCCGATCAACGAGCTCACC
>DATNBQ010000427.1:0-5470 GCA_035571955.1 Urbifossiella sp. | reverse complement strand
GTCGAACGAGCGCACTCCACGGCGGTGATGTCGTTGAGCAGCAACAGCGCTTGCAGGGCGGTATTGGTTCGCGGCCGCCGCGCGGCACAAACCGCCCGCGTCGGCGCGTCGAGCAACGTCATCGAGGGGTGCGGCAGCGTTCGCTTCCAGAAGAGATAAACGCCGCGGCGATACAGGTCGGCGCCGTGCCCCTGCACGTAGGTCTGGGCCGTAAAATCCCCCGTGTGGCGAATCGCTTCCCACAACCCCGCCGGTTGATAGGGGCGAACGCCGGGGCCGCCCATTTTGCGATCGAGCAAGCCGGCGATGGCCAGCATGCTGTCGCGGATGGTTTCGGCGCGAAGGCGATAGCGCGGGCCGCGGGCATAGAGCCGATTCTCCGGGTCCGCCGCGCGGAGTTGCTCGCTCGCCGCGCTCGATTGCCGGTACGCCGCGGACGTGACGATCAACCTGTGCAGTTGCTTCACGTTCCATCCGGACGAGACGAACTTCACGGCGAGCCAGTCGAGCAGCGCGGGGTGCGTCGGCGGTTCGCCCTGCGAGCCGAAATCCTCCCGGGTGGCCACCAGGCTCGTCCCAAAGTGCAGGGCCCAGATGCGATTGACGACGACGCGGGCCGTGAGTGGATGGTTCGGCGCGACCAGCCAGCGGGCCAGATCCAGCCGATTGGGGGAGCGGTCGGTCGGCAGCGGCGGCAAGAAGCCGGGAACCCCCGGATCGACTTTTTCCCCTTGCCGATCGAAGTTGCCGCGGATCAAGACGTGCGTTTCCATTAACTTCGGGGAATCGGCTATCACCATCGCCGTGACGACCTGCTTCTCGATCGCCGCGGATGCGGTCAGGAACCTGCGGTGTTCGGCGCCGACCGGAAGAATGCCGATCGCCGCGGCGAGGCCTGACGCTTTCTTGCGGTCGAACTCCCCGGCCTGGCGGCGCACGGCTTGCAACTGCGCTTCCTGCTCCGCGGTAGGCAACCGGAGGACCGGTCGGTCGTTGCCGCGCGGATCGCGATCCAGATGTCGAATGATCGTGTTGAAGAATGCGGCCAGCCGGTAAAAGTCGCGCTGGCTCACCGGATCGTATTTATGATCGTGGCACTGGGCGCAGCCGACCGTCGAACCAAGCCACGTCGAGGCAACCGTGTTCACGCGGTCGACCAGCAACGAAGCGGCGAGTTCGTCCTTACAGATTTCCGATTGCACGGCCTCGTTGCGAAGGAAGCCCGTGGCGATCTTTTGATCGACCGTACTGTTGGGAAGTAAGTCGCCGGCCAGTTGTTCGATCGTGAAGCGATCGAACGGCATATTGGCGTTGAGCGCGCGAATCACCCAGTCGCGATACATCCACATCTCGCGGCCGGTATCGACAGTGCCGCCGTGCGTATCGGCATAGCGGGCCAGGTCGAGCCACGGGGATGCCATCTGCTCGCCGTAGGCCGGGGACGCCAGGAGTCGGTCGACGAGCCGCTCGTAAGCGTCCGCGGATTGGTCGCGAACGAACGCTTCCACTTCGGAAGGCGTCGGCGGCAACCCGGTAAGCCCGAGACTGACGCGGCGAATCAACGCTCGGCGATTCGCCTCCGGCGACGGAGCGAGCCCCTGTTTCTCGAGCCGATCGAGGATGAAAGCGTCGATCGGGTTGCGCACCCAGGCCGCGCCCTTCGGCTTCGGGGGGGAAACGGCGACCGGTGGAAGATAGGCCCAGTGCGAGCTGTACGCGGCGCCTTCGCCGATCCAGCGCCGCAAAAGAACGATCTCGGCCGCCGTCGGCGCCTTGCCAAAACTCCGCGGCGGCATCCGCCCGGCGCCGGTTTTCTCAATGCGGCGAATCAACTCGCTGCCGCTGGGATCGCGGGGCGCGACGACCGGCTTGCCGCTACCCGATTCGCCGCGAAGGCCCTCGGCGTTATCCAGCCGAAGGTCCGCCTTCCGGCCATCATCCGAAGGGCCGTGGCAGCCGTAACAGTATTCCGAGAGAATCGGACGAATGTGCCGGTTGAAGTCGATCGGCGATCCGGGAGCGACGTCGGCAACCGGTCGGCGCCTTCCGTCGCCTTTTTGGAACGAGTTGAGATCGTGCGCTTCGATCGGCAAATTGGTGTCCGAAAGTCCGGGCTTGTTTACGGACGGTCGTGGCCCCGTGCAATCGGGACAACTCTCACAAACGGAAGCCCGATGAGGCGTCGAAAGGTGCGTGGAGGCGACGGCGACCGCAATGGCAGCACAACAATAGAGGAGAAAAAACCTGAAGCAGGCTCGACGCTTCGGCCCAGATATCGCGGCAATTCCCATGCGGGCCATCTGAAGAGTCGGAATGGGGGCTAAAGAACATAACTTCTTGCCCAAAATGAATCAACCTCGTCTAAAAGTGGACCGGATTCCGAGCTCATCGAATGTATCGGCAGTCGATATGCAGTCCGTTGAGATGAAACCGATAAATTGATGCGACCCCGGCAATTCAGGGCATTAAAGCGTGCACTGACGGGCGATACACCATGGCCGGGAGACTCTGTAGCCCATCGGATCACATCAGGGGCACGCGTTGGTTCTGGAGTTGCTTGGCGGCATCGGCGTCCACGTAATCGCTGTGGCAGGCGGCCTTGTCGCCACTCGCGGCCACGGCCTTTTTGGTTTTGCTGGCCAGGCGGTGAATCTCGTCCGGGCTGAGCACGCCGCGCTTGGCCAGGATTTCCTGTTGTTCCTCCGAGAGGGCCGCAGACACCTTGGCGCTGCCGCGCTGAGATGCTTCATCCTTTCCCGAGGCGAACTCGACGATCTCCTTGGAAATCCGCACGCTGCACCAGTCGTGGCCGCACATCGCGCAAAAGTCCGTATCCACGTCCAGGTCTTCGTCGTGGTAGGCGCGGGCCGTATCGGGGTCGAAGCTGAGTTCGAAGTGCCGTTCCCAGTTCAAGGCGGCGCGGGCCTTGGTCAGTTCGTCGTCGCGGTCGCGGGAACCGGGGATGCCGAGGGCCACGTCCGCGGCATGGGCCGCGATCTTGTAGGCGATGCACCCTTGCTTCACGTCGTCCTTTTTGGGCAAGCCCAGGTGTTCCTTGGGTGTGACGTAGCAGAGCATGGCGGCGCCGTGGAACCCCGCAGCCGTCGCCCCGATGCACGACGTGATGTGGTCGTAGCCGGGGAAAATGTCCGTCACCAGCGGCCCGAGCACGTAGAAGGGCGCCCCGTGGCAGACGCGCCGCTGCAGTTTCATGTTGTATTCGATCTGGTCGAACGGCACGTGCCCCGGCCCCTCGACCATCACCTGAACGCCCTTGCGCCAGGCGCGTTCGGTGAGTTCGCCAAGCGTGTAGAGTTCGGCCAACTGGGCCTGGTCGGTGGCGTCGGCGAGGCCGCCCGGCCGCAGCCCGTCGCCGATCGAAAACGTCACGTCGTACTTGCGCATCACGTCGCAGATCGCTTCCCAGTGGTCGTACATGGGGTTCTGCTGGTTGTGCGTCAGCATCCACTTGGCAAGCAGCGAGCCGCCGCGAGAAACGATGCCGATGAGCCGCTTGCGAATGAACGACAAGTGTTCGCGTAGCACGCCGGCGTGGATCGTGAAGTAATCGACGCCCTGCGCTGCCTGATGTTCGAGCGAATCGAGGATGATGGCCGGTGAAAGGTCTTCGATCTTGCGGCCGATGATCATGGAGTAAATGGGTACGGTGCCGATGGGCACGGTGCTGGCGCGAACGATGGCATCGCGGGTGGCGTTCAGGTCGCCGCCGGTGGAGAGGTCCATCACCGTGTCGGCGCCCCACTTTTCCGCCCAGCGCAACTTCTCGACTTCTTCTTCGGTGCTGGAACTGACCGGCGACGCGCCCATGTTGGCGTTCACCTTGGTGAGGCTGGCCCGGCCGATGGCCATCGGATCGAGGTGGTAGCCGAGATGCACTTTGTTGGCGGGAATGACCATGCGGCCGGCGGCGACCTCGTCGCGCACCTGTTCCGGGGTCAAGTGCTTCTCGCGCTCGGCGACCCGCTTCATTTGCGGCGTAATGATCCCAAGGCGAGCATGTTCCAGTTGCGTGATGGGGGCGAAGCCTTCCCATTTTTTGTCGAGCGTGACGAAACGCGTTGAGCCATCCGACTGTCTGAATTCGTACGGCTGCGAGATGGCGGCGAAGTCCCACAGGACCGAGGCGGCGACGCCGGGTTCCTCCACCCAGCTGTTCCACCCATCGGGGAGGAAGTCCCACGCGGTCTTGTCCGAAGGAGCCGGCATCCCCGGCGTATCCGGCGACGCGAACGTTCGCGCTCCGGCGACGCCCGGCGCCAGGGTCGGACGCAGCGAGAAACTTCCCGGCGTCGTGCCCTGGGCCGCGGACGAGGGATTCAAGCCGAGACTGGGAAGCGGCAAGGGTTTAGCGCTCATTGCGGATGGGAACCTGGGGCGAAGGGACGGACCGCTGCTTAGGATAGGCCGTTTGCCTCATTAGAACAGGCGCGCTCGGCGTTGCCTCGCGGCTAATCATGTTTCGCCCTTCTGTTCGCACGTCCACGCGACAAATACCCTAACTCTTCCCACCACAACCGGAGCAACCATGGCGAAGATCAAGGTAAAGAACCCCGTCGTCGAGATGGACGGCGACGAAATGACCCGCATCATCTGGCACAAGATCCGCGAGAAACTGATTCTCCCGTACCTCGACATCGACCTGAAATACTTCGACCTGGGGATGGAACACCGCGACGCCACCGACGACAAGGTGACGCTCGATTCCGCGGAAGCGACGAAGAAGCACGGCGTGGCCGTGAAGTGCGCGACGATCACGCCGGATGAAGCCCGCGTCAAGGAATTCAACCTCAAGCGGATGTACCCGTCGCCGAACGGCACGATCCGGAACATTCTCAACGGCACGATCTTCCGCGAACCGATCGTCTGCTCGAACGTGCCGCGTTTGGTATCGCACTGGACCAAGCCGGTGGTCGTGGCTCGCCACGGCTTCGGCGACCAGTACAAGGCCAGCGAAATCCTCTTCCCGGGCGCCGGCACCGTGAAGCTGACTTACACCCCCGCGGATGGCGGCCCGACCATTGAAAAGGAAGTCTTCAAGGCTCCCGGCGGCGGCGTCGCCATGGCCATGTACAACCTCGACGAATCCATCCGGGGGTTCGCCCGCGCTTGCTTCAACTACGGCCTCGGCCGCGATTATTCCGTTTATCTCTCCACCAAGAATACCATCCTGAAGGTTTACGATGGCCGCTTCAAGAACCTGTTCCAGGAGATCTTCGACAAGGAGTTCAAGGCCCAGTTCGACGCCAAGAAGCTGACCTACGAGCACCGGCTCATCGACGACATGGTGGCGGCGAACCTCAAGTGGAACGGCGGCTACCTGTGGGCTTGCAAGAACTACGACGGCGACGTGCAATCCGATACGGTCGCGCAAGGGTACGGCTCGCTCGGCCTCATGACGAGCGTGCTAATGAGCCCCGACGGCAAGACGGTGGAGGCGGAGGCTGCCCAC
>DATNBQ010000426.1:0-12504 GCA_035571955.1 Urbifossiella sp. | reverse complement strand
GCACCTCGACCGTCAGCTTCAACGGATCGCCCGCCGCCCTCAGCGTCAAGGATCTGAGCATCAGCACCGGTTCGATCACCATGCCGGATAGCGCGACCGCGACCATCGCGGGCACGGCGTCGATCACCGGCGCTCGCGTGAGCCTGGGGAACACCAGCAGTTTCACTGCGGGCGGGTCGGTGACGATCGCCATCGCCACGCCGAGCCCGGCGTCGCTTTCGCTCGGGGCCAACAGCAAGGTGCAAATCGGCACGCTGCCGACGGACACCTTCACCTTGACCGGCGCCGCCGCGGCCAACCCCGCCGCCACGCTCAGCGTCGGCGTCGCCGGCCAGTCGGGCAGCACCGTCAAACTGCCTATCGTGGTCATGACCGGGGCCACCAAGGTTTCGATCCTCGACGACAAGGCTTCGCTGCAAACCGGCGACATCGCGGATACGGCGAGCGGCACCGGCGTCGGGCCGTTCGTTCTCAGCGGCGATCAGGATTCGTTCTCGGCCGGGAACGCCACCATCAACGGCAACTCGATTACCTTCGGCACCTCCGGTACGTTCGCATCGAGTGGAACGGTGAACCTGATCAATACGCCGATTAGCTACGGCCAGGGCACCGCGGCTCACCCGGCGTCCTTCAGTGCCGCCAACCTGATTCTCAACGGCAACAAGTCGAAGATCACCTTCGGCAACTTCGCCAACCTCACCGTCACGGGGGCCTCGACGCTCACTAACGCCTCGATCACCGGTCAGTCGAACGTAGCGATTTCGCTCGGCACGCTGACCATGGATCCGAGTTCGATCGCGATCGGCACGGGCGGCAGCTTCAGTTCCACCGGGAACATCGCCTTGACGGATTCGACCATCACCATCGGCGCGAATGGGATCGGCGCGAGCAGCATCCTCAGCGCCTCGCTGGTGAATAGCACGATTAACATCGGCTCGGGAACGACCGTGGCACTTCAGTCCGGGATCGCGGCGCCGGCCCCGGCCGCCAGCGCGTCTTCGATCATCGGCGGCGGCACGCTCGACTTCGGCAGCGGCTCGCAGACCATCGCCGTGGACGATGTGGACGCCAACCCGAACGACATCGACCTCTTGATCGGCACGGGAATCAATGCAGCCGGCGCGGTCGCGACCAAGACGGGGGCCGGCCGACTCGATCTGGCGCCGCCCGCCGGTTCCACGCTCGGGTTGAACATCGCCGCCGGCAACGTGCAGGTCGATACCGGCGTCGGCAACGTGCAACTCACTGGCGGCACCCTCAGCGGCCTCGGCACCGTAGGCACCATCGGCACGGCAGTCGTTCCGTCGAAGGGCTCCATATCGCCGGGAAGCACGGTGAGCCCGGCCGGCACCCTGACCAGCGGCCCAGGTTTCTGGGGCCCGCAGACCACGTTCGTCGTCGATCTCGCCGCCGGCAACTCCGACACGCTGGCTGTGAACGGCAATCTGCAGATCAACGGCGCCACGCTCGTCGCCAACTTCGGATCCGGCATCAACGTCGGCGATACCTTCGTCATCATTCAGGAAGCCGGAGCGGGCACAATCTCGGGCACGTTCACCAGCAACAATGTGGTGTTCGCGAGCGGCCAGAAGTTCGACATCGCCTATTCGCCGACCGAGGTGACGGTGACGCGGGTGCTGGCCGACGCGACGGTCGCTCTCGCGCCCGTGCCGGCCCCGAACCCCGCGACGCTGAACCAGCCAGTCACGCTCACTGCCACGGTCACCCCGCAGGGCGGCGCCTCGATCATTCCCGGCACCGTCCCCGTGACGTTCAATCTCAACGGCACGCCGATCGGTTCGGCGTTCGTCGGTCCGGCGGGAGTCGCAACGCTGACCACGACCTTCCCGACGGCCGGCACCTTCGACATCACGGCGACCTTCGACCCGAACCAGGTCGCCTTCAACACGGTGACCTCGGCTCCGGTTTCGCAATCGGTGGAAGCGCCGACGCTCGATCCTCTGGCCGGTTCGCAGGCGTTCATCTCGCCGGCGGTCAGCAGCGGCACGCAGGATTCCATCACCTTTACGACCACGGCGCACAGCGAACGCGGCAACATCACCAACTACTTCGTGGAGATCGACGGCAACGGCATCACGGTGAAGGTCCCAGTTCCTGGCGGTACGGGCACGCCGCTCGGCGACAACACCTTCCCGATCAGCGAGACGTGGAACGGCCTGGAGGCGGATGGAACGACGCCGGCCCCGGACGGTTCGTACACCGCCTTCGCCAGCGTCACCGATGCCTTCGGCAACACGTTTACGTCGGCGACCACCTCGTTCACCGTGGACAATACATTGCCCACCGCGACGGCCGCCGTCACGCAGAACGTGCTCGACCCGACCGGGGTCAGCAACCTGCCGACCACCACGCACATTACGGGGACAGTTGCCGACACCAACCTGACCGGCTGGGAAGTGGACATCACCAATGCCGTGACCGGCGTTCCGCTCCGCGTCTTTACCGGAAGCGGTTCCACGGTCGGCTTCGACTGGAATGGCAAGTACGACCCGGCGGTGCTCAATCCGTCGCCGACCGACCCGAATCTGGTGGATGCTCCGGATGGGGCGTACACGGTGACGGTGGTCGGCCTCGATTCGGGCGGCAACCGCGGCGCCTCGACTTCGCAGGGCGTCGTGCTGCTTGCGAATGGGCCGACCCTCACGCTGGGCCCGCCGACTTCGACGGTTTACGGCCAATCGTTCACGATCGCGGTGACGGCATCGCTGCCCGGCGGTTCGCTGCCGCTCTTCCAACCGCTCGAAGCGCCGCTCACCGGCGGCACCGTCGAGATCTTCGAAGGCCCGGTGGGCGCCGGAACGCTGGTCGGCACCAAGACACTTTCAGCCGGCGCGTTCCAGGCCAGCGTGACACTGCCGCCGCAGAACGCCGGTTCGCCTTCCTTCTACGCGGTTTACGAACACCTGGTGCCGAGCGACTTCCCGACCGCGACCTCCGCCCCGTTCGCCCATGTGATTACCAAGGCGCCCATCTCGGTCGCCGCCAACCCGGCCACGAAGGTTTACGGCGCCGCCGCTCCCACGCTGACTTACACCGTGAACGGGCTGGTGAACGGCGACACGGCCGCCGGCGTTTTCGGTTCGAGCACGCTCGGCACCACCGTGACCCCGGCGTCGCCCGTCGGCACGTATCCGAACGCCATCACCAACACGCTCGTGCCGAACGGCAATTACCAGGTCACCGGGTTCACCTCGGCCAACGTCGTGGTGACCAAGGCGCCATTGACGATCGCGGCGAACAACGCGACGCGAGTCATCGGCCAGGCCAACCCGCCGTTCACCTTCTCGGTGCAAGGGCTGGTGAACGGCGATAGCCAGGCATCCGTGGTCGGCACGGTCGCGCTCGCCACCACGGCGACGCCGGCCAGCCCGATCGGTTCGTACCCGATCACGATCACGAATGCGACCTTGCTGTCGAACAATTACTCGATCGGCAGCGAACCGGAGGGCACGCTAAGCGTGACGCCGGTACTGCTTCCCGAAACGACGTTCGCGATCGGCACGGGCGCCGGCGGGATTGCCACGGTCAGCATGTTCGGGCCGAGCGGCAACCTGATCAAGACGCTGACGCCGTTCGGGTCGTTCTTCGGCGGCGTCCGCACCGTCACCGCGGACTTCAACGGCGACGGCGTCGACGACCTCGCCGTCGGCACCGGCCCCGGGGTCGCCGCCCAGGTCACGGTTCTCAGCGGAACCAATGGCGCCCCGCTGTTCACGACCTTCCCATTCGATACGTTCCAGGGCGGCGTCTTCCTCGCGGCCGGCGACATCACCGGCGACGGCAAGGCCGAACTCGTCGCGACGCCGGATCAGGGCGGCGGCCCGCGGGTCAACATTTACTCGGGCGGCAGCTTCGCCCAGATGGTCAGCTACTTCGGCATCAACGCCCCGGACTTCCGCGGCGGAGCCCGCGCCGCCGTGGGCGACATGAACGACGACGGCTTCGCCGACGTGGCCGTCTCCGCGGGGTTCGCCGGTGGCCCGCGCGTCTCCCTCTGGGACGGCAAGAGCCTCGCCAATCTCCAGTTCCACAACCTCGTCAGCGATTTCTTCGTGTTCGACCCCGTGCTCCGCAACGGGTCGTATGTGGCGATCGGCGATGTGAACGGCGACGGCTTCGGCGACTTGATCGCGGGGGCGGGGCCGGGCGGCGGGCCGCAAGTGAAGATATTCTCCGGGAAGGACCTGCTCAACCCGGCGATCGGCCCGGCCAACACCGTGCCGTTCGTGAACTTCTTCGCCGGCGACCCGAACAATCGCGGCGGCGTCCGCGTGGCCGCCAAGACCTTCGATCAGGATCAGTTCGCCGACCTGCTCACCGGCGTGGGCGATGGCGGCGGCGACACCGCCACGGCCTACCTCGGCGTTAACCTGAAGAACGACAACTTCGACCCGTTCCTCGCCGAGGATCCGTTCCCCGGCATCAATACCAACGGCGTGTTCGTGGGATAAGGCGACGGGAGCGAGCCGGGCGACCATCGTCGCTCGATTCACGCGATATCTGGAAGGCCGAGCCGGCCCAGGTATTCGCGTTCCTTGGCGCGCATTTCTTTCTCGGAGGCGGCATCGGTGTCGGTGTAACCGCACAGGTGCAGGCAGCCGTGGATGGCGTAGAGCACGAGTTCCAGCTTCGGGTCGTGGCCGCGATCGGCGGCGTACTCGCGGGCGACCTCCATGCCGATCGCCACTTCGCCCTCCATCTTCTTGGCGCCGGGCGGCGTGTAGGGGAAGGTCAGTACGTCGGTCGGTTCGTCGTGATCCAGGAACTGCTTGTTGAGCCGGTGGATGTGGGCGTTGTCCACAAAGGCCAGGGTGACGCGGGCCTCCTTGACCCCTTCGCCGGTCAACACGGCCGTCGCCGCCGATTTCAACGCCTGGAAATCGAGATCGTATTCGTACGGGTTGGCGATCGAAACGCGGATCATAACTCGACCACCATCGGTTCGGGGATTGCAGCGGTGGCATGGCGCGGGGGCTGCGATGCGTTCACGAAGGTTGTGGCGCCGTCGTGGAACAGACCGGCCGCTTCGTGGATGTGGCCGAAGACATGCAACCGCGGCCTCACTTCGCGCACGCGGTTCAGCAGATCGCGGCAGCCGCACGGTTCGCCCCAGCGGTTGCGATCGAGGATTCCTTCCGGCGGCGAATGCGTGACGAGAATGTCGGCATCGTCCGGTATTTTGGCCCATACAGCGGCGAGCGGTTCGCCGCGGCGCAGGTTGAATGCCCAGCCGCCGAAGTAAGGCTGCCACGGGCTTCCGTAAATCTTGACGCCCGCGACGATCGCCGAATCGTCTTCCAGATACATGGCGTTCGTGATGCGAGCCCGGGCCCGCGACGCCTGCTCCTGGAAGCAGAAATCATGGTTGCCGGCGATGAGCACTTTGTTCGGGTGCGGCAGCGAGCCGAGCCACTGATTGAAGTCGTCGAGTTCGTCCAGGTAGCCGTCCACGGTAACGTCGCCGGCGTGGATGAGCAGGTCGCCCGGCGGCACGGCCAGCCGGCGATGGCTGCCGTGTGTATCGCTGATGCAAACGACCTTCACCGGCCACCCCTTGGAATCGAAATGACGAATTCAGAATGACGAATCGAGCGGGGCCATTCTGAATTCGTCATTTTTCGTCATTCGCCATTCTGGATTCGGTTCACTTCTTCGCGACGGCGGCCTTGATCAGCTTGGCCGTCGCGTCGGCGCGGTAGTCGATGATCTTGCGGCCCCAGGCGACGGTATTCTCGACCGGCGCGAGTTCGAGGCCGTTAATCGAGAACTTGCCGACCGCTTGCCGTTCCTTGGCCCGCACCGCCGCCGGGTTCACGGCCATCATCTGCGCCGTGATGATGAAGTCGTCGTGATATCCTTCGGGCGTTTGTTTGATGCCCTGCTTTTCGAGCCACTTTTCCACGCCGGCATAATCGTAGTATTCCGGGATGAAGTGGACGCGGCTCTTGCCGGCCCACTTCTTGTTGAGCCGGGCGGCGACGGCCATCATGCCGATTTGGTTGCCGCCGCTGTCGCCGATGAGAACGATGTTACTGAAGCCGTGCTGGGCGAGGCTCGCGCAAATATCGGTCAGAAGCCGTTCGTAGGTTTCCTCGCTGAGCGTGATGGTGCCGGGATATTTCATGTGGCCGGTCGGCGGGCTGATGTCCCCTTCGGGAACGAAGGCGACGATGGGTGCGACCAGGGCGTTGCCCAGCTTCCGGGCGATGGCTTCACCCGTGGCCCGCAGGATGTAGTTGTGTTTGCCGGTGGCCAGATAGGGTCCGTTCTGTTCGACGCCGCCGGTCGGCACGATGACCGTGGTTTTCCCGGCGGCCAAGGCGTCGCGCACCTCCATCCACGTCAACTCTTCAATCCAGACGGTGTCGGCGGCTGCGATAGGCCGCACCCCCTTGGGATCGGGATTAATGGGGTCGGGCTTTTTGTCCGCCGCTTCGCGCCCCGCGGCGCCCCAGGCCGCAGCGGCAAGACACACGATCGCGGCAGCCATGAATGGACGCGTCATGACAGACTCCTTGATGTTGCGAATGTCGCAATATTCAGCGCGAAGGCACACAGATTACTCGGAGAAGCGCCAAGAAGAAAGCGGCGTTGGGAATTCGGCTTTTGGCTTCTTAAGAGTGCGTTTCAGAATTACCCCTCACCCGCCATCGAGCAAAGCGAGATGGCGGGTGAGGGGTGATTCTGAAACGCACTCTAAGTGTATTTCGTCTTGCCTTCGTGGTGAATCCTCTGCGTTTCTTCTTTCGAATGAGTTCCTACTCCACGTATCTGAAATCCGCACTGGCGAAGATGCCCTGCACGAGTGCCGCCCAGGCATCCTTGGCGTCGGTGTGCGATGCCAGGAACTTTGCCGCGACGCGGAGTTCTCCCGCCGTCGGCGCGCGGCCGAGCGCGAGCCGATACGCGCGAACGATGCGGGCCTCCTCGGTGGAGTAATGCTCGGCGAGCAGTCGCTCCGCGGCGTGTTTAGACTGCTCGATCACCCACGGGTTGTTCATCATGAAGAGCGCTTGCGGAGCGACGGTGCTCGCGTTCCGGCGGCCGGTGACCGTGCTTGGATCGGCGAAATCGAACGCCTCGAACAACTCGGGCAAGGCATTGCGGAACACCGGCATATAAACGCTCCGGCAAGTCGCGGTCTGCTTGAATCCGTAATCGGCGGCAAGCGACGGCGGGAACATCGGACCGGCGTGCTCGTCGCCGAGCCGGCCGCTCGTGCACAGAATGGCGTCGCGAATGCATTCGGCATCGAGCCGCCGGCGGTTGGCCCGGCCGAACCATCGGTTCTCGATGTCTTTGCCATTCGGGGTCGGGGCCTGTCGATAAGTGTGGCTGAGCACGATCGACCGCACCAGTTTCTTCACCGACCAGCCGTCGCGGATAAACTGCGAGGCAAGGTGGTCGAGCAATTCCGGGTGCGATGGGCGTTCGCCGGTGGTTCCGAAGTTATCGACGGTGCGGACCAGGCCGGCGCCGAAAAGCCAGTGCCAGGCACGGTTCGCATAGACCCGCGCCGTCAACGGATTGTCCTTGGAAGCGATCCATTCACCGAGTTGCTTGCGGCCGCTCTGATCCTTGGGCATCGGTGTTAAGGAACCCACGGTCGTGACTTGTAAGAAGCCGCGCGGCGCGATCGCCCCTTGATTCGCCACCAAGCCGCGAACGTGAATCCGGCACTCCTCGATCTTCTTCTCCTCGATCACGGCCATTGCCAGCGGCCGCTTCGGGGCGCGGGCCAGCAGTTTCTTCAAGTCGGCTTCCAGCAGGGCCACGGCGTTCGCACCCTTGGCGACCGGCGCGAGGCTCGCCACTTTCTCCGCGGGGATGAACGCCACGGCGTCCACGCACACGTGACCCTTGGTTCCCTCGTTCGAAACCAGCACGAAGCTCTGCCCGTCCTTCTCGAAGCGGAACTGGCCGAGCGAAATGAAGCGGCCTCGGACCGGCGGCAGTTTCGTCATGTCCACGGTGAACGACTTCTCGCCTTCCGCGCTGAACACGGTTACCGGCACCTTCGCGGCGCGGTTGGTTCCCGGCGAATAGGCGAACCACACTTCGTATTTGCCGGTCGCGGAAAGTTCCGGCTGGAAGGTAATCGATTTCTCGCCCTTGCCGACATCGAGGTCGTGGGTGTAGCCGGCGCCGATGTACGTCGTATTGACCTTGGAATCCTTCCATTCTCCGACCTTCATGGCGGTGGAATCATCGACGACGATGCCGGGCACGTCCTTGATTGCCAATGCCCCGGTGGCCGAGGCGCGCGGCGCCTTCGCCTTGGCGACTTTGATCTTGGCTTGCAGCGCCGCCACGGCCGCATCGTGTTCCTTGACGGCCCGCTCGACTTCCGGCGACGCCGGCAGCGGCACTTCCACCCATTCGGAAACGTTCGCGTCCCTCAGCGACTTCACGTTCCGCAGGATGCCCGCGAGAGCATAGTAATCCGCCGTGGGAATCGGGTCGAACTTGTGATCGTGGCAGCGGGCGCAGGTGATTGTTTGAGCCAAAAAACCCTTGGAGATCGCGTCAAGTTGTTCGTCGACCACATCCATGCGGAGTTGCTTCTTGTCCTGCTCTTCGAGGTTGGCGTTGCCGAGTTGCAGGTAGCTGGTGGCGACGATGAGGCGGCTGCGTTCTTCCGCTGTGGCGGCGGGGAGCAGGTCGCCGGCGATCTGTTCTTGAACGAAGCGATCGAACGGCACGTCGCGGTTGAAGCAATCGATGACGTAATCGCGGTAGCGCCAGGCTTGTTTGAAGACGAGGCCGCGCAGCGTGACCGATTCGGCGAAGCGCGCGACATCGAGCCAGTGGCGGCCCCAGCGTTCTCCGAATCGCGACGATGCCAGCAGCCGATCGACCAGCTTCTCGTATGCACGCGGATCGGCGTCATTGATGAAGGCGTCGATTTTCTCCGGCGTCGGCGGCAAGCCGTGCAGATCGAAGTAAAGCCGACGAATGAGCGTGGCCCGGTCGGCGTCCGCGGAGGGGTGCAGACCTTGCGCTTCCAGGCCGGCCAGAATGAAGCGGTCGATGTCGTTGGCGTGCCAGTCGCTTTGCTTGACGACGGGAAGCTCGGGCCGCTCGATCGGCTGGTACGACCAGAACTTTCGCCCTTCGGCGATGCTTAAACCGACCTGCTTTTTGGGAACGGCGTTATTCGCGGTGCGCGGATCGGGGGCGCCGATTTTCACCCATTCCTCGAAGGCCGCGATGGCGGCGGCCGGCAGCTTCCCCTTCGGCGGCATCTTGATCTCGCCCGCGTACTTCAACGTCTCGATGAGCAGGCTGCCGGCCGGCTTGCCGGGAACGATAGCCGGGCCGCTGTCGCCGCCGCTGCGAAGTGCCTCACGGTTGTCGAGCCGCAATCCGCCGCGCAACTTCTTCTTCGCGGCGGCATCGCTGGAATGGCAGGCGTAACAGTGTTCGACGAGGAGAGGCCGGATTTTCTTTTCGAAGAAGTCCGCCCCGCGCGGATCGACGGGCGGGGCGGCGGCGCGCACCGGGGAGGAAGAGCTGGCAACGCAGATCACGAGTGCAAAGGGGAGAGCACGCATGGCGATATTATGCCATGCGCCAGGACGAAAGGTAAGGAACAATTACTTCGGTAGTGTCTCAGTTTGAAATCGCTAGATACCGAGTTGCTTTTTCACTTTCGGTTCAACGATATCGACGCAAACCCGAAGTAGCCTCTTGGCGTCTGTGAGGTGCGGATTATCCGACCACTGATAGCCGGGGTCGTAGCGAACGGCTTCGCTCATGTCTTTTAGCTGCCTGTATTTCCTTGGGGAAATTCCCAACTCCGGGCATTTCTCCATTTCCACCCTTCGTAGCCGGTGGTCTGTATCGTCGACATTTAGCCTCACGTTGGATTTGATGCAAAGGTACGCATTCATCAGGTGAACTGCCGCGTAAAACATGACCACACAAGACCAATTGGCGTCGGATGGCAAAGATGCTTCGATGCGCTTTGCGAGCGCAACATTGTGCTGGAATCTTTCGTAACATGCGCGTGACTGGTCTGTTTGAGCGGATGGTTTGCTCATCGGACGAACACGGGGTTGGATTCAAAAGGGACGGCCATATACGGCTTTCGGCCCTGGTGAGCCCTGACGTGGAACTCAAAATCGACATCAGGGCAATCCTGCTGTGCCAGGTGCTCTTGCTTCGCGAGCCTTTCGTAGAAGTCGCCGAAGTCGCGAACGATGGAGTATACATGGACAATCCCGGCATCGTCCGTGGAAACGTAGACCGCATCCACTTCTTTGACCTTATGTAGGCGATCCCGAAGCGGTTGATGATACGGCTCCGCGCCTGACTCGCGAGCCGCCACAGCCACCTCGGCATCACGATCACCGGGCCACTTCTTCCGCGTGGCAGCCGTCGGTTTGGGCTTGATTTTTGGTCTCGTTGCCATGCGCCATCCTCGTTAGACACAAGCGGCCACGGACGGTATCGCCGCCGATGATGTTTCACGAACTGCCAAGCACGCAACCCCTGGCCGGACTAGCACTTGCACTTTTCAACGTAGAATGGAGTTGTCATCCCGTCAACCCTTCACGTGGCATAGCTTCACTTCACGAGAGCGCAGAAGTCGATGGCCAGCGGGGCGAGTTCGCGACGAGCGCTAATGTCGCGGACCAGATGCTCCGCTTCCGCCGCCGTGCGCACTTCAAAGCAGACCATGAGCTTCTTGCTGCCGGTCCAGCGGACATCCACGCCGGCGGCGCGGCCGCGGCACACGTTCTGAACAACCATGACCATTGGGTCAGTGCGCGGCAAATCGGGCATCTGGCCGCGAACGATCGCGGCCGGCTTGGCATTCGACGCGCCCGGTTCGTTGGAAAGGTTCGGCGGCGGCAACGGCGGAAGCGGCGCGGCCGGGGCGACAGGGCCCCACGCCCCGGGCGGCTTCGCCGGCCGGGCATTTGCCGGCGTCGCTTGCCACGGGTCGCCCGCCACCGCCGGAGGCAACGGCAGCGGCTTGGCGTCACTCGGCACCGGCAAGCCGATGATCGGCTTCATGGGATCCGGCACGCTCGCGGGCTTCGCGATCGGCGCCGGTTCCTTGACCGAATGCGGCTTCTCCGGCGGCATCAAGATGCCATCGGGCGGCAGCGGCGCGACAGGGCCAGCCGATTCATGCTTCACCGGGGCAGTCGGCGCCGCCGGCATCTCGGGAGCCTGGGGACCGGCACTCGCTCCGATGGGTTCGGGCAACGGCGGCAGCGCGGGTGCATTCGGCCCCTTGCCCATAGTTTCGTGATGGATCGGTTGCGGCAATTGCGGCACGCCCACCGGTTCCGGCAGCGGCGGCAGCGCCGTTCGCGTCGGTTCCTCCATCCGCGGCGGCGGTAGCATCTGCGGCGGCGGCAGCTCCATCTTCGATAATTGTGGAGGCGGCAACGATCCCGTATGGACCGGGCGCTGACGCGGCGTCGCATCTTCAGACAGCAAGTAGTCCGGCAAAGGCGGATGGGCCGGCGGGTCGGCCGCGACCGCGGGCCGCGGCGCGGGATTGCGAACGATCGGCATCGGCCGCACTGGCATCGGCGCTGCCGCATAAGTCGGCGGCTCGTTCCCCGGCGCGGCATGTAATGGATTGACCACGGAAGTGGGGAACGCGCCCGGCGTCGCGCCGGTCACGCCGAACCAGTTCGCCGAGCCGCGGGGATACTGGCCAGAGCCGGAGGGTGCGAAGTTGTTGGCGCCGGGCGTCGGAGCGCCGTAGCCGAACCAGCGGTAAGCCGGCGGCCCGGCGAGAAGCGGCGAACCGCGCGAGGTCGCTCCCTGTATCGCCGCGTTCGGATTTGGCGCCGGAATGGCCCCGGTCATTGGGACGGGCGGCGACGGATTCTTCGATCGATTGAAGAGCTTCGGGAACTGCAGACCGGTCGACGCGGCCGGCTGTTGTGTAGCGCCCAAAGGCGGCGGGCCGAGCGGTTGAACGTCGTTGGCCGAACGCGAAGGAAGCAGGCCGCTGGCCGGGATGACGTTCGGGTCGACGCCCGAGAGCCAGGCCGGTTCGTTCCCGGTGACCGCGGCGGTTCGCGCGTTCCGCGGCGTCGTGCCGAGATCGTCGCCGGCCGCGCGCGCCGCCAGCGCCGTCATCCCGGAGGCGAGCGCCGCGCCGGCCAACCACGCCCGTATTGTCGGACGCCGAGCCGCTAACCGAACATCCATGTCGCGCTCCTATTCACCGCGTCGTCGATGATTGCGGGCGGTTCATGCCCATTCCCTGCATGCCGCGCATCATGCCGCCGCCCATGCCGTAGCCGCCGCCCATGCCGCGTCCGTAGCGATTCATGCCGGGGAACGGATAGTAGCCCATCGTGTTGTTGAACATGACGGGGTGCCCGGCCGCGGGCAGAACGTAGCCTTCGGGCTTTTCACCGGCGGGCAGCGGTTCCTCTTCCGTGATCTGGAAGGGGAACGGCATCCGCATTCCGCCGAAGGCCATGTTGGGGGCCATTCCCATGCCGCCAT
>DATNBQ010000425.1:0-15994 GCA_035571955.1 Urbifossiella sp. | reverse complement strand
GGTTGAATCCGCGTAGCAGAGAGCGACGGAGAAGCGCGAGTGCCGACGAGCCGCGCTCCGCATCGAAATAACCCAGGGAGTTCCCATGCTCAAGCGATTTTCATTGCTCGCCGCGGTGGTCGTCGCCTTCGCCTTTGCCGTATACGCCGCGACTGAACGCGCCGCGGCCCCGGAAGGCCCCCTCATACCCGAGATGAAGTTCAACGACGTCAAGGAGATCGCCCCCGGCGTCTTCTTCCGCTATTCCTCCATCAGCGCGACCGACAAGACCATTCCCTTCGGCGGCTCGAATCACACCTGGATCGTCTTCAAGGATTACGTCGTGGTCATCGACGCCAATTTCCCCAAGGAAGCGGCGGACGTGATTGCCGACATCAAGAAGACGAGCAAGAAGCCGATCAAGTACGTGCTCGATACGCACCACCACGGCGACCACGCCTACGGCAACGCGGTGTGGGCCAAGGAAGGCGCCCAGATCGTCGCCCACAAGACCGCCGCCCGGTTATTGAAAGTGAACGGCCCCAAGCAGTGGGAAGAGGCGAGCAAGGGCATCGAAGGGCGCGAGGACTTGCGCAAATCCGAACTCAAGCAAGTGGATATTCCGTTCGACGACAAGTACGTGCTCGACGACGGCACGCAGCGCGTCGAGTTTCTGCACTTCGGCCACTCGCACACGAGCGGCGACGCTGTCGCCTATTTACCGAAGCACAAAATTCTCTGCACCGGCGACGCCTGCGGCAACGGCGCCTTCAACTACTTCGGCCACTCCAATACCGCCTCGTGGATCAAGTGCCTCGACGGCATGAAGAAGCTCGACATCGCCATTGTCTGCCCGGGCCACGGCAAGCCGGCGGCGAAGGAACTGCTCGACAAGCAGAAACGCTACATCGCCGAGCTGCGCAAGGCCGTGGCCGATGGCATCGACAGCAACAAGAGCCTCGAAGCGATCACCAAGGGCCTGGACTTCCCGTGGTACAAGGAGTGGACGGGGGTGGATGTGGCCGGCCCGGCGATGAACAAGGACAACGTGAAACACGTCTACCAGGAACTGACGGGGAAGATCGACCACGACCGGCTGGGGCTGTGCCCGGCGCCGCTCGACTGGCGCGCCGGCCCGCAAGGAATCGCCGTGACGCGGCGCTGACCCGGCGTCAACTATCGCCTGCGGCCGCGCGGGCGATCGTTGTCCTCATCGAAGCAGTCGTCAGGCTCATCGCCGAAAGCGTCGCGATCGCTCTTTACTCGTTCCACACTGGCCTTTATCTTCTGATTCAACAGCAACACGCCGCCGCCGACGGCGATGAGCAGTCCAATCACCGTGCCGACGATGGCGACGATCAGAAACGTGCCGTTTTCCTTCGAGTCCTTCGTGTCGTTCAGCGGAATAGAATCGGCGGGCGCCGGGCGATTCTCCTCCGTATTCGGAGGCGATGCCGAGATTGGCCGCGTCGGCGGAACGACGCCGGCCGGGCTCGTCGGGTGACGCGGCGCAGCACCGGTTCGCAGCAGACGAGCCGCCCCTGGCGATCGAAGAGTAGGCCGTTGGTGCCCGCCTTCTCGCGGTAGATGCTGGTTTGGCCGTCGATGCTGAGGCGGTGGATGCCGCCGCGGCCGCTGCCGCCGCGGCCGCTGGTGAGGACGCCGAGCATCGGATCCCAGGCGGGGCCTTCGCCGGCCGAGCCTTTCTCGGCTTCGACCTTGAGCTTCGCCCCGGGAGTGAAGATCGGCTCCTGGGCCATTGCGACGAATGGCGAAGCCGCAACGATGGCGAAGACCCAAGAAAATCGCATGAGGATTCTCCCGCTTACTTCGCCTTTTTGAAAATGTCCGTCTTGCCGTCCTTGTCCTTGGTTTCGAGAACCGTTTCGGTCAGCTTCAGGATCGTCACCACTTCCTCGTGCGTTTGATTGCCTTCGCCCTTGATCTTCACGGTCATCTTCTCTTTCTCGACCTTGTAGGTGCCCTCGATCTTGGTGTTGTCGTCGCCCTTGATGACGGCGAGCAACTTGCCGTCCTTGGTGAACTCGACGGTGCTGCCGGTGGGAAGGTCGGAGCCGGACTTGGTGACTTCCCACTTGCCGATGATATTCTTGGCGTTGTCGTCGTCGGCGGCGGCGGCGAAGCCGGTGAGGGCGATGAGAAAGCCGCCGAGTGCGAGGGCGAAAAGCCGATTCATCACGCGATCCTCCTTTGGGAAATCTGCCTGGACCGGCCGTGGCCGCGGCAGCGTCCGACTTGGGGTGATGGTAAGAAAAGGCGGCCGCCGATGCGAGGTGAATTTGCGTTCAGGCGGCTCCTCCCCTATTGACGGCGAACGGGTTGCGGGGACAATCATACCAACTCGACGAGGAGACCGCGCATGTCGATTCGGATGCTCTGCTGGACCATTGCGCTTTCTATGATTTGGCAATCGGAGGGCTATTCCGCAGAACCTCTCGCCGGCCGCCGGCCCAACATCGTTTTCATCCTGACCGATGATCAAGGCTACGGCGACATCTCGGCCCACGGCAATCCGATTCTCAAGACGCCGAACCTCGATCGGCTCCATCGCGAGGGCGTCCGCTTCACGGACTTTCACGTCAGCCCCACATGCGCCCCCACCCGGTCGGCGCTGCTCACGGGCCGCCACGAATTCAAGAACGGCGTGACGCACACCATCCTCGAACGCGAACGGCTCACGCTCAACGCGACCACGCTGCCCGAAGTGCTGCAACGCGCCGGCTACACCACCGGCATCTTCGGCAAGTGGCACCTCGGCGACGAACTGGACCACTGGCCGAGCCGCCGCGGCTTCAACGAAATGTTCATCCACGGCTGCGGCGGCATCGGCCAAACCTACGCCGGCTCCTGCGGCGACGCCCCCGGCAACACCTACTTCAATCCCGCACTCCTTCACAATGGAACCTTCGAAAAAACCCAGGGATACTGCACCGATCTCTTCTTCAACGCCGCCGCCAAGTGGATCGACGCCAAGCGCACTCAAGGAAAGCCGTTCTATTGCTACATCGCCACCAACGCCCCGCACTTACCGCTGCAAGTTCGCCCCGAAGACGAAGCCCGCTACAAGGACAAGACCAAGCCGAACACGGCCAAATTCTTCGGCATGATCGCCAACATCGACGACAACGTCGGCAAGTTGCTTGGGAAGTTGAAGGACTGGGGCATTGAGAAAGATACGCTCGTCGTGTTCATGAACGACAACGGCGGGACGGGCGGGGTGGAGGTGTTCAACGCGGGGATGCGCGGCAGCAAGGTGACGCCGTGGCTCGGCGGCACGCGGGCCGCGTCGTTCTGGCGCTGGCCCGGAACGCTGACGCCCGCCGATTGTTCACGCCTAGCGGCCCACATCGATTTCTTCCCGACCATCGCCGAGTTGGCCGGGGCCAAGGTTCCCGAGAAACAGGTCGAAGGGCGAAGCCTGGTGCCGCTATTGAACGATCCGAAAGCCGAGTGGCCGGAACGGACGCTGTTCACTCACGTCGGCCGCTGGCCCAAAGGCGCGAAGGTGAACGACCACAAGTACGACGATTGCAGCGTCCGCACGCCGCGCTGGCATCTTGTCTCACCCGGCAAGAAAAAGGGGCAGCGGCACTGGCAGCTCTTCGATGTGTCCGCAGATTACGGCGAGAAGAACAACATCGCCGCCGACAATCCGGAGGTCGTGGCCAAACTGGACGCCGAGTACGATCGCTGGTGGGAATCGCTGCCGCCCTATTTGGTAAACGAGGACGCGGTGCAACCGAAGTCGAACCCGTTCAAGGATCTCTATTGGAAGCAGTTCGGCAAGGACTCGAAGAAGCCCTAACTCATGTTTCACTCATCGGCGAGGCGTAGACTACTCGAATCGCTCGACCACCCAGCCCAGGTTGAATCATGCCCATTCCGGTCGTTTGTGCCGAATGCAAGTCCCGGTTGAATGCGCCGGACGCGGCGGCCGGTAAGACGCTCCGGTGCCCGAAGTGCAAGATGGCGCTGGTCGTGCCTGCGGCGGCCGCGGCGCCGGAATTCGAAGTGGTGGACGAGGAACCGGCCCCGGCCAAGAAACCCGCCGCCGCTCCGCCTGCGAAGAAGAAGATCGTCGTGGAAGATGGCGACGACGAGCCGGACGAGCGGCCAAAGGCGAAGAAGCGGCCGCGCGACGATGATGAAGACGACCGGCCGCGCGCCCGGAAGCGGCCCCGCGACGACGACGATGAGGAAGAAGAGGATGACGAGGATGACGAGGAGCGGCCGCTCAAGAAGAAAAAGGCGAAGAAGAAGGCCGCAGCCGGGATGTCGCCAGCCGTCATTGCCGCGATTGTCGGCGGCGTGCTCGTTGCCGGCGGAGGTGCATTCGCCGCTTACTGGTTCGGCATTCGCGAGAAGCCCGTCGAGTCCGTGAAGAACAACAACGAAACTCCGCCGGCCAATGGAGCGCCCCCAAAGAGCGCCCCGGGCGGACGGCGGCCCCGAACTTCTGAAGATGCGACCCCGCGCGACGTGAACTCGCGCATGAGCAATAACAACCTGAAGCAGCTCGGGCTCGGCTTTCACAACGTTGCTAGCACCTATAACTTCGAACTTCCGATCGGGATTTACGATTCCACGGGCAAGGTCGGCCTGAGCTGGCGCGTCGCGATGCTTCCCTTCATCGAGCACGGCGAATTGTACAAGCAGTTCCATCTCAGCGAGCCATGGGACAGCCCGCACAACAAGCAGTTGATCTCCAAAATGCCGCGGACGTACGCGAAACCCGGAACCGATCCATCGAACGGCATGACGCATTACCGGACGATTACCGGGTCGGGCACGATCTTTCCGCCGCCAGCATCGGGCAAAGGTGGAACTTTGGCCTTCGGTCTGAAACTCACCGCGATTCGGGACGGAACG
Source organism: Urbifossiella sp. (assembly GCA_035571955.1). Classification (GTDB taxonomy): domain Bacteria; phylum Planctomycetota; class Planctomycetia; order Gemmatales; family Gemmataceae; genus Urbifossiella. Next base: position 11,125 of record DATNBQ010000425.1, on the reverse strand, counting down.
TCGAACACGGCGCTCGTGGTGGAGGCCGTCGACCCGGTGGAATGGACGCGGCCCGACGACCTGGTCTATCTGGCGGGCGGCCCACTGCCGAAGCTGGGCGGCATATCGCCCGATGGCTACATGATCGCGCTCGCCGACGGTTCGGTCCGCTGGTTCAAAGGCGGCGCTTCGGAGCAGACACTCCGCGCGCTTTGCACCGCCACCGCCGGCGACCTTCCCGGCCCGGATTACTGATTCGATTAGCCGCGACCCAACGGGGAGCGCGAGCTCGTGCTCCCCGTTGGGTCGCGGCTTAAATCTGGATTTTGCCATGTGGTATCGAGTTTTTGGCCGCAGCCTGGGCGAAGCGGCGCCGGCGGAACTTGCCGACCACCTTCACGGTCTCGGCCTGCCGGTCGAGCCGCATTTCAAGGGCGACGACCTCGGCTGGACGGCCGGCGAACTTCGCTGCCCCGGCCTCAATGCTCCCGTCACGCTCAACCGCTACCTCACTCGGGAAGACGACATCCGCGGCGACCTCAACGCTTTCGCCGCCCTCCTCGAAACCTGCGACTACAGCCCGAACCACGCCCCGCTCATGGAACGCGTCATCCAGACGCAGCAACTCATCGTCATTCGCAAGCCGCTCGACGCCATGGATGAAATCGTGCTGGATCGCATCCTTGTGGAATCGTGCCGCTTCCTCGCCGCCCGATCCGATGGCGTTTTTCAGGTCGATGGCCAGGGGTGGTTTTCCCCGGATGGGGCCTTGCTGCTCCAGGAATACTGATCGGTTCTTGCTCCACTTCAAATCTCATTTCGCACGGCAAACGCCGCGCCCCGCGCCGCGAAAAGCGGCTTCATTTCGCTGTGGCGTGAACTAGGGTTAATCGGCTCTTGAACTTGGCTTCATCGAGGCAGCGTCGTGTGGCGAGAGTTCCTCACCTGGGGCGGCATCGCGATCTGGCTGGCGTCCACCGCCATCGGCTTCGGCATTTGGCAGGAGTACGAAGCGACGCCCGGGGCCGCGCCGTCCGCAGCCTCACAACCGCTGCCGGCATCCGATCGACCCCACGTTGTCGTCTACTTGCACCCGCGCTGCCCGTGCAGTCGGGCGACGCTCGACGAACTGGCCATCGTTCTGGAAGAGCGCCGGGACGCGGATGTCGAGATCGTGTTCGTGCGTCCGCCCGATATGGAAGCCGGGTGGGAGCGGGGCGAACTGTGGGACCGCGCCGCGGCGCTTCCCGGCGCCCGCGTTCGCGTGGACGCGCACGGAGACGAGGCGAAGGCCGCCGGAGCCGCGACCTCGGGCACCGTGATTTATTCCAATGAAGCGGGGCGGGTGCTCTTCCAGGGCGGCATCACGCGCGGCCGCGGCGCCCACGGCGATAACGCCGGCCGCACGGCCCTCGAATCTCGACTTTGCGGCCGCTCCGCCGGTATCGACAAAACGCCGATCTACGGCTGCCCGTTGGCGGCCCCGGATCGCTATTCGCCCAATTCGCCCAATTCGCCCAACTCGCCCATCACGAGGTGATTCGTGGCTCGAGCGGAACTCGTCGGGTCGGCATCGCGCAGCGCCGAATTGGCGGCGGAAGCCCGCTTCGGCGTCTATCGCCGCACCGACCGGCTGTTCGCCGGGTTGCTGGCGTTCGAGTGGGTTGCCGCCGTTCTGTTGGCGTTCTGGCTCACGCCCGTGACCTGGGAAGGTTCGACGAGCCGCACGCATCCGCACCTGCTCGCGGCTCTCGGCCTCGGCCTGCTCGTCGTCAGTTTGCCAGTCCTGCTGGCCTTGAAGAGACCCGGCCAAACCGCGACGCGCCACGCCATCGCCGCCGCCCAGATGCTCATGTCCGCCCTGTTCATCCACCTGTCGGGCGGCCGCATCGAGACGCACTTCCACGTGTTCGGTTCGCTGGCGTTCCTGGCTTTCTACCGCGACTGGCGGGTACTGATCACCGCTTCCGCCGTGGCCGGGGCGGATCATTTTCTGCGCGGCTACTTCTGGCCGGAATCGGTCTACGGCACGGCCGTCGGGTCCGAGTGGCGCTGGCTCGAACACGCCGGTTGGGTCGCATTCGAAGACATTTTCCTGGCCTACGCCTGCTGGCAAGGGCAGCGCGAAGTGTATCTCTCCGCGGAACGGCAAGCGGCATTGGAAGAAGCCAACGAACGCGTCGAGGAACGCGTCCGCGAGCGCACCTTCGAACTGCGTCAAAGCGAGGAGCAACTGTCCAAGGCGCGGCGGGCCGCCGAGGCCGCCAGCCAGGCCAAGAGCGAGTTCCTCGCCAACATGAGCCACGAAATCCGCACGCCGATGAACGGCATCCTCGGCATGACCGAAGTGTTGCTCGAAACCGACCTCACGACCGAGCAGCGCGAATCGCTCGGGCTGGTCAACTCCTCCGCCGAAACGCTGCTCTGCGTGATCAACGACATCCTCGATTTCTCGAAGATCGAGGCGGGGAAACTGGACATCGATCCGGTGCCGCTCTTCCTTCGCGACGCCATCGGCGACACGCTCAAGGCGCTCGCCTTCACCGCCCACGGCAAGGGAATCGAACTGGCCTGCGACCTGCGCCCGGATGTGCCCGACCTGGTGGTCGGCGACCCGGTCCGCATCCGCCAGGTGCTTACCAATCTGGCCGGCAACGCTATCAAGTTCACCCAGCGCGGCGAGGTCGTCGTGACCGTCCAGTGCCTCGAAGCGGTGAACGATCGCTACCTCATGCGCTTCAGCATCACCGATACCGGCATCGGCATCGCTTCCAATAAATTGGCCAGCATCTTCGAACCGTTCACCCAGGCAGACGGCTCGACGACGCGGAAGTTCGGCGGCAGCGGGCTCGGCCTGACCATCACCAAGCGGCTCGTCGAAATGATGGGCGGGCGCATCTGGGCCGAAAGCGAACTGGGCAAGGGAAGCACCTTCCACTTCGAAATTCCGCTCGTTCGCGCCTGCGGTTCCATCGAACGGCGGGCGACGATTCCCGCGGATCTGCACGGTGTGGCGACACTGATCGTGGACGACAATGCCACCAATCGCCGCGTGTTGGAGGAGATGGTGCGGCACTGGGGGGCGAAGCCGAAGGCGGTGGAGTCGGGACCGGCGGCACTGGAGGAACTGCGCCGCGCCGCGAGCGATCGCGAGCCGTACGGCGTCGTTCTCCTCGACGCCATGATGCCCGGCATGGACGGCTTTATGGTCGTCGAAGCGATTACCAAGGATGCGTCCATTGCCGGCGTGCCAATTCTGCTGCTCACCTCGGCCGATCGGCAAGGGGATGCTGCCCGCAGCCGCGAACTCGGCATCGCCGCTTACCTCGTCAAGCCCGTCAAGTCGTCCGAACTCAACCTGGCCCTGGCTGTGGCCGTTCCGAGTGCTCCTCTGCCGGTTCCCAAGGCGCCGGCCTCTTCGGGCTCCGGGGTCCCGATCGTCCGTCCACTGCGCGTTCTCCTGGCCGAAGACAATCCGGTCAACCAACGCGTCGCCATCCGCATGTTGGAAAAGAGCGGCCACAGCGTCACGCTGGCCGAGCACGGCGGCGAAGCGGTCGCGGCCTGGGCGCCCGGGCGCTTCGACATCGTGCTCATGGACGTGCAGATGCCCCACGTCGATGGCTTCGAAGCCACGCGCATGATCCGCGAGAAGGAAGCGGGCACCGAAACGCATACGCCTATCATCGCCATGACCGCGCACGCGATGGTCGGCGACCGCGAGCGCTGCATCGCCGCGGGCATGGATGAATACCTGTCGAAACCCGTGCACCGACTGGAACTGCTGCGCGTGCTGGCGTGGGCCGCATCGTCGATTGCCGCGCCGGTGATTACTCCGCCGCCGACCGACTTGCCGGCCCTCGATCGCGACGGCGCCGTCGATCGCCTCGGCGGGGACCGCGAGTTGTTCGATGAAGTGGCGGCCCTTTTCACCACGGACGCGCCGGTGCTTCTGGAACAATTGCGATCGGCGGTCGCCTCCGGCGATGCGTCGTCCGTGAAGCGGGCCGCCCACACCTTGAAGGGGTCCGCGGGATATGTCGGCGGCGGACCGGCCGCGGCGGCGGCACTGGCCCTCGAAACGATCGGCGCCTCGAACAATCTCGCCGCCGCTCCGGAAGCCTTCGAACGGCTCGAACGCGAAATCGATCGTCTCATCGCGGAACTGTCCGCGGCGATCTCCCAATCCCTGGCCTTAACTACTTGAGTGCGATCCATCATGTGTACGTGCGAACCGACCGAAGACCGCGGCGACGCCCCGACCCGGCCCGAAGAAACCCTGGAATCTCCGCTGTCCATGGGCCGCGATTACGTGGCTCCCAAATCGATCACCGGCGTGATGCGCTATCCCGTCCGCCGCGGCGGCACCCCGCCGCCCGCCATGTCCGTGCTCGTGGCCGACGACGACGCGGTCTCGGCGCGCATCCTCGAAGCGACCTTGCGGCACTGGGGGCACGAAGTGGTGGTGGCCCGCGATGGCCAGGCCGCCAGGCAAGTGCTCCAGCGCGAAGACTGCCCGAAGTTGGCCATCCTCGACTGGATGATGCCGGGCCTCGAGGGGCCGGAAGTGTGCCGCCGCTCGCGGGCCCTCGTGAAGGCCGTTCCCACGTACTTGATTCTTCTCACGGCCAAGGGGCATTCCGGCGACATCGTGGCGGGCCTCGATAGCGGCGCCGACGATTACGTCACTAAGCCGTTCGACCGCGAGGAACTCCGTTCGCGCATCCGCGTCGGCGAACGCGTCGTCGGCTTGCAGCAGGCCATGGCGGACCGCGTCAAGGAACTCGAGTACGCGCTGGCCCAGGTGAAGCAATTGAAGGGGCTGCTGCCGATCTGCGCGTATTGCAAGAAGGTCCGCGACGATCAGAACTACTGGCAGCGGGTGGAGACATACATCACGGCGCACTCGGACGCGCGCTTCAGCCACGGCATCTGCCCCGATTGCTGGCGCGAAGTGATCGAACCGGACCTGGCCGCACAAGGTGCGACCGTGTGAGGGGTGGCTTATAATGGCTTCATGACGCCTCCGATCCGCCTGTTGCCGCTGGCGCGTTCCGATGGAGCGACGCATATGGCCGCGGACGAGGCGATGCTGGAGACCGCCTCCGAACGCGGCGTGGCTTCGCTGCGCTTCTACACCTGGAGCAAACCGACACTGTCGTTAGGGTATTTTCAGGCGAGCGGGGGGCGTCAGCCCCCTGATTCTCTCATCGTTGAAGAGAATCAGGGGGCTAACGCCCCCCGCTCGCCTCTGCCCGTGGTCCGGCGAGCGACCGGTGGGGCCGCCATCCTCCATCACCGCGAACTCACTTATGCCCTGGCTTTACCGGAAGGGAAAGCGTGGCACTCGCGCGAATCGTGGATCTGCCGGTTCCACCACTTGCTCCGCGATGTTCTTGCCGAGTCGGGTATCGCGGCACACCTCGTGGTTTGCGGGGAAGAACGCAAGCTCGGCGACGTGCTCTGCTTCTTGCATCAGACGCCCGGCGACCTGCTCGTGAACGGTTCCAAGGTGGCCGGCAGTGCGCAGCGGAAGTTGAAGGGGGCGCTCTTGCAACATGGCAGCATTCTGCTTTCGCGAAGTGAATTCGCGCCCATGCTGCCGGGGATCAACGATATGTCTGGGTGCGAGCCATTCACGCCGGAACGCTTGGCGGATGCACTCGCCAGTCGGTTCGCCGCGCAGCCCAACGACTGGACCGCGGAAGAAACCGAGCGAATCGCCGCGATCCGCGCCGCCAAGTATGCCAACCCGGCCTGGAACGAAAAGCGCTGAACGCACTCGTCTCCGACTCGCGGCTAAACCTACACACTCGGCAACTCGAAGCCCTTGCGGTACTCGCGGCCGAGGTACTTGTTCGCCTCCGGCTGAGCCGGGAAGGTCTCCGTCTTGGCGTCGAAGAAGAGCGTTTTGCCGGTGCGATACGCGATGTTGCCCAGGTGGCAGAGTCGCGTGCTCTTGTGCCCTTCTTCAATATCCGCGTGCGGTCGCTTGCCGTCGCGGATGCAATCGAGGAAATTCCGGATGTGCATGCCGACCATGTCGCCCTTGGGCTTCTCGCTGGCGCCGTCGCCGCCGCGGACCTGCCAGGCGTCGCCGTTGAAGAGCATGGTTCCCTTGTCGCCGTGGATCGTGATGCCGTACGACTGCCCTTCCGGCCCCTGGTCTTTCTTCTCCCAGACGCGGTGTTCCCAGACGAGCGTGCAACCGGCGGCGCCGCCGGCCCCGGTCGGGAAATCGAATGCGGCAATCTGCGTGTCCGGCGTCTGCTGTTCGTCGTCATAGTGATACTTGCCGCCGGAGCAGGAAATCTTCGTCGGCGTGTCGAGCCCCATGACGTAGCGAGCGGCATCGAGGCCGTGGATGCCGTTGTTGCCGATCTCGCCGGTGCCCAGATCCCAGAACCAGTGCCAGTTGTAGTGGAAGCGGTTCTTGGTGAACGGTCCTTCGGCCGCCGGCCCGAGCCAGAGGGAGTAATCGACGCCGGGGGGAACGGCTTCGGGTTTGGCGAAGCCGATGTTGGGGCGGCCGCCGCCGATCCAGGCGCGGGCGAAGGCCACCTTGCCGAGCTTGCCGCCGAGGACGTATTCGCGGGCGGCGATGACGCTCGGCTGGCTGCGCCGCTGCGTGCCGATCTGCACCACTTTCTTATATTTCCGGGCGGCCTGCACCATGCGGCGGCCCTCGACCAGGTTGTGCGAGCACGGCTTCTCGCAGTAGACGTGCTTGCCGGCCTGGCAGGCCCACACCGTGGCCAGGGCATGCCAGTGATCCGGGGCCGCCACGACGAGAGCGGTCACCGTCGGGTCCTCGAGCACCTTGCGCACATCGGTCGCGGTTTTCGGCGGCGATGCCTGGCTCTTGGCCAGTTTCAGCATGTCCGCGTGCAGCCGTTCATCCGGATCGATGACGTAGGCGATCTCGACGTTCGGCTGTTTGAGGAAGACGGGGAGAAGCTGCTTGCCGCGGATGCGGCAGCCCATGACGGCGATCCGCATCCGTTCGTTCGGCTGATCGGCGGCCCGATTATAGGACGCGGTGGACAGCGTCAAGGCGGATGAAGCGAGGAACGCGCGGCGCGAGGGAGAGGTCATGTTTCGGCTCCGTGGAGGGAACGTGCATGATACCCCGCGGCCGGCGCGTGCGAAAGCAAATCACTTCTTCTTCGGCGGCTCCGGCTGCTTGGTCACGATGCCGGGGCTGGCGTTGAAGGCCTTCACCAGCGTGCCGTCGGCGACCTTCCACACCGCGACGCCGCCATCGTACGAACCCCCGGCGACCAGACTGCCGTCGGCGCTGAACGCCACCGCGAAGACGAAATCGTTCAACCCGGCCAGCGTCTTACTCGCCGCCAGCGTGTTGCTGTTCCACAGCCGCACCGACTTGTCCGCGGAGGAAGTCGCCAGCAGTGGCTGCTTCGGGTTGAAGGCGATCTTGAAGATGTCGTCGCCGTGGCCGCCGGCGTTCTTCACCTGCTTCCCTTCCCCCTTCGGGTTCCAGGTTCGCAGTTGCTTGTCGGCCCCGACCGAGAAGCCGGACGTTCCGTCCGCCTTCACCGCGACGCCGTACACGATCTGTTGATGCTCGGGGAACGTGACGACCGATTCCTTGAGCTTCAAATCCCAGACCTTGGCGGTCTTGTCGCGGCCGGCTGTCACGAGGTATTTGCCGTCGGCGGTGAGGGCGATGCCGAGCACCCAGTCGGCGTGGTTCTCGACAGTCTGGTCGAGCTTGGCCTTGGCGATGCCGCCGGAGAGATCCCAGATGCGAACGGCGCGATCACAGCCGCCGGCCGCCAGCATCTTGCCATCCGGCGTCGCGGCAATGCAGAGCACCGAATCTTCCGTGTCGAGCAGTTGCTTGAGCATCACCTTGGGGTCATTGACGCCATCGAGAATCTCGACGCCGCCGTCCATCTTGCCCTTGGCTGAAATGTCGAAGATGCGAACGTCGCCTTCCTGGCCGGGGCGGCCGCCGGCCACGGCGAGCTTGCCGTCCGGCAAGAAGAGCATGCCGTACGCGCGTTCGGCACGCGTGTAAATGCGCTTCACCAACTTCGCCGAGGCGATGTCCCACACGGTCAGTTCTTGATGGCCGCCGACGACGAGTTGCTTGCCGTCCGGGGTGAAGGCCAGGGCGTTGACGATGGTCGGGAAGGGGTACACTTTCGGCGGTGCCGGCGGCTTCCACCGGACCCGCAGTTCGCGCACGAGGTCCGCCTTGGCGTCGATCCCCGCGTCGAGCTTGGCCCCGGCCTTGATCCACCGCGCGATCACGTCTGCCTTGTCCTTCGGTACGGCTTCGCCCTTGTCGCGGGGCGGCATCCGTCGCTGTTCCTTGCTGACGATCAGGCCGTGCATCTCGCTTTGTTCCGGCTTGCCGGCCGCGATCGGTTCGCCGTTGGCCCCGCCGGCCAGCAGCTTCTCGAAGCTCGTCATGTCGTACTTGCCGGATTTCTTCTTGGCGTCGTGGCAGGCGAAGCAGTTCTCTTTCAGGATCGGAGCCACGTCGTTGATGAAGCTGACGGCCTTGGGCGGTTGGGCCGACGCTGTCTGCATCCCGGCGAACATCAGGAAGTAGACGATTGCCGAAAGCACGGCGCAAAAAACGCAGAAGCAAAACCGGCGGCGCAACATCGGAGTGATCCCGCGAGGAAGGGTCGATGGGGTAGGTGAATGTAGTGTAGCGGAGTATCGGGGCGAGGGGAAGCGGGCACGGGGACGTGCACCAGTTTGGTGGCACAGACATTCTTGTCTGTGCTCTTATCGCCTGCACAGGCAAGAATGCCTGTGGCACCAAACCATCGACCCGAGCAAGTTGCCCGCAGCTCCCAGATTCCTCCGCCAACGTGTCTTATAATTGTTGCAATTCGGAAAACGCGAGCGGTTTGGGCCTTCTGCTGGCCTTGCTTCCGGACTGTCGGAATCGAACAATAGAGAAGACCCGACGGCAGCCGAAACCAGTTCGGCCGCATCTCTCCCCGGCCGGCCGTCCCTCCCTCGGAACAAGGGAGCAACTGTCGCCACGGAATGGCGCACCAATAGCCCGCTTACTCTGGACCACGAGAGCCCACCCATGAATTCATATTCCTCCCTTTGCGACGACTTCGGGGTCTCGAGCTATTTACACAGCAAACTCGATATGCCGACGGGGCGCGAGCCCGTGTTGCATTTCTTTGAAGCGGTCCAAAAAGCCGTCCCGAAAATGACGGAGTTCGAAAAGCGCTCGGACGGCGAATACATGCTCGAAGAGGACCGCGAGGCCGGCAGCTACCGGTGGTGCTCGCTCGACGCTCGGCGGCTCTGCATCGGCTTCGTCAATCCGCCGGCCATCGAGGACGCCGACGCCCACAACGAACGCATCCTGGAAATGGCCCCCTACCATCTCGACTTGCACGCCATGCAGACCGAGTCGATGGACGTGCTCTATTACTTCGACTTCCTGTTCCAGGGAAACCACGACGAGGTGGTGGCGGAGGCGCTCGCGAATGGAACGCCGCTGGAAGGGCTGGCGCAGGTGCCGGGCGGCCGCGTGCTCAATTACCAGCCGACGATCATGCTTGCCCTGGACGACGCCTGCCAGTTGCAGTGCCGGCTCAGCCTGGAAACGCGGACGAGCGCTTACCAGGTGCGGACGGGGAACTTCCCCGAAGCGCCCATTAGCGTCTACTTCACGGTGCGGCAATTTTGGGGGAAGACGCCGTTCAAGTCGTTCGCGGAATCGTACCAGAACCAACGCCGCGTGCTGGATGAGTTGGTGAACAGTTACGTGGTGCCGAATGTCATTGCACCCTTGCAGCGAGCCATCGCGGCGAAGTGACAGCGCATGAGAAAGCCCACCCGCGTTTGCGAGTGGGCCTTGAGCGGCATCAAGCCGCAACGCACTCAGGACTTGGTCGCGGCGCTGGGGGCCGGGGTGGTGCCCTTGCTGCCGCCTCCGGTCGGGGTGCCGCTGCCGCAGCCGACCAGGGTGGCGATGCTGAGCGAGAGAACCAGGGTGGCGATAACGCGCTTCATCAGAGTCTCCTCGAAGTTAAGTGTGGCCAACAGAAGAAACGAGAAACGAGCAACTCAACTCGGTTCAGAGCTGAATCAGTCGGCTTCCCGGCCGGCGAAATACCGGTGGGCGAATCGAGGCTGCACGATTCATTGCCTCCCATCTGCCGAACATAGATTGCCGCAACTCGTTAAATAGTCGCAACTTACGATGATCGATCAGCGAAAGGCGGCAGCCGCCGGTCCCGCCACGCTCCCATAGATACAAACTCCGTCCTTTTATTCCCGGAAATTATTCCAAAAAGACAAAAGTGCGAGTGCGAGTGTGAGTGCGTCGGTTCATGCTCTCCGCTTGCATGCGCATTTTTGGGATTCCCATATGAAAGCCGGTGACGAGCGAATCGTTTCTTGGGCGTGGTTTTCCTGCATTTCGGGAATAAATCCACACCATTGGGTTCCTATTAGGTGAGGGCGGCGCGATGGCCGGCGGGTTACACGACCTGATCGACGCCCACTACCAGGCTCTGTATCGCTATGCGTTTCGGCTTGCGGGAACCCAGGCCGACGCCGAGGACTTGACGCAAGAGACGTTCGGTAAAGCGCTTAGCCGCCTCGGTCAGCTTCGCGAGACCGACCGCGCCCGCGGTTGGCTCTTCCGCATTTTGCGGAACGCCTACTTGCACCGAGTTCGCGATGAGAAGCGGCATCGGATCGTGCCGCTGGACGCAGTCGGCGAATTGCCCGAGCGCGAGGCGAACGGCTCGGCGATGCCCGATATTGACCCGGCCGCCCTTCAGCTGGCATTAAATGACCTGGATGAATCGTTCCGGACCCCGATCATCCTCTACTATTTCGAAGAGTTCAGTTACCGCGACATCGCGGAGCAGATGGAGTTACCGATCGGTACGGTGATGTCGCGATTGGCGCGAGCCAAGGTGTACTTGCGGACGGCCTTGAGCGGTAAAGAGGCCAAATTGCGAGAATGATCATGGACTGCGGGGACGCTCGATTCTTTCTGCGCTTTCGCCGGCCGGGTTCTCCCGGCGCGGGCGAGCTTGCGCCGGAAGACGCGTCGGCCCTCGATCAGCACCTGGGCGGTTGCCCGCACTGTTCCACCGAAGCGCGGAACGCGGCTTCCTTCGACGCCGCG
>DATNBQ010000424.1:0-4370 GCA_035571955.1 Urbifossiella sp. | reverse complement strand
CGCTTACTTGGCGTCAGCCGAGATGGCACCACTAATGAAGGACGCCGCCCGATTGGGCCCCGAACCGTTCCAGCAGCGGATCGCGCGGCTCGACGCCCACCTGGCCGCGGCCGGAACCGCCACGCCCTATCGCGAGGCGGTTTCCGCGGTGCGGCGCCAGCTCGAAGCGGCCCGCAAGGGCGAAGTGATCTTCGCCGATGTAAAAGAGACTCCCGCGATTCCGAGCATCAAGACAGCGACAGTCGGCCAAGCCGCCCCGGAGTTCACCTCAGGCGAGTTCGACCTGTCGAAACTTCGCGGCGCGCCGGCGGTGCTCGTCTTCTTCATGCCGGGTCAGAAGACGGCCGCACCGTCGCTGGCCATCGCCGACGCCGTGCGAAAGAAATACGGGTCGCGGATAACCGTCGTCGCCTTCGCGGTTCATGCGAAGGCCGAGGCCGGAATCGCGGAGCGCGACCGATTGAAACTGGCGGTTCCAGTATATGATGGAGGGCCGGCCGCGGCGGCCTACGGCGTCGAGAGCTTCCCGCGCTTCTTCGCCATCGACGGTACGGGCAAATTGCGGTGGGCGTTCACCGGCGTCGGCGGCGAGACCGGTTACCTGCTCCGCAAGCAGGTCGATGGCCTCCTGGCTTCCCCCGCCGCTACAGTTTCTCAGAAGCGAACCGCGATCCCGCGCGGCGCGACCCGACCGTGACTTTCCCGGCTCCAGCACGGGATAGGATTCCCGAGAGCGGGCAACGGCGACTGGCACCATGGCCGACTACGAGATTCAGGGGCCGACGCGGGTTTGTGCCGCGACCGGCCGCGAGTTGAAGCCCGGCGACCGCTTCCACGGCGTCTTGATCGAAGAGGCCGGCAAGCTGGTTCGCAAGGACTTCGCCCAGGACGCCTGGCCGGGAGCGCCCGACGGATGCCTGGCCGATTGGGTTGGCCGCGTGCCGCTCGGCGACAAGCCGCGCAAGCCCGTCATCAACGACGAACTGCTGCTCGAGTGCTTCGATCGGTTGAGGGAGAGCAACGATCCGGATGGCTGGAACTTCCGCTATGTGGCGGCGCTCTTGCTGATGCGGAAGAAAAAGTTCAAGTTCGAGGATGCGACGCGGGATGAAGCGGGCCGCGACGTGATGGTGGTCCGCGATTCGCGCGGCGGCGCCGTCCATCATGTGATCGACCCGCGGCTGAGCGAGGAGCAGGTCGCCGCCGTTCAGGCCGAGGTGTTCCGCGTGCTCGGCTGGGAGTAGGAAACGCGGAACTCGGAATGAATGATGACCGTGTTGCTTCTCTTCAGCCCGAAGGGCTGAAGAACGATTCCACAATGCTTATGGCTTAGGTCACACGGTTCATGACTGTTGTTAATGACTATGGACGATGGACCATTGACTGAGGACGAATGACCATGCGATCCCTGCGAATCGTTGCCTTCGCGGCGCTGGCGGCCTCCGCCCTCGGTTGCAAGTGGATCGAGGACATCAAGAAGAATTCCGGACCGCGGCCCACCGGCAAGATCGGCGACGTTCCCGCCGCGTTCTTCGTCAAGTTCCTCAACGAACGCGCCGACAAGCTCCATTCCGTCGAGTACGACGACATCACCATGCGCGTCTCCGGCAAGGGCGTCTTCCCGGCGACGCTGCGCGGCGAGCTGATCGCCGCCCAGCCGCGCAACTTCCGCTTGTTCAGCTCCCACCGCATTGCCGACGCCAAGCTCGACATGGGCTCGAACGAGGAGCGGTTCTGGGTCTTCGTCGAAACGCCGAAGGAGAAGCCGCTCTACCTGGTGGCGTCGCACGCCGACTTCGCCAGCGGCAAGGCGAAGATGCCCGACGGCATGCCGTTCGAACCGGGCTGGGTGCTCGAAGCGCTCGGCATGGCCCATTACCCGGAGAACCGCGATTACGCTGTGGCCGTCAACGCCCGCGACCGGACCTACACCTTGTCGTGGACGGCGAAGCTGCCGAACGGCGCGGTCCGCAAGGAAATCGTCTTCGACGCCGACGCCGCGACCGGCAGCCGGCCGCAGGTGAAGAAGCACGTGATCCTCAACGCCACGACGAACAAGGTGATCGCCACGGCGGAAATCCTGTCGGCCCAGACCGAACGCGTCGGGGTTATCGAGCGATCGCTGCCGGCGGCGATTCAGTATCCCACGCGAGTGGTGTTGAAATGGACGGAGCCGCGCTTCGAGATGGATCTGAACCTGGACAAGGCAACGACCAATGCGCCGATGACGAGCGACCCGGCCCGCCGCGATTGGTTCACCCGCCCCAATTTCAAGGACGTGCGGCCCATCGACCTGGCTGGCGGCGTCGAATTCAAATAAGGGGGGAATTGGGTGGCACGGGCAATCTGGCCTGTGTATCGCGGATTTCCAGCGCAATATCCCCCAGCGCAGCGGCCGCGGGAAGATTGATCGCCAGTTCGTTCCGCGGCTTCAAAAGCGACGTGATTTCCACGGCTGCCGATAAGCCGACAGTGATACCGTTCACCGAGATGTTCGAACCCGCCGGCAGCGCGCCGCACACCAACCAAACTTGCTCATCGGCATCGAGCATCCGCGGCCGGCCGAACCGCCGGACGTGCCGCATACCGCCCTCCGCAACTTCCCACGGCGGCCCCAAACGGATGCGATGGCTCACGTCCCGTGTTCCCACGAAGTGCTGTACTTCTTCTGATCCGCCGTCATGGTATCGATGGTGATTCCCATGCTGGCGAGCTTGGCCGTGGCGATGTAGTCCTCGATTGCCGCCGGAACCGTCGTCACGGCGTTCGGCAACTTCCCCTTCTGCTGCACGCAGTATTCCGTCGCTAGCGCCTGCGTGGCGAAACTCATGTCCATGACGCTGGCCGGGTGCCCCTCGGCCGCCGCCAGGTTCACGAGCCGGCCGCTGCCAATCACGTACAGCGTCTTGCCGTTCTTCAGCTTGTATTCGTCCACCTCGTGGCGAACGTCCGCCGTGTGCTTCTCGGTCAGTTCCTTCAAGGCGACGAGATCGAGTTCGACGTCGAAGTGGCCGCTGTTGCAAACGAACGCGCCGCACTTCATCGCTTCGAAGTGTTGCCGCGCGATGATGTGCTTGTTGCCGGTGACGGTGATGAAGAGATCGCCGACCTTGGCGGCCTCGGCCATCGGCATCACGGCGAAGCCGTCCATGGCGGCTTCGAGCGCCGCGACCGGATTCACCTCGGTCACGATCACCTGGGCGCCGAGGCCGCGGACGCGATTGGACACGCCCTTGCCGCACCAACCGTAACCGCTCACCACGACCTTCTTCCCCGCCACCAGCATATTGGTCGCGCGAATCACCCCGTCGATCGTGCTTTGCCCCGTGCCGTAGCGGTTGTCGAACATGTGCTTGGTGTCGGCGTCGTTCACGGCGACGACCGGGAATTGCAGCACGCCGTCCTTTTCCATGGCCCGCAGCCGGATCACGCCGGTCGTGGTTTCTTCCATGCTGCCGATCACGTTCTTGAACTTGTTCTTGCGCTCGGCGACGGGAATCTTGGAGGCCCATTCGCGGACCTTGGCGTGCACGTCGTCGAGGCGGTTCAGGGCCACGAAGATCATGGCCGAAACCAGATCGGCCCCGTCGTCCATGGTGACGTGCGGTTCGTGCTCGAGGGCCATGGCGACGTGCTTGTAATAGCTGTCGCCGTCCTCGCCGTGGATGGCACAGACGGTGATGCCGAAATCGCGGACCAGGCTGGCGGCCACGTCGTCCTGCGTGGAGAGCGGGTTGGAGGCGATGAGCACGAGGTCGGCGCCGCCGGCCTTGAGCGTGCGGGCCAGGTTCGCCGTCTCTGCCGTCACGTGCAAACAGGCGGACATCCGCAGCCCTTTGAGCGGCTTTTCCTTCTCGAAGCGGGCGCGAATCTGTTGCAGCACGGGCATGTCGTGATCGGCCCAGAGAATGCGCTTCTTCCCCTTGTCCGCGAGTTCGGGCTTGGCGATATCGCTCTTGGTCGGGGTGGCAGTGGCGGCGGCCATGGATTCCTTCGCTCCGGGGGAATGAAACAAGGTGGTTGCTGGAGAGGGATTGTTACGAACTTGTCGAAAGGATTCCAGTGGAGCCTCGTTCCTTCGCACTCGCGTAGCCGCGACCCAGCGGGGAGCGCGGTAGGGGGGTAAGCGTCTCAATTATGGGTAACGCTAACGAGGCTCAGCCTCGGACCGTCGAGCGATGCTCGGCGTGCATTCGGTTGACCATTCTTGCGGGAATGTTACGCTTCATGCGGCTCAATTCCCCCAAAGGAGTATTCATCATGCAAGCGACTCACCCCAAAGCCCATATGCAAGCGAATCACTCCAAAGGCCGGTTTTTGGCCGCCTGTGGCCTCGATTGGTTCAGGGCGGAAGTCGATGCGAGATCGCC
>DATNBQ010000423.1:0-2951 GCA_035571955.1 Urbifossiella sp. | reverse complement strand
CGGCGCGAGCATCTGCAGCGGGAACTTGGCGGCCAGTTCGGGCTTGGTTTGTGGGTCTTCGTGTGGCGGGATGTAGTGCGGCAGCGGGTCGCGACCGGCGCGGGCCTCGCGTTCGGAGTAAAGTTCGCACTTACCGGACTCGGTGCCGAAGCCGCCCTCCGCGAACGGAGCCCAGGCTTTGGGTAGATTCAAGCGTTGAGGCCCCTGTTTAATGGACTCCAGCCCACCCGTTGCCACGGGAGGACTTGCGGCTGATGGATTCAGCATTGCTCCAAGGGCCAACTCTTCGTCAGTGGCCGCGAACAGTTCCTCTTCGAAACCCATCGCCCGGCCGAGCATGCGGAAGACTTCGGTGTTCGGTTTCGCTTCGCCGAGCGGCGCGATCGCCGGGTTGTTGGCTTGTGCATAGAGGTGCCCGTAACTGCCGTGGATGTCGAAGTGTTCCAGTTGCGTGGTGGCAGGAAGCAGGATGTCGGCATAGTCCGCGGTGTCGGTCTGGAATTGTTCGTGGACGACGGTGAAGAGATCTTCGCGGCGGAGGCCGGCGAGGACTCGCGATTGATCCGGACAAACGGTCGCGGGGTTCGAATTGTAAACGTACAGGGCTTTGATCGGCGGGCCGGGCAGTTCGCCGTTCAACGCTTCGGCCAGATGGATCATGTTGACGGTGCGCGTGCCGGGGCAAATCAGGTCCGGCCGCTCGAGATACGCGCTATTAAAGGGATATGCCTTGCTGGTGCTGAGGAAGGCGCCGGCGCCGGCAAAGCGCCAGTCGCCGGTGAGAGCCGGAAGGCAGCAGATGGTGCGCACGGCCATGCCGCCGCCGCCGTGGCGCTGTAGGCCGTAGTTAAAGCGAAGCAGCGCCGGGCCGCCGAACAGTTCGCGACTGCGCGCGTATTCCCGCGCGAACTGCTCGATGTCGGCGACGCTCAAGCCCGTGATTTTCGCCACGCGATCCGGAGCGTATTCGTCGAGCACTCGTTTGCGCAAATCCTCGGCGCCCACGCAGTAGCGATCGAGGTAATCTTGATCTTGCCATCCTTCGCGGAAGATAACGTGCATCACGGCCAGGGCCAGGGCGGCATCGGTGCCGGGGCGGATCGGCAGCCACCAGTCCGACTTGGCCGCGGTCGGGCTCTTATAAGGATCGATGGTGACGATCTTCGCGCCGCGCTTGCGGGCTTCGAATTGCACCTTCCAGAAGTGGATGTTGGTGACGGCGGTGTTCGAACCCCAGTTGACGATGAAGCGGCAATCGATGGCGGCCTCGGGATCGATGACGGCGCGGTTGCCCAGGGTGATGTCGCAACCGACTGCCCCGGCCTCGGCGCAGATCGTGCGGCCGAGCAAACTGGCCCCGAGCCGATGGAAGAAGCGGCGATCCAGGCTGGCATACATCAGCTTGCCCATCGTGCCGGCGTAGGAGTACGGCAGGATGGCTTGTGGGCCGTCCGCGGAATCGGCGATGGCCTGGAAGCGGGCGGCGATTTCGCCAATCGCTTCGGGCCAGGTGATGCGTTCGAAGCGGCCCTCGCCTTTGCGGCCGATGCGGCGCCGCGGATAAAGCACGCGATCCGGATGATAAACGCGTTCCAAATAATGAGAGACTTTTTGGCAAAGGAAGCCGCGCGTGAAGGGGTGATCGCGGTCGCCGCGGAGTTCCACGGCCCGGCCCGTGGCGGGATCGACAGAGACAATCATCCCGCAAGTATCGGGACAATCGTGCGGACAAACGGCCTTCACCGTGACCAGTTCTCGACGCATCCCTTTTTTCCTCTTTCGCGGGCCGCCGATCTTATAAGCTAATTCACGGATCGAACGGAATCTTTGGTCCGGGCGGAACGGCGAGACGGTTCGGAACGGCAGTAACTTTCCGAATTCTCGTTAAAAATTACGCCAGCCGCTTGCGGAATGGCCGCTCCCCGGACAGAGTATTCCAGATAGCACAATCGCGACGGATATTCCATCGACTTCCGACCGGGCGCCCACCCGGTCGCGGCGCGTTGCGGATGCCCGACAACCCGGCGCCCATTTCCCGGAGTTGGCCGACGCTCGCTCGGAAGTCCAAGGACCGATAAATGCCGGCACCCACGACGGTTTCCGAGTTCGTCGATTTGGTTCGCAAAAGCGGGCTGCTTCCCGGCCCAACGCTCGACGAACTGATCGACCGGCATCGGAGCCAGGGCAGTTTGCCGCAGGCCATCGACCCGTTTGCCGCGGTCCTGGTTCGCGAAAGCCAACTCACTTACTTCCAGGCCAAGCAGATCAAGCTCGGCCGCTACAAGCGCTTCACCATCGGTGCGAAGTATCGGTTGCTCGAGCTTATTGGGGCCGGCGGCATGGGCGCCGTCTACCTCTGCGAACACACGCTCATGAAGCGGTTGGTGGCCCTCAAGGTGCTCCCGGTCGAAAAGCTCGAAGATCCGTCGTGCCTGGAGCGGTTCCATCGCGAAGCGCGCGCTGTCGCCGCCTTGGATCACCCGAACATCGTCCGCGCTTACGACATCGACGTTCACGAAAAACTGCACTTCCTGGTGATGGAATACGTGGATGGGAACAGCCTGCAAGACCTGATTGCCCGGCATGGGCCAATGGATCCGATCCGCGCCGCCCATTACATGGCGCAATCGGCCGTCGGCCTGCAGCACGCCCACGAACTCGGCATGGTCCACCGCGACATCAAACCCGGCAACCTCCTCCTCGAACGCACCGGCGTCATTAAGGTCCTCGACATGGGGCTGGCCCGCTTCTTCAACAAGCAGCAGGACAGCGTCACCGAAAAGTACGACGACAAGTGCGTGCTCGGCACCGCGGATTACCTCGCCCCGGAGCAAGCCGTCAGCAATACGGTGGACATCCGGGCGGACATTTATGGCCTCGGCGGTACGTTCTACTTCATGCTTACGGGAAAGACGCCCTTTCCCGAGGGGACCATCGCCTCCAAGCTGATG
>DATNBQ010000422.1:0-7977 GCA_035571955.1 Urbifossiella sp. | reverse complement strand
CTCGCCGCCGTGCTGCTTCACGACGAGCAGCACGTTGTTGTCCTGGGCGATGGGGGCAAGCATCTTGAATCGTTCGATCCACAGTTCCTTATTGCCGCCCTTGGTGTGTCCGAAGGTGAGGACTTGGGGAATGCCGGCGGCGCCGGTGAAGTCGGTCTCACCGCCGCTTTTTCTTGTTCTTCTTCTTGCGTTCGTCGGCGCGTTCCTTGGCGCTCTTGCGGTGGCCGGTGTCGCCCTTGAGTTTCAGGTTGTCCATGCCGCCAGGCAAGAACGCACCCGCCTTGCCCATCCCCGTCACCATCTTCAATCGCTGCCAGATGGACATCTGCGACATCTGCTTCATGAGCGCTCGCACTTGGTCGAACTGCTTCAAGAACTGGTTGACTTCGTGCGGTTCGACGCCGGCCCCTTTGGCGATGCGCCGCCGCCGGTTCGGATCGATGATGTCCGGGTCGGCCTTCTCCTTCTTGGTCATCGAATCGATCATTCCCTGCACGCGTTTCAGCGCTTCCTCCGGATCCTCGCCCTCCGGAATCATCTCGGACATGCCGGGCATGCGGCTAATCATGTCCTTCATGCCCATCTTGGCGATCATTTGGAACTGCTGGCGGAACATCTCCAGCGTGAAGCTCCCCTTGGCGAGCGCTTCCTGCTGCTTCTGCATCTCCTCTTGCGAGATGTCCTTCTGAATGTCGGCAATCTTACCGACGATGCCCATGAGATCGCCTTGCCCCATGATGCGGCCGGCCATTCGCTCCGGGACGAACTCCTCGAGCTTATCGACCTTTTCGCCCATGCCGACGAACTTGACGGGCACGCCGGTGACGCCCTTGATGGACATGGCGGCGCCGCCGCGGGCATCACCGTCCAGCTTCGTCAGGATGCAGGCGTTCAATTCCAGAGCATCGTTGAACGCCTTGGCGACGTTGGCTGCTTCCTGGCCAATCATCGCATCGACGACCAGGTAAACCTCGTCCGGCTTCACCTGCTTGTCGATCCGCTTGAGTTCATCCATCAACTCGTCGTCGATCTGCAAGCGGCCGGCGGTGTCGAGAATGACGGTATCGCAGAGGGTGCGCTTGGCCTCGGCAACGGCATTGCGGCAGACCTCGACCGGCGTGGTTTTTTCGCTGTAGACGCCGATGGCGATCTGTTCGCCGAGCGTCTGGAGTTGCTCGACGGCGCCGGGGCGTTGGAGGTCCGCGGCGGCGAGCAGCGGCTTGCGGCCCATGCCCTTCAGGGTGAGCGCGAGCTTGGCCGCCGTCGTCGTTTTGCCGGACCCCTGCAAGCCGCACAGCATGAGGATCACCGGCCGATCCGCTCGCTGCGGAATCTTGTGTTCCACGGGGCCCATCAACCCGACCAGTTCCTCGTAAACGATCTTGACGATCTGTTCGGAGGGGTTGATGCGGGCCATTACGTCTTGACCGACGGCCTTGGCTTCGACTCGGGAAATGAAGTCCGTGACGACGTTGAAATTGACGTCCGCCTCGAGGAAGGCACGGCGCACTTCGCGCAGGCCGTCCTTGATGTTCTCGGCCGTGAGCTTGCCGCCGCGGAACTTCTTGAAGGCCTCGGTGAGGGAACGGGTAATGCCTTCGAACATGCGTCACCGGCTGTGCATCGGAACGGGCGCGCTCCCCGTCGGGGGCAGTGAGTTACTCTAAGACGAGCGCCGCGCCGCTTCAACGGGGCGGCACGCGGTCCCGATAGAAATGTCCGTTGTTGCCCCGATAGAAATGCCCTCTCGGGGCGCCACACTACCGCACTACTGCACGACTACTCTTACGGCTGCCGCCAGGGATGGGTCGCTGCTGGATGCTTAGACGGCGAACCCACCTTCGCTTCCCCCGCGAAACGTGGCGAGACGATCCCGTTCCGACTGACTCATGTACCCGATCATTGGGTGCCCTCCTTGGCCTGAACAAGGAGGACATTTCTATCGGTTTAAGACCGGACATTTCTATCGGGGTTCAACAAAGCTTTTGGTACAGTAAACGGCATGGCGGAACTCGAGGCAATTACGAATATCCCGGCGAGCAAGGACCGGCCGGCCGCCGCCGCCGGACAGTTCACGCGCCGCTTCACCATCGTTCCAGGCCTTTCCATCCGCCTGGGCCGCGATGAAGCCAGGATGGACTGGGCCATCCCGGAAGACGATCAGATTTCGCGCTTCTACGCCATTTTGAGATGGGACGGCGGCACTCAACTCACCGTCGAACGGCGCGGCTCCATTCCCCCGGATTACCCCGAGCCGCCCGCCAACAAGATCGTCGTCGTCAACAAGGAGCCGGGATCCAAGGATAAGTTCCGCGAAGTGGCGCTGGCCACGATCGGGCCGGGCGATTCGTTCTGGATCGGGCAAACGCAATTCACGCTCCGCACCGATAGCGAACCGGTTCAGGAAAGCCCGGTGGACATGACGGTGGCGCCGCGCATCGAGGAACGCACCCGCGCCCAACTCGAGGCCATCCCGTTCGCCGACCCGGCCGTGGCCCTCAAGGCAATGGAGCAACTTCCCAGCACGATCAAGGCCGCAGGCAACGAGCAAGGGCTTTTTCGACAGATGCTCAAAGTGATTATGGATGCGATGCCGCGGGCGGATGCGGCGGGAATCGTGCGGATTCCTCCCGGCTGCCCGCCCGGCGAACGCCGCCTTGCCGTCGTGGAATCGAACATCCGTTCGCCGGTCAGCTTCGGCCCCAAAGGCTTCGTGCCGTCGCGGAAGCTCAGCCACAAGGCGATCTCGGAGGTCCGCAAGCGAAGCCACTTGCACATCTGGTCGACGGATCCGAAGGACGTGGTCGGTTCGGACGCCGAGGCCGCGGATATGACGCTGGCGTCGATGCATCAACAGAACGTGACGCCGTGGGCGATCTGTTCGCCGTTCCAGGATGGTTCCAAGTTCGCCCTGTACATCGCTGGCCGCGTCAATGGCCAGTGGACGGCGCTTCCGGAAAGCAGCCAGAAGCGGACCGTCGATGATCTGATGCAATATCAGAAGATCGCCGAACTAATCGTCGGGCTGCTGGAGACGACGCTGCGAATGTCGCGTTTGTCGAAGCAGAACACGGTGATTCGGCAGGCGTGGCCGCGCGGCATCTGGAAATACCTCGACGACCCCGAACGCCTCGAAGCCTTGCTGAAGCCGGCCGAAAAGGAAGTGACCATCCTGTTCTGCGACTTGCGGAACTATTCGCTGTTCGCCACGGAGAACTCGACGGACCTGCTCAAGGCGTGGCGCGAGGTGGCCTTCGCCCTGGATACGATGAGCGGCACCATCACGCTGCTCGACGGCGTGGTGGCGGGGTTTCGCGGCGACGCCGTGCTCGGCTTCTGGGGCTGGCCGGACGGCAATCCCAAACAGCTCGAGAAAGCGGCCCAGGCTGCCGTGACCATTCGCGAGAAACTCGGCGGCTGGCTGATGGACAAGAAGTGCGGCCTCGGGTTGACGCACGGTCCGGCGGTGGCCGGCCGCCTCGGCGCCCACGACCTCGCCGTCGTCGATCTCTACGGCCCCGTCGTCAATCTCGCCTTCCGCCTCGAAGCCATGACCAAGGCGTTCGGCGTGGGAATCATCGTGACCCAGGAAGTGGCCGAGCGCGTGGCCAGGGCGGACCCGGATGGGCATCAACTGCGGACGCGCAAACTCGGCCGGGTGCGGGCCAAGGGATTCACCGAGCCGCTGGCGGCTTATGAACTCTTCCCGGCCCACGCGGCGTCCGTCAGCGATTGGCAAACCCACGACTGGGAGACGGCCGTGGAACTGTTCACCGATGGAAAATGGGACGAGGCGTACGAGATGTTGGCGGCGAACTTCCCGGACGACCCGGCAGCGAAGTGCCTCCTCCGCGTGATGGATCAGAACAAGAAGCGCGTCCCCGCCGCCTGGGACGGTTCGTTTGTGCCTGGCGAGCCGGGAGCGTGATCGAGCTGGCGAGCCGGGAGTTGATTGGTGGCACAGGCATTCCTGCCTGTGCTCCTCAACTTGCACAGGCAAGAATGCAAGTGCCGCCGAAGAATCCGGTTCGCCAGGTTCTTGGGAGCACACACCGTATATGTCCAGAGCGCGCATCGGGCTCCTCGTCGTGCTGTTCCTCGCGCCGTGGTGCTTCCTCGTCGGCGTCGGCAGCTACCACCTGTGGGAAAGCGGTTGGCTGTTCGCCGCCTGGTGGCCGATGTTTCTGTCGTTCGGTCTTGCCTATTACCTCGCCTGGCGGTGGACGCGGCGCCGCTCGCTCTTCCCCTCCACCGATTCGCCATCCCTCAACTACTGGACCGACCGCGACAAGCTCGCCTGGGCGAAGGTCGACTCCAAAGCCAAGAGCTTCGCGACCATTAGCCCGGATCAACTCGCCGACCCGCGGCATTACTCCGATCTGGCGCTCGATCTCGCCGATCAGGTGGCCAAGGTTTACTACCCGGAAGGGGCGACGCCGTTCGATCACTTGACGCTTCCCGAGGTGCTGGCCTGCGTCGAATTGGCCGCCGCCGATCTGGACGAACTCGTGCAAAAATACGTGCCCGGTTCGCACATGATCAGCGTTCGCGACCTGCAGCGAGTCCGCAAAGCGGCGGATTGGTACAAGGTCGGCCAGAACGCGTATTGGGCCGGGTCCATGCTCTTGAACCCGCTGCAAGTGGGCCTGCGCTGGGCGGCTTCCAGGTACGGCCTCGGCACGATGTTCGAAAAGCTGCAAGGGAATATCTTGCTGTGGTTCCACACGGCGTTCGTGCATCACCTCGGCCGCTACCTGATCGAAATGAATAGCGGGCGGTTGCGGGTCGGCGTGAAGCGCTACCGCGAGATCATGAGCCGCCACGGCGAACCGCCAGTAGAAACTGAATCCGCCCCCGCTGCCCCGCCAACCGAGAGTACTCAACCGCCGCCGACGCACCAGGCCATTTCCGTTGCGGTGCTCGGGGCGGTGAAGGCCGGCAAATCGAGCCTCGTGAACGCATTGATCGGCCAGCAAGCCGCAGTCGTCGATGCTCTGCCGGTGGCCCACGTCGGCACGCGCTATCGCATGACCTTCCCCGGCGGACAACCGCTGTCGCTCTTGGATTCGTCCGGTTACGGGCAGGATGGGGCCAACGAGTATGAGTTCGCGGCGGCGGTGGAGGCGGCCCGCGACGCCGACCTGGTGCTCTTCGTCACGGCGGCCACTAACCCCGGCCGGCGCCCCGATATCGATTTGCTCGATCGGTTGGCGGCGTGGTTCGCCGAGCGGCCGAGCATGAAAAAGCCGCCCGTGCTCGCCGCCGTCAATCAGGTCGATTTGCTGTCGCCGAAAGCGGAGTGGAGCCCGCCTTACGACTGGCGAAATGGAAATCGGCCCAAGGAAGCGACGATTCGCGATTGCGTGGCTGCAGTGCAGGAACAACTCGGCGACCGCGTTGCCCTGGTGGTTCCGGTCTGTTCGCGGCCCAACGAGACCTTCGGCATCGTGGAAGGCCTAATCCCGGCGCTCGCGCTGCAACTCGATGAAGCCCGCGGTTCGGCGATGTTGCGGGCGTTCCACGCCGAGGGCCAGGCCGACCAGTTCCAGCGACTCGGCAAGCAACTCGTCGAAGGCGGCAAAAAAGCGCTCGGCATTCTCTGGGAGAATTGGAAGAAGAAGTGACCACGAATAGCACGGATCGCACGGATTCAAACAACCTTTCTTATCCGCGCCATCTGTGAAATCCGTGGTCGCTTCTTAAAGAATTGACCACGAAGGCACACAGCGCGGCCGAGCCGCAACCATGAATAGACGCTCCACGATCCGTCACCCAAGCTGGTATTACCACACACCATCAGGATCGAAATCGTGGAGCGTTTTCTTCAGCGGCATCAGAGCCGCATCGCGGGCGTGCTGTCGGGCTTCGACCGCGTGTTGTTTCGAGGAACGCTGATGTCCATTTGCCATGCCGGCGGCATGGGTGTGTTCCTGGGAAGTCAACGCGTATTGTACAAGCACTACGAGGCGTTTGTGACGCGGCGGTCATGACGACCCCCCTGCGATTGCGATCGAGGAACCTGGCGCTCGCGGCATAACCGTTCAAGAAAAACAAGTTGTTTCACCCGAGTAGTACAGAGACGAAAAACCGAGCATAAAACAAAGGATCATTTTTCCGTGGTTCTCTGTGTTCTCAGTGTCTCTGTGGTGAATCTCTTCTCCGCGTTCGAACCGACGAATGATAGGCGGCGGTTCCATCGCACCACCTCAGCCATACTGTAACCGGTACACACACCGGAGTTCAGCATGACCGCGCTTGCGAACCTCAAGGGGCAGACCGTCGCCTTTGCCGCATCGGGCGGCCTCGATTCCTGCACCGTCACGAAATGGCTGACCGAGAACGGCGTCAAGGTCGTCTGCTTCACGGCGGACATCGCCCAGCCGGACGAATCGAACTTCAATGAAATCGAGACGCGGATGCGGGCCTGCGGCGCGGCGGATTACGTCGCCATTCCACTCCACGACATGATCGCCGAGTCCGGTGTCGAGGTCATCCAGTTTCAGGCTCGCTACGAAGGGGCCTACTGGAACACGACGGGCATCGGCCGCCACGTCATCGTTGCCGGGATGATTCCGGAGATGCGGAAACGGAAGATTTCGATTCTCGGCCACGGCGCCACCGGACGCGGCAACGACCAGGTTCGCTTCCAGCTTTGCACCAACATGCTCGCCCCGGAAATGAGCGTCTATGCACCGTGGCGCGATCCGGCCTTCCTCGCTCGCTTCCGCGGCCGCACCGAAATGATCGACTACTGCGAAGGGCACAAGCTGCCGATCAAGGCGAACAAGAGCGCCCCATACTCGACCGATGCCAACCTGCTCGGCCTGACGCATGAAGCGGGGAAACTCGAGCATCTCGATACGCCGCCTTGGTTCGTGACGCCCGGCATGGGGGTGCTGCCGAAGGATGCTCCGGACACCCCCGAGCCCGTGACGGTGCGCTTCGAAGCGGGGCGGCCCGTCGCCATCAATGGCAAGAAAACCACGGCATTCCAGGCGATTCAAACGGCCAATGCCCTCGGCGGCAAGCACGGCGTCGGCATCGCCACGCACCTGGTTGAGAACCGCTTCGTCGGCATCAAGAGCCGCGGCGTTTACGAAGCACCCGGCATGGAGCTGCTCGGCAACGCCTATGCATTCTTATTGCAGCTCGTTCTCGATCGGCGGAGCCGCGAACTGTTCGATCAGCTTTCGCTCTTCGTCGCCAAGCAGATTTACCAGGGGTACGGCTTCGACCTCGGCACCCACATGGCGCGGCAAGCCATCGAGCCGATCCTGAAACTGGCCACGGGATCGATCCGCCTGAAGCTGTACAAAGGGCGAGCGGAGTTCGATGCCGCCGAGGATGTACCGCACCAGATGTACTCCGAGAGCAATGCCAGCATGGAAGCGATCGGCGAGTTCGACCACGCGGACAGCGAGGGGTTCCTGCGGGTGCTTCAAGTGAGCGCCCGGGCCCTGGCGGCCAACAAGCAAGTGGTGCCGCCAGCCTGGGCCAAGTAAGTGGGTGTGTCACGATTCTTGGTGTTTGTGGAGGTGGTTGTCGGGCACAGCCCGACCTACAAGGCGCCTCGTAGGTCGGGCTGTGCCCGACGTTTTTGAACTGCAAGAATCGTTGGTATACCCGGGTGCAGCAAGATTCGCTGGGGTGGGGGATGCTTCTGGGTGGCACCGGCTTCCAGCCGGTGTGTCTTTACTTGCACCGGCTGGAAGCCGGTGCCACCCAAGAATCGTCGATGGTTACTGGGTGGCACTGGCTTCCAGCCGCTGTGTCTTTACTTGCACCGGCTGGAAGCCGGTGCCACCCAAGAATCGTCGATGGTTATTGGGTGGCACTGGCTTCCAGCCGGTGTGTCTTTACTTGCACCGGCTGGAAGCCGGTGCCACCCAAGAATCGTCGATGGTTACTGGGTGGCACTGGCTTCCAGCCGGTGTGTCTTTACTTGCACCGGCTGGAAGCCGGTGCCACCCAAGAATC
>DATNBQ010000421.1:0-17152 GCA_035571955.1 Urbifossiella sp. | reverse complement strand
CCGGTCGTGCCGATCGTGCGCCTTGGTCGGATCAGCGTTTCATCGCCAGGGTCAGGCCATCGGCGAAGGGCAAGAAACAAAGCGATACGCGCTCGTCCGTGTGGATCTTGGCGTTCAGGTCGCGAATGGCGACGGTATCCGCATCGGTGACCTTCGCATCGGCCACCTTGCCGTCCCAAAGGGTGTTGTCGATGGCGATGATCCCGCCGCGGCGAAGCAGCTTCAACGACGCCTCGTAGTAAGCGTCGTAGTTCGACTTGTCGGCATCGATGAAGATGTAATCGAAGAGGCCGCGCCAGCCGCCCGTTTCGAGTTGTCCCAATGTTTCCAAGGCCGGGGCGAGGCGCAGGTCGATCTTCACGTCGAGATTGGCCTTGGCCCAGTACTTCCGGGCGACGGCCGTGAACTCTTCGCTGACATCGCAGCAAATGAGATGGCCATCGGAGGGCAACGCCGACGCGACCCAGAGTGCCGAGTAGCCGGTGAAGGCGCCGATTTCGAGGCAGTTCTTGGCGCCGAGAAGTTGCACGAGCAGGGCCAAGAGCGGCCCCTGCTCCGGGGCGATCTGCCACTCGCCGTCGGCCAGTTTGCCGGTCTCTTCGCGCAGTTCGCGGAACAGCTCGGGCTCGCGCAATCCGATGGCGAGCGAGTACTCGTACAGCTTGTCCGTGATCGGCGTCGGCCGAACGAAGTTGAGCATGAGGATCGTGCCTCGGGTTCTCACAGTTCGGGCGGCAATGGCACTTCCAACTTACGGCAGATGCCGCGGGCTAACGGCTTCTTGATCGTGCGATGTCGCGGCCAATGCTGCTTTAACGTTGTTGCGCGGATTTCTCCAAAGGTCGTGGTTCGCTCCGTGGCGGTGCAGAACGCACCCTTGGCCGTTCAGGGGCGCGATCAGGTCGCGGCGATTCATGAAACGGCCTGCTTCCGTCTGCGAGGAGGCCGCTTCTTGATCGGACCATTGCGATCGTTCCGATCTTCCTCAAAAAGCGCGATGACATCGCGCGCCATTTCGAAAGCTTCTTCAAGGGAATCCGCTTGGGTTAAGACTTCGGGATTCAATGGCGCCGTGACAACGTAGCCGCCCTCCTCGGCGACTTCCAGCGTCAGCACCAGTTTCCCATCGCTTACGGTGTATTTGATCGGCTTGGCCATCGAATTGCCCTCGCGGTATCTGTTTCAAGTATACCGGCTGCTGATGTACTGTTTGTCCGTGATCGGCGTCGGCCGAACGAAGTTGAGCATGAGGATCGTGCCTCGGAATTTCGCGTGAACGATCTTTGTCACAGCTCGGGAGGCAATGGCACGTTGAGGTCTCGGCAGATCGCTCGAGCCGTTGTCTTTTTGATAGTCCGATGTCTCGGAATCGAGGCCATCTGTTCAGTCTCCGGATTCCACCACACGTCGTGCTTGCCGCCGTGATGATGGAATTCGCAACCCTGTGAGCGAAGATGGCGCTCCAGTTTCTTCCGGTTCATGAGGCCGATGCCAGAGCCAGATGTCGCGCCTGTTTCCTGCGGGCTGCCTTCAAAGAAGCCTCGGCGTCTCGCGCCATTTCGAAGGCTTCTTCGAGCGTCTCGGCCTCCGTGATTAAGCCGGGAACGAAGGGTGAAGTGACCGTGAAACCTCCCTCCTCGGCCACTTCCAGAGTCAGCACCAGTTTCCCATCGCTCACGGTGTATTTGATCGGTTTGGCCATCGAATTGCCCTCGCGGTATCTGTTTCAAGTATACCGGCTGCTGATGTACTGCGGGTCGAAGAAGGCCGGCAAGTGGCGATCGATCTGCATCAGGCCATCGCGAGTCGTCGTGATGGTGTCGCCATCGGCGTTCAACCAGCCCTCGTCGCGGAGCTTGTCGAAGGCCGCGCGGAACTCGTAACGCACATCGATGCCGTACTTCTGGCGGAAATAGTCCGCCTCCAGGCGGCCGGTCTTCAAGATCAACACGATCTCGCGGATCAGGCGATCGCGCTCGGTGGTGGGGAAGGCCCGACCGAGCGGCAACTCACCCTTGTCCAGCTTCTCGATGTATGCCTCCCAGGTGTCGAGGTTCTGGATGTGGACGCCGTTGACGTGGCCGAACGAGGCCACGCCGGTGCCGAACATGTCGGCGCCGCGCCAGAGCGCTTCGCGGTAGACGAACTTCGTGCGGGCCTTGTCCTTCACCACCGTCGTCGCGCTGGAAACGTCGTAGCCGGCGTTTTGCAACTCGTCGAAGGCGTATTGCACCCAGGCCCGCTTGGTCGGCCAGTCGGCCACGGCCAGTTGCGGCTCGTCCGAACCCAGCACCTGCAATTCCTTCGAAAAGACCGTGTTGTAAGGGAGCTCCATCTGGTAAATGGTGACGCAATCGGGGGCGAGGTCGATGGTCTTGGCGATGCACCGCTTCCAGTTGTCCCAATCTTCGCCGACCATGCCGGCGATCAGGTCGAGGTTGATCTGCGGGAAGCCGAGATCGCGGGCCCAGCCGAAGGCGCGGTAGATTTCTTCTTCGAGATGGGCCCGGCCGTTGTACTGCAAAATCTCGGGCTTGAAGTTTTCGACGCCCAGCGACAGCCGGGTGACGCCCTGGTTGCGGAGCGTTTCCAGCTTGTGCTGTTGGAGCGTGCCGGGTTCGCATTCAAACGTCACTTCGCGAGCGGCGTCCCACGGCATGATCTTCCGCAAGCGGGTCATGAGTCCATCGAGTTGCGCGGCGCTGAGATACGAAGGGGTGCCGCCGCCAAAGTAGACGTAATCGAGCGCTCGGCCGCCGACGCAGCGCGTCTTACTGAGCAGTTCCACTTCCTTCACGATCGCGTCGAGGTAGGTCTCGATGTCGCGGGCATTCTTGTCCGTGTAGACGCGAAAATAGCAGAACTTGCAGCGTTTGCGGCAGAACGGGATGTGCAGATAGAGGCCGAGCGGCACGCCTTCTTTCGGCGGGCTGTTCAAGGCGGCCTGGGCGTCGGGAAGGAACGTCGGCTTCCAGAACGAGAACGGCGGGTAGTTGGCGATGAAGTAGTTGCCGAGGCCGGTCTTTTCCTGGTCGGGTGCGGCGAGGGTCATGCGCGGTGCTCGGGGCGAACGGCGGGGAGCAGGAGCGGATACCCCGATTTTATCGAGAACTTACAGTGAATACAGCCCACCCGCGGCCAGGATGCGTCTCTTGGTGGCACAGGCATTCTTGCCTGTGCAGAAAGCTCGCACAGGCAAGAATGCCTGTGCCACCAAACTGATGCACTCTCCGCGGCCATGCGTGGGCTTCGCACGAATCAGTTGCGGATGTTCGCGCCGACGGCGACGCTTTGGCCCGGGCCGGTCGGGGCGTTCAACGCCGCTTCGGCCGTGCCGAGCAGTTCCTTGATGTTCTTGCGGAAGCCGTCGTACTGGGTCTGCAAGGCGTCGCGTTCGTGAGTGCGGGTCGTCAGTTCGGCGCGGGCCGAGTCGCGGTCGCGGCGTTCCTGAATTGTCGCCGCCTTGGCCTGGTCGAGCAGTTTCTGTTGCTGGGCCAGTTTGTCCTCGGCCGCGAGCAGGCGCTGGCGGAATCCATCGCGCGCGGAAGCCGCGGCGCGGAAGTCTTCCTCCAACCGCTGGACCTTGGCATCGAGCGCGGCCCGGTCGCCGGCCGAACCCGTCGCCGGCCCGCGCGCGCAGCCGTACAGACCCAGCATCGACACGAACAGGAACCCCAAAACCTTGTGCGAACGGCTCATGATGTCTCCGGAGTGCCGAGTGCCGCAATCTCCCGAACTGCGAAACCCGGAAAAGGTGGTGGGCGTAATGGAAAAAGAAACAAGTCTCGCAGCTTATCTCGTCCAATCTGAACCTCGCACTTAACGCAGCTTCTCTTTTTTTCCGGATCGGCAATCTCAACCGGAACCACCACGCCGATTGCAACGATTGAATCGCTTGAGCGCGATAGGATAGGCGATAGCCATGACATTAGCCGAACTGCGCCAGAATTATTCGCACGGCGGGCTTTCGGAAGCCGAGGCCGGCGCCGATCCCTTCGCTCTCTTCCAAACCTGGATCGAGCAGGCTATCGCTGGAGGGTTGCCGGAGCCGAACGCCTTCATCCTGGCCACGGCGGACGAGCATGGCATTCCCTCGGCCCGAATGATTCTGCTCAAGGCGCTCGACGACGGCGGCTTCACCTTCTTCACGAATTACGACAGCCGCAAGGCGACCGAAATGGCCGCCAACCCGCGCGTCGCGATGGTGTTCCCCTGGCACGCAATCGAACGGCAAGTGCGCATCGAGGGGACAGTGGAACTTGTCTCGGCAGCGGACTCGGACGATTACTTCGCGCAGCGGCCGCTCGGCAGCCGCCTGGGCGCGTGGGCGTCGCCGCAAAGTTCGGTGATCCCGGATCGCGAATTCCTGGAACGCCGCCACGCCGAACTGATGCGGCAATATCCAGATGGCAACGTGCCACGGCCGCCGAACTGGGGCGGCTACCGCGTGCTTCCCGTGGCGATCGAATTCTGGCAAGGCCGCCCGAGCCGCCTCCACGATCGGATTCTCTTTTCGCGCCAGGGCGGCGGCTGGAAGAAGAAACGCCTCTCCCCGTGAAATGGATTGTCCCTCTTTCCTTCGGCCCGTCGCTTCCTCACAATAGTTCCGTTGCCCCGGCTTAACTGTTCCCACCGCTTCAATCACATTTCTCAACCGAGGAGGGACGAACGATGAAGGCGCTGAAGTGTTTCGCGGCAGCGACGATCCTGATGGCCATCGCGGCCACGGCTCGCGCGGAGGACAAGAAAGTGGCACCGCTCGAAGTCAAGATGAAGAGCATCGACGGCAAGGATCTCGACCTCGCCAAGTTCAAAGGCAAGGTCGTGCTGGTCGTGAACGTGGCCAGCAAGTGCGGCAACACGCCGCAGTACAAGGGCCTGCAGGAACTTTACACCAAGTACGAAGGCGACGGCCTTGTGATTCTCGGCGTGCCGGCCAACGACTTCGGCAAGCAAGAACCCGGCACCGAGGCCGAGATCAAGAAGTTCTGCACCGACAAGTATAACGTCACCTTCCCGATGACCGCGAAGGTCGTGGTGAAGGGCGCGGACAAGGTGGAACTGTACCAGATTCTGACGGCGGCCACGCCGGACAAGAACGGCAAGGTTCAGGAAGTGGGCTGGAACTTCGAGAAGTTCCTGATCGGCCGCGACGGCAAGGTAGTCGGCCGCTTCAAGCCGGGCCTCAAGCCCGAAACCAAGGAACTGACCCAGGCCATCAAGGCCCAACTCGACAAGAAGTAAACGAGCCAACAGCCCACCTGCGGCCGCAGGTGGGCTATTCATCTCATGGCGCATCTCTGGCACATCCGCGATCGCATTCTCACCATCGACCGGCCGCTCGTCGTCGGCATCCTCAACATCACGCCCGATAGCTTTTCGGACGGCGGAGAGTTCTTCGACGTTGTCAAAGCTGTCGAACGGGGCCTACAACTCGTCGCTGCCGGCGCGGACGTCCTCGATCTCGGCGGCGAATCGTCCCGGCCGCGAGCGACTCCCGTGGACGAAGAGGAGGAACTTCGCCGCGTCGTGCCGGTCGTCGCCGGGCTAGTGCGGCAAACGCAGACGCCATTATCGATCGACACGATGAAGCCGGCAGTGGCGCGGGCCGCGCTCGAAGCCGGCGCGAGCATCGTCAACGATGTGAGCGGACTCCGCGATCCCGCGATGATCGCCGTTGCCGCCGAGTTCCACGCCGGCGCGATCGTCATGCACATGCAGGGCACGCCGGCCACCATGCAGGCCAACCCGCAATACGCGGATGTCGTGCGCGAAGTCGGCGCGTTCTTCGAGGAACGGCTGCAAACCATGACCGATGCGGGCGTGCCCCGCGAAGCGATTTGCCTCGATCCCGGCATCGGCTTCGGCAAGAAACTGGAACACAACCTCGCGCTACTGGCGAATCTCGGCGCGTTCGCGCGGTTCAATAGGCCAATCTGTCTGGGGGTGAGCCGGAAGGGGTTCATCGGCACAGTCACGGGCCGGCCGGTGCAAGAACGGCTGGCGGGCTCGCTGGCCGTGGCCTGCTTTGCCGCCGCCCGCGGCCAGGCGCAACTCCTTCGCGTCCACGATGTCGAAGCCACTCGCGACGCCGTCCTCCTGCTCGAAGCGATCGATCGCTCGGCATTACGGGCTTGACGAAATGGGTAGTTCCTTGAGGCGCTGCTCTTTCCATTCGCGCCACTGCTTGGCCTTGGCGGGGTCGGTCTTGTCGAGCGCCTCGCTGGCCTTCACGACATGCGGCGCCCAGTCGTCGATCATCACGCCGCGATCCTTGCGGAACTTCGCCAACGAGGTCTTCTCGTCGGCGGTGAGATCGGCCTTGCGGGCGAGCATTTCCACGCCCTGGGCATAGAGCACTTCGACGGCGATCACGCGTTCGATCGTGGCCGGATCGTCGAGCGGTTCCTTGAGGAGCACGGCTTCCAAAGAGCGGCCGAGCAGAATGCGATAAACGGTCGCTCGATAGATGAATTCCTTGTGGTAGGCCGCGAGCAGCGCCGCCCCCTTGTCGAGTCTCCCGGTCGCGGTGAAGAGCCGCACCGCCAGTTGTTCCGCGGCCTTCTCCTGCTTCGGCTTCTCCTGCTTCTTGAACGTCTCGGCGAGGAATGTGGCCACCGAGCCGATCGATTCGAGCTCCGCCACAATCTTCTCGGGCGGAATCTGCGTCGATGCCGTTACCTTGACGAGCTCGTCGATGTACGCCTGCAGTGCTTCGAAGCTCCGGGGCTTCTCCCATTCCAAGAGGGCGATCGCCTGGGCCTTCAGGTGCAACGCGCAGATCTGGAAGAGGACGAGCTCTGGAGTATTCGGTTCGCCTTTGAGGCGATTGGCGGCCGTCAGCTTCTTGACCGCGGCGATGCGCGCTTCCGCGGGTAGCCAGAGTTCGGCGGCGAGATCGTCGGGCAAGCTTCCGGCCAGGTGCATGCGGCACGTCAGGTACTGCAAACGGCGGAGCGTTCCGCGCAGCGGGTCGGCATCGGCGAACGCTTTGAGGGCCGCCATCGCTGCGTCCGCCCGCTCCGCCGAATCCTTCTCGACGTGGGCCCGCGCGCACGCCAGACAGGCTTGCCATTCCAGCAGTTCCAGGCCGTAAGGCGAGCGGTCTTTCTCGGGAAGATCGGCCAGGGTCGCCGCCGACGCCCGAAGTTGTTCCGCAGTGAAGGTCCGGCCGGCGCGGATCACTAGCCCGGGCCGATCGAACTCGATGATCCCGGCCAGGTGGTGCTTGCCTTCCTCGTAATTCGTGCTGGGATCGCCCGACAGCAGGCCGTTCTGGTAACTCTCGATGAGCAGTTGCCAGTAGCGCGACTCCGTGTAATCGGCGGCGGATTTGGGAACGCTCTTGAGGTCCGCCTTGGCGGTGGTGAGTTGGGAGTCGGTCTTGGTGGCGGAATTGTTGAAGAGGCAGCGGCCGCGCGGCGTGCGAGCGCGAACCTCTTCCGTCAAGTCGATGGCGATGGTATAAGCCGCGATGGCCGCCTTGAGTTGCTGGCCCGATTCCAGGAGCCCGCCGAGTTCGAGTTCGGCGTCCGATCCTTCGCGGCGCAGGAAGTCGCGCATCGATTGGTCGTCGCCCTCCTTGGGAATGCCGGCGACCGCCTTGACGATCTCGTCGCCACCCGTGGTAAGCGAATCGATCTTGGTCGCCCGCATCGCGGTCTTGGCGTTGTGAATGAGGACGAGGCCGAAATAGGCGTGGGTCATAGGCGACTTGTCGTCGCGGCTGACGATCGCCCGGGCCGCGTCGGCGTTGTTGCGTTCGCCGTCGATGCGCAGGGCGTAGATGCCGGCGAGGGCCTCGAGTTCGGCGCTGGCGGCGAGTGCCGCGGCGTTATCCGCCAGGTGGATCGGCAGCTTCTTGGCGTCGCCGGCAAGGGCGTCGCGGCGATGGAAGAAGTGACGAGCCAGCGGCAGGTAGAGTTCTCGAGCGGCTGCGGGCTTGTCGTCGGTCGGGATCGCCTTCAAGAGAGCCGGGGCACGCAGGTAACCGGCCAATCGCACCGGGAAAGCGAGATCGGCGTTAGGCTTTTTCAAGTCCGCCAGGATGCGAACGGTGAGCGGCTTGAAAATGGCGAGCGCTTCCTGGGCGCCCTTGGGATCGCTGAAATCGCGCGTGCGGGCGAAGGCCAGCCGGGCTGCGGAAGCTTCCGATTCCGGCAAACCCTTGAGGGCCGCCTCCAGCGATTTCGAATCGAAGGCGGCGACCTTGGCCGCGGCTGCGTCGGCATCGGGGAAAGCCGCGGCTTGCAGCAGGCGAAGCCGTGCATCATTTCGGGCGGCTCGATCCGCGGCATCGTCCGCAAGGAATGCGACCGCCTGGGTAAGGCAGCGGCGGGCCAGATCGATCGACGCCGCGTCGGTGTAAGGGTCGTCCGGAGCAGGTATCGCCCCCGGCTTGGCTTTCATCTCGATGGCCGTGGCGGCCAGGGCGAGGGCGATCGCGCGCTTGCGAGCCGGCGCCAGGAATTGCTTCCGCACAGGTTCGGCCGCGGCGGCGGTTAACAGTGCGTCGGCCGCGGCGCGGCGCTTTTGAGGCACGGTGGATTCGATCCAGCCGCGTTCGGCGGCGACCAGTTTGCGATAAGCGGCCAGCTCCGGGCTTTCCGTGCCTGCCGCGGTAGGAAGTTCGGCGAGCGCTTCCGGCTTGCTTTTCGCTGGGGCCAGTGCCGAGGCCATGAATCCGCTTTCGACGCGGAGCAGGTCGAGCCAGGGCGAAGGGAACTCCGCGGCGGGCGGGAGCTTTTCGGCAAGGGAAGCCCAGGCCTTGGCGTCGGTCTTGAGTTCCTCGGGGTTGGCCGCGAACCGTTCGATGAGCTTCTCGAGCCGACCGCGGTAAAACTCATCGAGATCCTTGCGGTGGCTCGAAAGGGCTTCGTTCTTGGCAACGGTGCGGAGTGTATCGAGGCCGCCGCTGATCGCGGCGAAGCGGACCGGCTTATCCTGATCGGCGCGAAGATCGGCATCGAAGGCGACGGCGGCGTCCCACGCGCCGAGCAATGCCTTGGCCGCGCCGAGCACCGGTTCCTTCGGCTTCAAGGCGATCAGTTGTGCGATCGCCTTGCGGCCGGCGGGAATATCCCTGCCGTTCTGATATGCCTCGCTGGCATTTTGCAGGCGAACGGCGGCCGTCGGGTTGTCGGCGGCCAGTTTCTGGTAGACGCGGCGGAGCGGGGCCGCTTCGCTTTCGGAGAGTTCGTCCGGCGCAGCCCACCTGGCGATTGCATCGCACTCGTCCAGCGTCGGCGTTTTATTCTTGAGCCAGGCGCGAGCGGCTTCCCACTGCTGGGCGAGTCGGCGAGCTTCCTTGCCGTGCTTTTCGCCTGCGGGAATCTTCTCGAGGCTGGCCAGCCCGGCGTTGATCTGCCCGAGGTTGCCGTCCGAAACTCGGGAGAAGGCATCCTGGGCGTCGCGCCACTCGGCCGCGAAGTCGTTCGTCTTGACGTTGTTGGCAGTCTCGGTTTCCTTGGGGTTGCCGGCATTCTCCTGCGTGCCTTTGCCGGTGTCCGGGTTGCCGTCGCCTTGCGTGGCCTTGGCTTGCTTGTTGGGGTCGCCGTTGGGGGCGGGTCGGGTGCCGAAGTAGACGCCGACGCCGATGAGCAGAGCGACGGCCAGGCCGCCGGAGAAGTACCAGATCGAGCGGCTGGAGCCCTTGGCCTTGGCCTGTGCCGGTGCTGCCCAGGAGTTTGCTTGCGGTTGCGGAGCGGCCGGCGCCTGCGATTGCCACGGGGTTGCCTGCGGTTGCGGCGCGGACGCTGAGGGCGATTCCCACGGGGGAATGGCTCGCGAATCCTCAACGAGCGGTTCGGCGAGCGGCAACGCCGGCTCGACCGGCCGCGACCGCGCGGGCGCGGGCATGGGCGACGGGTCGGTGCCGATGGCCCCCGGCGTCAGCGTGCCGCTCGCATCGGCGGGATGCTGCGGAGCCGTGTCGTCGAGCGAGGTGCGGCTCCCTTCGCGCGATTTCGTGATCCGCCCGGGCGCGACCGGGGGTGGCGGCGCAGCGGCCGCTTCCCGCGGCGCCGGAAAGGCGATCGCCGCCGACCGTGGACGCACTGGAAGCGGCGTCCATCCGTTCGCCTTCCACAGGGCATCCGCGAACGCCACGCACGACGTGAACCGCTTGTTCACCGTCCGGTTGGTGGCCTGCTTGAGGACTTCCTGCTCCTCCGCGGGCACCTTGGAGAAATCGAGCCGCCCGAGGATGTGCGCCCGCTTGAGGTCGTTCAATTCGATGCGGACGTCGTCGAAGAACGGCAGCGAGGCCGTCCGCATTTCGTAGTACGAGATGGCGAACGAGTATTGATCCGAGCCGGGGTCGATGAGTTCGACCTTCTTGGTGAACTGTTCGGGGGCGATGTAGATGGGGGTGCCGGCGCCGGTTTGCGAAGCCTTGACGTTGGCTCCGACGGCGCGGGCCACGCCGTAATCGGCAACGAGTACGTCGCCGTGGGTGTTGATGAGCAGGTTCGCCGGTTTGATGTCCCGGTGCATGATCCAGGCGAGCCCCTTCTCAGTAAGGGGGTGGATGGGGCTATGCAGGTGGTCGAGCGCCTCGGCGACGCCGCGAACGTAGGGGAGCAGTTCGTCGAGTGGAATGCCGGGGAGGTCGCCGGGAGTCTGCGGGCCGTGCTTTTTGAACTCGCGCTGGCATTCCCGGAGCCGGGCTTCCAGCGACTTCACCGCCAGCGGCATCTGGATCAAAAGATCGGTGACATCCAGTTTCGTGAGGTCGGTGTCGTCCACTTCGTCGGCGTTGTCGAGCAGGTCGCCTTCCGAAGTGAGCAGCCAGACGCCGTGATACTCGATGAGGTGGCGGTGCGGCTTGATCCGGCGGATGAGCCGAAGGGCGCGGAATTCCTTGAGGCCGTCGCCGGACGAGCGGTTCAGCGAGATGACCTTGAAGGCGCACTCCTGGCCGCCCGGCCCATGAGCCTTGCAGACTTTCCCATACTGTCCGGTGCCGAGCCAATCGATAATGCGGAACCCCGGCGGCAGGGTTTGCGACTGCATCGATTGCGGTCTCGGCGGCGGCTGCGGCATCGCCCGCGTCCAATCGTTCGGGTGTTCGTTTAAAGCCGGGCTGCGGCGGTGGAAGTGATTATTGTAATCGAAGGAAGTGCGGGCACAATCGGGGCGGCGAAAAATCGCGAGTTTTGCCGCGACCCGAAGGGGAGCACGAAGCCTGTCGCGCTCCCCTTCGGGTCGCGGCTAATCGGGGGATGTCTTTACTTCTTGATGACCTTGACGGTCATCTCCAGATTGGTCGGCGAACCATTGTCCGGGGTGCCTGTGATGGTGAACTTGTAATCCGCCGGGGCCGCGTCGCCGTCTGGGTGGATCTTCACTTGCACGTCGGGGGATTCCCCGTCCTTGACCAGATCGCGATCGAGAGTCACGCGAACCTTGTCCGGGCCTTTCGCTTCGAGGCGGACATTCTTGTGGAAGTCCTTGCCGCGCTGCACCGTCACTTTGACCGATTCCGTGTCGCCCGGCTTGATCGAATTCGGGCTCGAATCGGCCACGAGTTTAAAGGTGTCGTCCGTGCCCGGCTGCCCGCCCCTGGGACTCTCGTCTTTGCAACCCAGCGGTAACAAGGCGAACGAAGCGAGAACGGCTGTGGTGAAAAGCTTCTGCATGCGTGCCTCTTTCGGGTGCAGGCGAATGGAGGTGACGGGGCGCTGTAAGGCCTGCGTCCCAGGGCAGAACGATGCACCCACCGTGCCAAATAGCGGCAATGCCCGCGAGAAAGGTGTCAGTCGATTGTCAATTCGGGGAAGACATCGGCGGAGAGCTTCGCGGCGCGAAGGAATTCATGGAGCCGCTTCTTGGCCTGGAACTTCACGTTGGCGACTTGCTGTTCCGAGACGCCGACGCGGGCCGCTGCCTCCTTGTTCCCTTCCCCTTTCACGAAGAGTAATTCGAGCACCATGACGCTCTGGTAATCGCCCTTGGTCCGCCACTCGGCGACGATGGCGGCGAGAGCCCGGCCGAGGGCTTCTTCTTCCTGGCCGCGGCGTTCCGAACTGCGGGCGAGGCTCGATGCCGCTCGCTGCTTGGAATCTGGAGAGCGATCGAGGATTTCGTCATCCGGGTCGCCGACGCCGGGCTGCACCGGCCGTCGACCGATCCGCCGCAATTGATCCGTGACTTTGTGCGACGCGATGGTGAAGAGCCACGTCTGGAGGTCGCGGCGGTCGTCGTAATTCGGAAGGCTGTTGTGGAAGCCGATGAAGGTTTCCTGGACGATATCTTCGACGGAGGCGTGGTCGCGGAGCCGCCGCCGCACGTAGGCTGCCAACCGCCCCTGGTAACGGCGGAACAGTTCGTCCCACGCCGGCTTGTCGCCGCGGCGAATGCGCTGAACCAACAGGCGATCGGATTCCGTGGACATTGGGTCACTGCCAGTCTTCCAGTGTCAAACCGGGTACGCGGCTAAAATCGCGCGTGTTGTGCGTAACCAGCGTCAACTGGTTGGCCAGTGCGATGGAAGCAATCAGGAGATCGTTCAGACCGATGGAGGTCCCTCGTACGGCCAGGTATTCGCGTACTTCGGCGTACTTCTCGGCGGCGGCATCATCGAACGGCAACGAAGGGAAGTCTTTCCGCAGTCGCGAAATGAGCGAAAGATTGGATGCCAGCCGAGCGGCCGGTCCATGCAACGCCCCATAAATCAATTCTCCCAAAACCACCGAACAAATATGGACTGTTCCAGGAGGAGCCGCCTGGAGGCGCGCGGTGACTTTCGATGCACTGCCCTTCCGCATGTGGTCGACACATGAGTTGGTGTCGAGAAGATGGCTCACAGCGGATCCCGCTCAACCAACTCTACTTGCTCCGGGCGCTCGAATTCGCCTTGCCACTTTCCAGCCGTCTCGAGGATGCACCGTTGCCACTCCTCCGGCGTCGGAATGGTTTGGATGATGATGCGCACTTCGCGATTCGCATCATCCGCGCTCAGGGGTACATCGAGGTGAAGAACGCCGTCATCGCCGACGCGCGACTTGATTTCGATCCGCTGCATGGCACTTCCTCCTGCACCCATCATACCACGGGAGCGCTCGCCTTCGCCTCGCGGCTAACCGAGATTGATCTCAAACGAAAACGAGCGCCGCGATGATTCCGCCTCCGAGCGCGGCCGCCGCCAACGCCAACCAACTCGTAAGATAGCCCTTGGACCACTCGTCCAACCGGAGGAAGAAGAACCCGGCCAGCGACACGGCCGCCAGGGCGCCCAGGCCGCGCAAACTATCCGCCACACGGTTCCGCGTCCGCAGTTCGCGGACCTGGTCAGCCGTCACTTCCACCGTGTATTCCACGTATTTGCGGTCGGAGTCGTAACCATTCTGTTTGAGCAGCACCTTCTCGGAATCCGTCGGCAGGCGAACGAGGCGGCTGTCGCGGCGCAGGTACTCGTTCTTGACCACCGTCGCCGCCGGCCGATATTCCACCGGCGGATCGAGTTCCCGCAACCGCTGCTCGATCAGCTTTTGAGCGTCCTCCAGAGCCCGCGTTTCGGCCTCGGCCTCCGTGGGATACGGGATCTCGGTGACGACCCGCTCGGAGATGACCGCCGGACTGGTGGAGCGTTTCTTGCGGCCGCGCGGCTCAGGCGCGATCGGAAAGCTTGGACCCTGCAGCACGGGTGGAGCATCCGTGGAAATGACAATCGTCGGCTCGATGCCATGCCAGCCGGGTAGCCTCTCGTTCGAGTGGTTGACGGCGTTCGGGTTCCGCAGGTCGGGATGAACGGCCACTTGTTGATTGGCGGCGGCCTTGGCCGCTTCAACGGCGGCGCTCTCGGCCAACTTGCGATTGGCGCTGGCGGAATGCGTGTCGGCGCCCCCCGGCCGCGGCGGATGCCATTCCCCGCCTCCGCAGCCAAAGGTTCCAAACAGCAGCAGAACCCCGAACACGGAGCGGAGCGGCAACACACGATGGCAATCGCGGATCATGGCCAGACTCCAACTTCATCCTGGTGGCACAGGCATTCCTGCCTGTGCGCACAGGCAGGAATGCCTGTGCCACCAAAGCGCACTACCCGGCGTAGCGATACTTGCGGCCGAGCGGGCGCGC
The DNA here is from genome assembly GCA_035571955.1 of Urbifossiella sp. Classification (GTDB taxonomy): domain Bacteria; phylum Planctomycetota; class Planctomycetia; order Gemmatales; family Gemmataceae; genus Urbifossiella. The sequence goes on along the minus strand of DATNBQ010000421.1, from coordinate 3,076 downwards.
CACGGCCCGCTGGGGAACCGGCGGCGACCACGGGCTCACCACCTGCACGCAGACTGCCGCGATCACGATCGGCGCGATCGCCAGCGACGCCGGCGCTTCACCCCACGGCCACAGGAACAGCAATACGCTAGCCCACAAGCCCGAGGTCACGATTGGGAACAAGCGGAATCGCTCCTTGCGGCGCGGGTCGGCCATCGACCACCACCGACACGCCGCCGTCGCCAGGCCGAAGTAAAACAGGTAATGCATCGCGGTCGAAAAGGTCTCGAGGCTGATGCGGGCATTGTTCCAGAGCACGATGTCGCGGTTGCTGTCGGCCGGTGTGCCGCCGCGCGGGATCGACCAGCCGTCGAGCCAGAAGGCGTACAGACCGATGGCTGCGCCGACGAGCAGCATGTGGAAGCGGCGGCCCCAGGTGCGTTTGGGGTCGGGCAGCGGCCGGGCCACCAAAAGTGCCCCCCACGTCAACGCCGTGGCGAGCAGGAAGACGCGGCCGAGCAGCGTCCACGATTGATCCGAGGTGAAAAAGACCCACGGGGCGGTGCACAGGGCCGCGATCAGCGGCGCGATGGTGAAGGCCCCAGCCAGTTCCGCCAACCGGGGGCGAACCACCTCGGGAATCGGCCCGGAGGCATAGCGGGAACGCGAGAGCGGCGACACGGGCATGGCCACCGGCCGGGGCCGCGGCATCGTCGGCGCGGCATCGGGAGTCGTCGAGGGCATCGGTTTCGGCGGCTCGACCACCTCGTAATACGGCGACGCCGGGGCCCCGATCGCTTCGACGGCCTTGGCAAGCTCCTTGACAGTACCGAAGCGCGTGACCGGGTTCTTGTCCAATGCTCGTTCCAGCACGGGGCGAAACGCTTCCGGCGCCCGCGACAGGTCCGGCCGATCCGTCAGGTGCTTCATCATCACTTCGCCCGGCGTCTGCCCTTCGAACGGCGGATGCCCGCTAAGCATTTCGTAAAGCATGACGCCGAGAGCATAAATGTCGATCGATTGCGTGTAGTTGCCGCTCTTGATTTCTGGGGCCATGTAGTTCGGCGTGCCGACGCCTTGCGTCATTTCGCCGCCCTGGCTGAGGCTGACGCGGCGCGACAAGCCATAGTCGCCGACCTTAAGATGTCCGCTTTCGATGAACACATTGGCGGGCTTCAGGTCGCGGTGGACGATCCCTTGATCGTGGAGGTAGCCGACCCCGCGGCAGAGCGCCGCTAACCATTCTTTCACCAGGTCGGTAGGCAGGCCGGTCGGGTAGCGATTGATCCACTGGGCCAGCGATTCGCCGAAGATGTATTCCATGACGACCCAGCGGTCGCCGCGGTCGTCGGTGCGCAGGTCGAAGAGGTGGATGAGGTTCGGATGCTTGAGGTTGAGGCAGTGGGCGATGCCGCGGAGTTCGGCGTCCGGCTGGCGATGCAGCAACTTCAGAGCGACTTCCTTGCCGGCATCGGAGACGGCAAAGTAGACTTCGCCGAAGCCGCCCTGGCCGACGCCGCGCTTGATGGTGTAGCCGTCGAGCGGGCGTTGCCCGGATCGATAGGTGAACTTCATGGCGGTCGCCCTTGGTGAGAGCGCAAGCCCTCAGAGGGGATTATTCGCCGCGGCAGGTTGATTCTTTATTGAAAACCGGCCCGCGGCCGCAAGTATCGACATTATAAGGAGAAATGTCGGCGCCTGGCGAGCCGGGAGCGTCAGCGACCGGAGCGCAATATGACTCCGGTCGCTAACGCTCCCGGCTAGCCAGCGCACTTCATTTGCCATTGCCTCGCTTCCCAGCTTTTGGCCACAATCGGCCAGCCAGCTTCCTCTCAAGGAGTTTTCATGCGCCCGCTGCGCATTGCCGTTCTCGACGAAGAATTGCCGTTCCCCGCCACCTCCGGCAAACGCATCCGCACGTTCAACCTGCTCAGCCGGCTCGCCGAACGGCACCGAGTAACAGTGCTCTGTCACCGCAACCCGGATCGACGCGAGGCGCTCGCCGCCGACGACGCCTTCCGCCAACTCGGCATCGAAACGGTGATCGTGGAGCGAAGCGTTCCCGCCAAGTCCGGCCCGGTATTCTACGCCCGCCTCGCCGGCAACTTGCTGTCGCCGCTTCCCTACTCCGTCACTTCGCACTCGAGCCCGGCCCTGGCAACCGCCGTCCGCCGTTTCGCCGCCAAGCACCGCGTCGATGTCTGGCACTGCGAATGGACGCCATACGCCCAGGTGCTCCGCGACGCCTTCGGCAAACGCTTTCCGGCGGCGCGTTGGTCCGTCATGGCCCACAACGTCGAATCGCTGATCTGGCGCCGCTACATGGAAACGGAAGCGAACCCAATGAAGCGCTGGTACGTCCGCCAGCAACTCCACAAATTCGAGACGTTCGAACGGTGGGCCTATTCCTCGGCGTCGGCGGCGATTGCCGTCAGCGAGCCCGATGCGGAGCTCATGCGCGAGCGCTTCGGCGTCGGGGAAGTTTCCATCGTGGAGAACGGCGTCGATACGGACTACTTCCGCCCGCAGCGCGACGTCGATCGCGACCCGGCCCGCATCCTCTTCCTCGGCAGCCTCGACTGGCGGCCCAATCAAGACGCCGTGAATCTACTCTTGAACGACATCTTTCCGAAGGTTCGCGAGCAAGTTCCCGAGGCGACGCTGGCGCTGGTCGGCCGGCACCCGCCGGACTGGCTCCGCGCCCGCGCCGCCGAATCGCCCGGCGTCGAACTCTACTCCGACGTGCCGGACGTGCGTCCGTTCCTCGCGTCCTGCGGCATGCTGGCAGTGCCTTTGCGGATCGGCGGCGGCTCGCGCTTGAAGATTCTCGAAGCGCTCGCCACCGGCACGCCGGTCGTCAGCACGCGGATTGGTGCCGAAGGGCTCAACCTCGCTGCCGGCTGCGACCTCATGATTGCCGAGAGCATCGACGGTATGGCCGAGGCAATCGTCCGCGGCATCCACCATCCATACGAGCTGGAGGATTGCGCCGAGCGCGGCCGCCGAGCGGTGCTCGCGCATTACGATTGGGCCCCCTTGGCCGAGAAGTTGGATGAAGTGTGGTGGACCGTGGCAACCACCGAGGCCGTGGCGGCGT
>DATNBQ010000420.1:0-22585 GCA_035571955.1 Urbifossiella sp. | reverse complement strand
ATCTGGATCGTGTCTTCACCGCCGTAATCGCCCCCTGTGAAGAGATTGTTCGCGGCGACGAGGTGTGGCGCTTCCAGGAAGATGCCGTGATTCTGGATGTTCGAGAAAATGTTGTCGAGCAATTGGATCGAATCGCCGCCCGAGAAGGCGTTCAGCGGGGCGGACGTGGAATCGAACTTAAACCCTTCGATGGTCACGTTGAGATTGCCGCCCTGGATGGAAATCGCATTGGTCGGGTCGGCGTCGGTGATGATCGCTTAGGGAACGCGCGTGCCGCCGTTGGCCGTGATGCCGGCGTTCGGCCCGAGCAAATTGATCGAATGATCGATCACGATGGCCGTGTCGTTCTCGGCGTAAGTCCCCGCTTGCACGTTCACGGTATCGCCGCTGGCCGCCGCGTTAATGGCCTGCTGAATGCCGCCGAGCGTGTTCGGCGTGACGAAGACATTCCCCGCCACCCGCGTCACGAGACCGAGGCCGGGAACGTCCGTCCCATTCGTGATGCTGTCTTCGATGGTGAAGTTGTTGGTGACGGGGTTGCCGGAATCGTCGACGAATTGCACGGATTCGGCGCTCGCGCCGCCGGGGCCGGCCATGGCGATGGCGGCCGGATTGCCGGCGCCCAGTGCCGTGACCTTGGTATTGCCGAGATTGACGGCGCCCGGTCCGGCTTGATCGATAACTAACTGCGCCCAGCCGGCGCCCGGCGTCACGCCGCTGAGATCGACGTTGTTGAAGCTCAGTTTCGTGCTGAGATCTTCCGTGCCGAAGTTCTGGATGATGAGGCCCGACTTGCCCGGCGTGCCGGAGATGGTGACGCCATTGAAGGCGATCGTTCCGGCCGGGCCGGGTTGATTGCGGCCATCGATCTGGAGGGCGTGGCCCGCCGCCGAATGTTCAATCGTGTCGTTGGTGAACGTTGCGTTGCCGCGGAAGCCGAACAGGTCGATCGTCGACGTATTCGCGTCGTTGTTGGTGTTGTTCCCCGAGAAGTTCGAGTTGGTGACGGCGACGTTGGTTATCGCGACGTTGGCCGTGCCGTTCGGGTTGGTGGCGAAGCCTTCGAAGCCGTTATTGGTCACCTGCGTGCTGTCGATGGTGAAGCCGTTGACGGCGGCGGAGGGGATGCGAATGCCGACGCCGGCGTTGGAATCGACGATGCTGTTGAGAATCTGAATGTCCTGGAAGCTGCCCGCGCTGTTGATGGCGATGCCGTTGCCCGCGTTGGCGACCGCCGCGACGTTGTTGAGCGTGGTGAAGCCGGCCCCACCGTTGATGCTGATGCCGTTGGTGGAATTCCCCTCGGCGCCCGTCGCGCCGGTAACGCGGATGCCCTCGATGTCCATGCGCGCGGAAGCGCTCGTACCGCCCGTGGCCAGGGTGAGAACCGGCGTGTTGGCGGCGGCGGATTGGATGATGGTGTTCGCGGCCGCGTTGGCTCCGTCGCCGGCGCCCAGCATCGTCAGTGGAGTGCTTACCGTTACATTTTCGGTGTAAGTGCCGGCAGCGATGCTCACTGTGCCGCCCGGGTCCGTGTTATCGACGCCGCTCTGGATGGTGTCGAAAGCGTCCGTGCCGGCGGTCAGCCCGGCGACCTGGTTCGGTTGGCCGGGGTTCCAGGTTACGGTGTCGCCGGGGCTGAATCCCGAAGGGCCGACGTCGTTGGTGATGTCGAAATTGGCATCCGGCGCGACGTAGGTGAGTGCGGCGGGGACCGCGCGATCTTCGAGTTGGTCGAAGCCGAGCCGCGACCGTGTTTGCGCGCGCCGCCGAGCGGACTTCAGGGAATCAGCCACAGTGTCCTCCTGTTGAGAATCGCGATGAAGGGCGAAGGCCTTGAACCGGACTGCGTAAAAATGGGCGAAGGGCGGGGATTGCCTCCTATGCGTAGTATCGGCGCAGCCGGCAACTCCTATGCAGGATATGTGCCAGTGGGGGTAGGAAAAGCGCGATAAAAATGAAAAAAGCCCGTCCAGCTCGCCGGATGGGCTCATAACGGGGACAATCCATTTGACTGGAGGTCAACCGAGCTGCAACCGTCACATAACGACGTGCTGAGATCTGTATCGTCGGACTATCCGAATTGCCGGCCTCGGATAGCAGCCCGACCTCGAATCGATGTACAATCATGGGGAGGGGAATTGCCATGCCGCTGCGAGATCATTTTCGTTCACCCCTCGACGACGTACATTCCTGGGACGAATTGCACGGCGCCTGGCCGACAGTGATTGTCCAGCACCTCATTAAAGTCCTACCTGAGCCCTATTTCGCAGTGCCTTCAGTCCATCTCGGCACAATTTGCGAGGTTGACATTGGAACATTTCGGAGCAAGAGCGGCGAGAACGCGGCCGAATCGTCTCCAAATGGCTCACCGGTTGCGACCTACGCTCCCCCGGCACCCACCCTGACCATCGAACCGACGCTGAGCACCACCGACGATTACGAAGTGCGCATTTACAGCGGCCGCCGCAACCGCCGGCTGGTTGCAGCGATCGAAATTGTCAACCCATCGAACAAGGACCGCCCGGAGAATCGCGGCAAATTCGCATCGAAAGTCGCGGCGCTGCTCCAGAACGGCGTTTGCGTATCGCTCGTGGACGTGGTCAGTACCCTGGATTTCAATTTGTACGGCGACGCACTGGCTGCGGTCGATGGCTTCGACCCGCAGCTGGGGGACGAGCCACATCCCATGTATGCCGTAACGCTGAGAACTCGCATGGAAGGCAACCGCAAACTTCTTGATACTTGGTTCTACCCGCTCAGCGTGGGAAGTGTTCTGCCAACGCTGCCGATCTGGTTGAACGAGGCGTCTGCCGTTTCGCTCGATCTCGAACCGACATACGAGGAGACCTGCCGCATTCTGCGGATTCGCTGACCGGGCGATCATTCTTTCTTTTCATCCTCGGCGGTGGGAGCCGGCGCGCTCGAGCCCTTGAGCAGGCTGGTGAGCGCATATCCTGCGCCGACGGCCAGGAACACGCCGAGGCCGCCCAGGCTGAGCAGGTACAGGTCGCGGCGGGTCAAGTCCGTCAGCGGGCGGTCGCCATCGGGCATGGCCTGAGGCGCCGGCATTGGCATCAGAGGCATCGGCATCGCCGGAGGCAGCGTCACCAGTTCAACATTGATGCCGTCGTCGTCGGGGATCGGTTGAGTTCGGGATTGCCAGGCTGGCGCCGGGGCGGGGGCCGGAGCGGCGTAGGGGTAGTTGCCCGACGGCCGCGCGGGCAAGGCCGGCGCTGGGGCCGTTCCCGGCTTCGGCTTCGCATGAGAATGCGACGGCAGGGGCGCGGCGCCGCTGTGCTTATTCTCCAGCGGTTTGTGGGCGGTCGACGACGGCGCGGGTGGGGCCGGCGGCGGCATGACCATCTGCGTTTCGGTTTCTAGCCACTGCTTGAAAGCCGGGCTCACATCCTCGCGGGCCGCCGACGTGCCGGTTCCCGGCGTCTGGAATGGCTCCAACGCCTTGGAGCCCTCCGCCGGCGTCGGGAAGCGATCGTCCGGCGACTTGGCGATCAACCGGTTCAACACGCCCTGCAATCCCGCGGGAATCCCTTCGACCACGCTGGCCAACGGAGGCGGCATCTCCGTCGCGTGCTTCAGCATCTGCGTCATGATATTCGCATCGAGGAACGGGGTCCGTCCGGTGAGTGCGTGGTAGAGCACGCAACCGAGGCTGTAAATGTCCGCGCGGATGTCGGCGCTGCGGGCGTCCTTCGCCTGTTCCGGGGCCATGTAATCGGGCGTTCCGACCACCGCTCCTTCCACCGTCAACTGCGTGTCGATTGCCCCTTCCGGCGCCGACTCGTCGAACAGCTCCCGGCCGAGCCCAATGTCGACGATTTTGACCGTCGCTTCCCAGGTGGAGTCCGCGCTTCCCTTGCCGCCTGCCGGGATGATCATGAGATTCGACGGCTTCAGGTCGCGGTGGACCATGCGCTTGTCGTGAAGGTGCTGGAGGCCGTCGAGGGCCTGGCGAATGAGGCGAACGGCTTCGCCCGGGGGGAGTTTCTTGCGCCGCGTCAGCACCTCGTCGAGCGTTTCGCCTTCGAGGAACTCCATGACGATGAAGTGGCGGCCGCCGGATTCGCCGACCTGGAACGCGCGGACGACGTTGGGATGATCGAGGTGCGTGAGCAGGCGGGCTTCGCGCTGGAAGCGGCCGAGCACGCGCGGATCCTTGGCCCGCGAGGCCGGCAGGATTTTCAAAGCGACGAGTTGGCCGAGCGAGTGGACGGCTTTATAAACGCCGCCCATTTGCCCTTTGCCGATCTGATCGAGAATCTTGTAGCGTTCGAGGAAGAAGCCATCGGCGCGGCCGCGTTGAACCAGTGCCGATTGCCACGGCGTCAGAATGCGCTTGGAAACGAGGAACTTAGCGAAGGCCTCGACGCGTTCCTCCTCCGGTTGCTTCTCTTCCTTCCAGCGGCGATAGACCGCTTCCACCTCCTCGGCGGGAAGCAACTTGCTCTTGGAAAGGAGCGAACAGAATTCGAAGACGTCAGCGGTGGGTGTGGCCATGGAAGACAGAGGTCAGAGGACAGAAAACAGAGGACAGAAACGGAAGACGGAGGACAGAGGACCAAGCGTTTACTTCTGATCCAGAATAAGAAACGGTTCTGGATTTCGAATCATTGCCCCCAACATTCGCCCAACCTCGGAGCAGAGACCAACTGCACTCGCATGTTCTTCCTTGCTGATGTAACCATGGCTCAGCGCCGTTTTGCCCATGCTTCGCGTAGATTCAAACAGATCGATCGCGATGATCGTCTCAGTTGGCTCGTCAGCGCATAAGTCCCTTTTCTGGGGAATCGCAACGACATTTCATAAGCGAGATTCGCAAGCGCGAACGCTTTTTGGTAAACGATCAATTCCTTCGCAGAATTAATTCGCATTCTCGGCCTTAGGTTTCTGGCTTCCTCTTCTCTGTTCTCTGTCTCCTGTCCTCTGTCCTCTCTCCAATTGCGTCAATCCATCGCGAGCCAGTTCCACCCAGCGCGCTTCCGTCTCCACGCTGTTCCGATTCTCGACGACCGCTTGCCAGCTTTGCCGGGCGCCAGCGGCGTCGCCGGCCTGCATGAGCCGCAAGCCGCGCATGTAACCGCGCTCCGCTTCCGACCGTGTATCCGGCCTGGTTCCCTCGGCAATCGCCCTCAAGAGTTCCTTGCGGTCGCGGATGCGTTCCTTGGCCGCCGCGACCTGTTCAGCATAGCGGTCCGGGTGCCTGCGGCTCAACGGTTCCAGGTAGTCGTCCCAGGCACGATCCCAGTCGGCGGGGTTATCGGAATTCACGAGCGGTTCGGCGGCGTTCCACAACTCATCCGCGCTGGGGCCGGGCCACGCCAAGGGAACGACGATCGCCAGGATTACCAACAGCAGCATGGAGGCAACGAACCACGGCCGCTTCAACCATGGCCGCGAGGGTTCTTCCGCCTCGGGGTCGTGGCCGAAGCCGCCGAGGCTGGCCGGCAAGGCGGCCATCTCCGCGGTATCCGGCTGCAATTTCGCCGGCCACTCCAGCCGTTCTCCCTTGCGTTCCAGTTTGCCGCGCAGCCGCTCCAGTTCGTCGAGCAGCGCCTGGGCCGTGGCCGGCCGCCGCCCCGGGTCCTTCGACAACAATCCGCAGATGAATTCATCGAGCTCCGCCGGCAGGTCCGGCACCAGCATGCCCGGCCGCTCGGGGAGCAGGTAGCACTGCTTGTGCGTCAGTTCGACCAGCGACGCCGCGGTGAACGGCGGCCGGCCCGTTAACAGAGTATAAAGCACGCCGCCGAGAGAGTAAAAGTCGCTGCGGCGGGTGGGCGGCTTGCCGCTGGCCGTCTCGGGGGGAATGTACGCCGCCGAACCGAGGATGGGTGCGGCCGTCAGCGGCGGCGCGGCAATCTTGGCAAACCCGAACGAGAGCACCTTGAGCGTGCCGGCGGCGGTGAGCATCAGGTTGGCGGGCTTGATATCGCGGTGAAGCAGGTTGCGATTGTGGCCATGTTTCAGGGCTCTGGCGGCTTGAACTGCGATCGAGAGCACCTCGCGCCACGGCCGCCGCCCCGCTTCCAGCAACTTCGCGCAATCTGTCCCTTCGACGAGTTCGCTCGCCACGAAGGCGAGCCCGGCATGGATTCCGCTGTCGAAGTAGCGGGCAATGTTGGCGTGATCGAGCCGCTGAACGGCGAGCATTTCGCCGGGGAATCGCTGGACGAACGCGGGATCGCGAACGATGGATTCCGTGAGGACTTTGACCGCGGCCCGGCGAGCGGGATCGTCGAAGCCGCGCGCCGCGTACACGCACCCCAGCGGCCCCCGGCCAATTTCCGACTCGACGAACCAGTTCCCGATCCGGGCCCCAATCATGGTTTTAATATAGGGCGAGCCTGATAAGATCACAGGAACACCTCACGTTTCCCGGAGTTCGTCATGCATCGGCTGTTGGCCCTGGCGCTCCTTGCGTTCATTCCGACCGTCGTTTCTGCCGCGCCGCCCACGGACCTGGTCGATTACGTCAAGCATGACGACAAGGCGTTCGCCTGGAAGCTCGCCGGCAAAATCGCGACCGAAGCCGGCACCATCTACGACATGGATTTAACCTCGCAGAGGTGGCAGGGAATCACCTGGACGCACAAGCTGCAGGTGTTCGTGCCGAAGGGGGTTTCGCCGAAGGCGACGATGCCGCTGTGGAACCAGGGCGGGACGCCGAACGTCGCCAGTAATTTCCTCGGGGTTCAACTCGCCCAGAAAATCGGCGCCCCAGTCGCCTTCCTCTATGGCATTCCCAACCAGCCGCTCTTCGGCGGCAAGCGCGAAGATGCTCTCATTGCCGAAACCTTCGTCAAGTACCTCGAGACCGGCGACTCGACCTGGCCGCTGTTGTTCCCCATGGTCAAGGGCATCGTCAAGGCGATGGACGCCTTGCAGGCGTTTGCCAAGAGCGAGTGGAATCAAGTCGTGAAGGATTTCGTGGTCACGGGTGCGTCGAAACGCGGCTGGACCAGCTGGCTCACCGCCGCGACCGGCGACAAACGCGTCAAGGCCATCGCCCCCATGGTCATCGACACGCTCAACTTCCCCGCTCAGATGAAGAACCAGGTGAACGCCTTCGGCAAGCCGAGCCTCATGGTGCACAACTACGTCGAACGGAAGCTCATCCCAATTCCCGACACCGCCCTGGCCCAGAAACTCTGGAAAATGGTCGATCCGTGGATTTACCGCGACACGATTACCGTTCCCAAAATGATCATCAACGGCGCCAACGACCCGTACTGGCCGCTCGACGCGCTGAACAGCTACTGGGACGATCTCAAGGGCGAGAAGTATCTGCTTTACGTTCCGAACGCCGGCCACGACCTCCGCGAGATGGACAAGGACGGGGCCAAGCAACTGCTGCCGAATAAAGCCGTGAACACCCTGGCGGCGTTCTGCAAGTGTCAGGTGTTCGACAAGCCGATGCCGAAGTGGAGCTGGCAAATCGATGCGAAGCCGGCCGAGATCGGCTGGACGACGAAGTTCGATTCCCCGTGGCGCAAGCAAAGGCTCCACATGGCGGAATCGGCGACGCGGGACTTCCGCAAATCGCGCTGGTCGGATCAACTCTTCGTCGCGAGCAAGGACGGCGTCACCAACCGCGCGGGCATGACGCTGCGTCGGCCGGCGAGCGGTTTCGGCGCGGGCTACATGGAGATGGAGTTCGACGTGGATGGCCTGCCGCTGTCGCTGACCACGCAGTTGCGGATACTCGAGGCGAAGAAGTAGCTGGCAAGAAGCAAGGACCTTTTCTGACTCGTGCGCTTCGCATGAAATAGAATGTTCGTGGAGGTATCACATGATTCAGACAGTTGAGGCCGTTGTCGATTCAACCGGCCGTGTTCTCACGGTGTTGGAAGAACCGGGCGAGGCTGCATTGCTCGCTGAAGCGGCCCTGGCGGACTGGTCTCTGCCCGAGGAGGATGCGGCGTGGTCTCACCTTCAACCGGGGCAGTAGTCCTCGTTCCGTTCCCGTTCTCGGATTTGTCGCAATCCAAGGTGCGACCGGCCGGCCCTGTGCCTGGCAGATGCCGGGCGAGGCGACTGGGTGCTTTGCCAAATCACGAGCAGCCCGTACGGTGACCCGGCGTCCTTACTCCGAACGCATTCGCGCGGTTTCGTTCAGCCGTTGTGGCGATATTACAACCATCCGCAACCCCAACTTGAGGAGTCTCGCGATGCGAATTCCCATGCCGATCCTGGTGGTGATGGTCGCAGCGTTGCTGGTGTCGCCGGCGAGCCCGCACGAAGGCGCGGCCTCGCTCACCATGGAACAGACCGATGACTCCATCAAAAAGGTGAAGGAACTCAAAAAGGAGCGGATTGCCGTCTTGAGGGAGATGAGCGATCTGCTTGCCAAGTTATTCGTGGCCGGACGCGTGCCGTATGGCGAACTGGGGGAAGGGCGGCGGCTCCTGACCGAGGCGGAAGTGGAGGCCGCGAATACGGACGCGGAGCGCGTCGAGCTTTACAAGAAACTCGTCGCCGCATTGAAGCAAGACGAATCGCTGGCCGAAACGCGATACAAAGCGGGGCGGGATACCCATGCGACCATTCTCAAGGCGCGGGCGCACCGCCTGGGAGCCGAGATTCACCTGGAGCAACTGAAGACGAAAGCCGCCAAAGCGGGCAAGTAGCGGTCGGCTTCGCGCCATGCACCGAGCGGAGCACTCAAGACCAATTCCTCTCCGTTAGGCGGAGGACTTTCCAGCGTGAAGCGTTCGGAACGAATGGAACTGGCGAAGCAGACGGTCGAAATCGCCGAGCGGGGCATGTACACCTCGTCCGGTGGACATCCTGTCGATCTAGCGCAGGCTGTCCAACGCTGCCTCGACGCCACGCGGCTCTTCCACCCGTCCGAGCTGAAGCGACTGCGCAATGATGTTCTCGCCAACGCGACTGGCGATTTCTCCACTTCGCTCGAGTTGGTCAACGAGACGACCCTCTCCGGAATCACCCGACTACTGGCTGACGACTCCGGGCCGGTCGCTGCCCTGAACTTCGCCTCGGCCAAGAACCCCGGCGGCGGATTCCTCAACGGCAGCCAGGCCCAGGAGGAGTCGTTGGCTCGAAGCTCGGCCCTGTACGCTTCCCTCTTGCGGGCCTGGGGCTTCTACGAGCAACACCGGGGTTCGCCGTCTCTGCTCTACTCGGATGCCATGATTCTGTCGCCCAGCTGTCCGATCTTCCGGAATGAGGCCGGGGCTTTGCTGGACCGGACCCAGGAGGTCGGCTTCATCACCAGTGCAGCCCCCAATGCCGGGGCGGCTGCGAACTCGCGACCGAATGAATTGACATCCATTCCGGACGTCTTCCGCCGACGATCGGAGTATGTGCTGGCGCTGGCGGCAGCCCACGGATACAGGCGGCTGGTGCTGGGGGCATGGGGCTGCGGGGTTTTCCGCAATGACCCGGCGGTGGTCGCTTCGGCCTTCTCCGAGCACCTGAGGGGCGTCTGGTCGGGACGGTTCGAGCGAGTCGTGTTCTCTGTGCTTGACTCGTCGCCTTCGCAGGAGACATTCGCAGCATTCCGGTTGGCAATGGCCCCAGACGCCGCTCTTTCGAAGTAACCGATGCCCTGGGATTTCGCGAAGGAATTGCAACGCTGGGGGCGCGGCGCTTCGAGCGAGGTCAGCCTCGCGGCGGCCCGCGCGTACTGCGCTCACGTCGCTCGCTCGCATTACGAGAACTTCACGGTCGTCTCGTTGCTCTTGCCGCGGCGACTCATCCACCATTTCCACGCCGTGTACGCCTATTGCCGCTGGGCCGACGATCTCGCCGATGAAACCGCCGGCGGCACGAAGGCACTCGAGCTGCTGGCCTGGTGGCGCCGCGAACTGCTCGCATGCTACTCGGGGCAGCCGCGCCATCCCGTCATGGTCGCGCTCCGCGAAACCATCCGCCGCTTCGACATTCCGCCGGAACCGTTCTTAAACCTGCTCGTCGCCTTCGAGCAGGATCAACGCATCGGCCGCTACGAGACATTCGAGCAACTTCTCGGTTATTGCCGGAACTCGGCCAACCCCGTCGGCCATCTCGTGCTGTACCTGTTCGAATGCTTTAGCGCCGAGCGGGCGCGGCTGGCGGATGACGTCTGCACCGGCTTGCAGCTGGCGAACTTCTGGCAAGACGTGTCGCGCGATTTCGCCATCGGCCGCGTTTACCTGCCTGCTGAGGATCGCCGCCGGTTCGGTTACGCCGATGCGGATCTGGAGGCGAATCAATGCACACCTGCCTTCCGCGAACTGATGCATTTCGAAGTGGACAGGGCCCGGGGCTTTTTCGACCGCGGCGCGAAGTTGTTGCCGCTCTTGCCGCGCGCGGCGCGGATCGACGTCGATCTGTTCATTCGCGGCGGTCGTGCGATCCTCGGGGCCATCGAGCGAATCGATTACGATGTCTGGTCGCGCCGGCCGGAAGTCGGCATGTGGGCCAAGGCCCGGCTTATGGTGCAAGCGCTGGCATCCTCCTGGCGATAGGACGCACTCGCGGATAAACTCGCTGCATCTCTTTCCCCGCGAGGATGCCTCATGAACCGCCGTCACTGGCTCACCTGTTCCACGGCCGCCGGCTTCCCCTGGCTCCTTCCCGATGCGCTCGCCCGATCCGCCCAGCCGGCCGTGGCCGCCGCCACGCCGCTCAAGATCACCGACGTCAAGACCTTCCTCACGGCCCCCGCCAACATTCGCCTCGTCGTCGTGAAAGTGCTCACCAGCGAACCGGGGCTGTACGGCCTCGGCTGCGCGACCTTCACCCAGCGGGCCCGCGCCGTCGAAACCGCCGTCGACAAATTCCTGCGGCCGTTCCTGATCGGCAAGAACCCGCTCGCCATCGAGGACACGTGGCAATCCGTTTTCCTCAGTTCCTACTGGCGCAACGGCCCGGTGCTCGGCAATGCCCTGTCCGGAGTCGACATGGCTCTCTGGGACATCCTCGGCAAACGGACCGGCGTGCCAGTATATCAACTGTTCGGAGGGAAGTGCCGCAAGGCTGTCGAAACCTATCGCCACGCTTCGGGCGATACCTTCGAACAGGTGGAGAAATCGGTCCGCTCGCTCATGCAGCAGGGGCAGCGGTTCGTCCGCATTCAGGTTGGCATCCCCGGCCTCGAAACTTATGGCGCCCGCGGTAAAGGCGAACCGGCGGGCGCCGGCGCCAACGGCAGAACGCAGGTCTGGGAGCCCCGGGCATACACCCGCACCGTGCCGAAACTCTTCGAGTTCATGCGCAAGCAGGTCGGCGACGAAGTGGAACTGCTGCACGACACGCACGAACGCGTCCCGCCCATCCTTGCCATGCAACTCGCCAGGGACCTCGAGCAGTTCAAGCTGTTCTTTTTGGAAGACCCGTTTTCGCCGGAAGACGTGGGCTATTTCGAGAAGCTGCGGCCGCTGACGAGCACGCCGATCGCCATGGGCGAACTGTTCAACAATCCGAACGAGTGGGTCGATTTGGTCAGTAAACGCCTGATCGACTTCATTCGGATTCACATTTCGCAGATCGGCGGCTTGACGATGGCGCGGAAGGTGGCGGCGCTGTGCGAGTTCTTCCGCGTTCGCACGGCGTGGCACGGCCCCGGCGACGTTTCGCCCGTCGGCCACGCCGCCAACGTCCATCTCGATCTGGCGATACCCAATTTCGGCGTGCAGGAAGCGCGGGCCTTCAACCAGGCGGAGAAGGATGTGTTCCCCGGCTGCCCCGAACTCAAGGACGGTTATTACTGGGCCAACGACAAGCCGGGGCTCGGCATCGACATGGACGAGAAGCTGGCGGCCAGGTTCCCGGTGACCGATGACCCGCCGTTCGATTATCGCTGGGGGAATTATCGCCAGCGCGACGGGTCGCTGGTGAAACCGTGACAGGGCTCGCCCCGAATCACTTCAGCTTTTCCTGGCGAACGTGCTGGAGCATCGGCTGCACCATCAGGTCGAGGTCGCCGTTCAAAATTGCTTCGAGCTTGTAGATCGTCAAGCCGATGCGGTGGTCGGTGACGCGGTTTTCCTTGAAGTGATAGGTGCGGATCTTGGCGCCGCGCTCGCCGGAACCGACCTGGGATTTGCGCAGGTCCGCCCTCCCCTGGTGCAGCTTCTCCTGTTGCCGTTCGAAGATGCGGGTGCGGAGAATGCGCATCGCCCGGTCGCGGTTCTTGTGCTGGCTCCGCTCGTCCTGGCACTTCACTTCGATTTCGTCCGCCGTCCCTTTCCGGTACCAGATGCGGACGGCAGATTCGGTCTTGTTGACGTGCTGGCCGCCGGCGCCGCCGGCCCGCATGGTTTCCCACTCGATGTCGTCGGGGCGAATATCCACCTGCACGTCGTCGGGTTCGGGGAGCACGGCGACAGTGGCGAGCGACGTATGGATGCGGCCCTGGGTCTCGGTGGCCGGCACGCGCTGGACGCGGTGGCCGCCCGATTCGTAGCGGAGATACTGATAGACGCCGTCGCCGGCGATGCCGAACGCGACTTCCTTGAAGCCGCCCGCGTCGCCCGGGCTGTACGCAATTTCCTCGACGGTCCACCCCTTGAGCCGAGCATAACGGGTGTAAATCTGATACAGGTCGCCGGCGAACAGGGCTGCCTCGTCGCCGCCTTCCCCGGCCCGGATTTCCACGATCAACTTCGAGAAATCCTCGCTCGGATCGACGAGCAACTGGTCCTCGATCTTGGCGTGCAATGCGTCGCGCCTGGGGCGAAGCTGGGCCAGTTCCTCCTCGGCGAGGTCCTTCATGTCCGGGTCGGCGGCCAGCCCCTCGGCATCGCGAATCGCCGACTCGATTTGCTGGAACTCGATGTACGGCTTGACGAGTTTGGCGAGGCTGCCGTGTTCCTTGGCCAAGGCGGTGAACTTCGCGGGATCGACGGCCACGGCCGGATCGCCGAGTTGATCCTCCAGTTCGCGGAAGCGAGCCAGCTTCTGCTCCATCACAGGCCACATAGACGCCGCCTCGTTCGCCTCAGGATCGCTCACCGCTACGCGGATTGCGGGGATGAACGTATCCTATGTAGAGCGGCAACGCTTTCCTTTATTCCCGGCCCGGCATGACCGACCGCGAAGCACTGCTGGCTGCGATCCGGGCGGTTCCGGACGACGACCTGCCGCGACTGGTCTATGCGGACTGGCTGGAAGAGAACGCCGGTTCTCTGCCCGTCGAAGAGCGCATCTGTGCGGGCGACCGGGCCGCGTTCATTCGGGCCCAGGTGGAAGCGGCCCGGGCCGAACCGTTCAGCCCGGCGGCGCGGCTGGCCGCCGATCGCGCCAGCCGCCTACTCACTCCCTCCAACCGCGATATCTGGTCCCGTGCCCTGCGCGGCCTGGTGTCCGATTGCTCGTTCGAGCGGGGGTTCATCGAGCATGCCGCGGTCGATGCGGCCCAGTTCCCCGATGCCGCTGAGGCCATATTCGAGGCGGAGCCGGTTCGCTCGCTGCGCGTGACTCGGCCGCGGCCGAGCGAATGGGAATTCGAAGTGCCGCTCGAACCGGTCTTCGAATGCAAATGGTTGAACCAGGTCGCAGCGCTCGATGTGCGCGAAATCGAGCTCTCGCACGACGATTGCGAGAAGCTGGTCGGGTCGCCTTACACCGCCGGGCTCGCGCATCTCGGCCTCGCCGGCAATCCGATTTTCCCGCCCTGGTTTCGCCGAGTCGTCGAAAGCGAGGCGTGGCCGAACCTGTCGTCGCTCGATGTCGCGGAGATTTCGAACCTCGGCCCGGCCATCGCGGCGGCGTTCAAAAACGCCAACCATCGCCGCTTCGCCAAGCTCGACCTGTCCGGCATCGGCTTCCGGTCCGACGACTTGAAGCGAGCGCTTGCCAGTCCCTGCGTCGCCGGCATCGAAGAGCTTCGCCTCCGCTGGGATAGCGGCGGTTTCAGCCCCGGTTCCCTCACCCACCTCGATCTTGGCTGGGTCGTTCCCTGGGACAATTTGCGGCTGCTCGACCTGGATGGGCAAGGACTCGGCGCCGAGGGCGTTCGAGCGATCGCGCAGGAACCGCGGGCCGCGAACTTGCGCTGGCTGGGGCTCGCCCGCAACGCCCTCATCGGCGACGCCGTGACCATTTTGACCGAGGAATCGTCGCTGAACCTGTACTATCTGGACGTGCGGCAGAGCGGCCTCGCCTTCAACGACGCCGTGGCCTTGCGCCGCCGCTATCCGGAAGCGAAGATCATGCTCTAAGGTTGGCAGCCCTAATGGCGCCACCTTCTTACACCTTCCCCCTTGTGGGGGAGGTCGCCGCCGAGCGAAGCGAGTCGGCGGGTGGGGGGCCTATGTCCGCAATAATCGATACCCCCCACCCGTCGAAGGTCGTCTCTGCGAGACGACCTTCGACGACCTCCCCCACAAGGGGGGAGGTTGTAGGTGGTTGGCGCTATGTCATTGCTTATCTGGCCGTCAGTAGCCGGACCCATCCTGCGCCTTACTGAGGCGATCGATGGCCCAGGCGGCGGCGTCGGCGATCAGGGGATCGTCGGTCAAGGCGCGTTGGAGCGCGGCAAGCGCCCGCCGATCGCCGCTGTTTCCCAGCACGATCGCCGCATTTCGCAAGAGGCCGGTTCGCTTCGTTCGCCAAAGGGACGTGCCTTTGAACCGCGCCCGAAACGCGGCTTCATCCAGGCCGAGCAACTCGATGCAATCGACCGTTTCGAGGCCGGGGTCGTGCGGAAACGCCGGCGCTTGCCCGGCGAACTTGCGGTTCCACGGGCAGACATCCTGGCAGATGTCACAACCGAACAGCCAGTCGCCCAGCGGGGAACGCAACTCTTCCGCGATCGGCGAACGCAGTTCGATGGTCAGGTAACTGATGCAGCGGGTGGCGTCGAGAACGTGCGGTTGCGGGAAGGCGTCCGTCGGGCAGGCGTCGAGGCACGCGGTGCAGGTGCCGCAGTGAGTGGTTTCAAACGGCGGGTCCGGCGCCAGTTCGCGATCGGTGAGCAGGGCGCCGAGGAAGAAGAAGCTGCCGCGGCGCGGGTGGATCAGCAGCGTGTTCTTACCGATCCAGCCGAGGCCGGCACGGCGCGCGAAATCGCGTTCCAGAAGCGGCGCCGTATCGGCGACGGCCTTCGCAACGGCGCCCGGCGCTTCGGCTTGCAGCCAGGCGGCTAAATCGTTGAGCCGATCCCAGAGCAGGCGATGATAATCCGGTCCCTGAGCGTACTTGGCAACGCGGCCATGGGAAAGCGGAACGGGCTTGTCGTCGCTCAGCCCGTATTCCATGCCGACCATGAGTACCGACCGCACGGAACGGAGCACGGCCTGGGGATGGCGGCGGGCGTCGCGGTGCTTGCGAAGGTAGTCCATTTCGCCGGCGAACCCGCGATCGAGCCAGTCGGCGAATTGCGGGAAGCCATCGGCCTCGGTGGCCGGGGCGAGGCCGGCGAGCGCGAACCCGCGGACCCGAGCTTGCTCTTTCAGTCGCACTTCCAGGGGGGCCATCTTACAATCATCTCATGCCGGAAGAATCCGCAAAGCCGAAAAAGAAGTACCGGCCGTTTTGGCGCAAGAAGCATCGCCGTTCCACGCGGGCCGGCGAACACCGCCCGGTGCTTCTGGCCGAAGTGCTGGCGGCACTGCAACCGCGGCCGGGGCAAATCGTCCTCGATTGCACGCTCGGCTTCGCCGGGCATTCCGTGGAACTCTTGAAAGCCGTCGCGCCGGACGGCCTGCTTATCGCCTGCGATCTCGACCCGGCCAACCTGGAACCGGCCCGGATCAAGCTCGAAGCCGCCGGCGGGCTATTCGCATTGCATCACGCCAACTTCGCGGCCTTGCCGGCCGTGCTCGCGTCCGAAGGCGCCGACCGCGTCGATGGCCTGTTCGCCGACCTGGGCATGTCCTCCATGCAGGTGGACGACCGCGATCGTGGCTTCTCGTTCATGCGCGACGGACCGCTCGACATGCGCATGGATCCGAGCCGTGGCCGCACCGCCGCCGATCTGCTCAACGGCCTTTCTTTTGAAGAACTGGCGGCATGCTTCCGGGAGCTGGGCGACGAACCGCAAGCGGACGCCATCGCCGCGGCCATCTTCGCCCGGCGAACGAGTGCTCCGATACTTCGCAGCGGCGACCTCCGCGGCCTGATTGAAGTGGCCGCACCCGTGACCATCGACCGCAGCCCCGGCGCGCCGACCGAACGCAAGCAGCGGCTGGCCCCGACGGCCCGCGTCTTCCAGGCGCTACGCATCCTCGTCAATCGCGAACTGGCCAACCTGCGGCAACTGCTCCGCGTGCTGCCGCTCATCCTGAAGCCCGGCGGCGTCGTGGGGATCATCAGTTTCCACAGCGGCGAAGATCGGCTGGTGAAGGCGGCCTTTCGCGCGGGTCTGCGCGATGGAGTTTACTCGGCGATCTCCGGCGACCCGATTCGCCCGAGCCTAGAGGAACGCCGCGCCAACCCGCGATCGCGCTCGGCCAAGTTCCGCTGGGCGCGGCTGTCCGATTAAGAACTCCGGTCGCTGACGCTCCCGGCTCGCCAGGTTCTGTGTTTCGGAGGTGAACGTGTTCGATTTGATTGTGATCGGCGCCGGGCCAGGCGGCTACACCGCGGCCATCCGCGCCGCCCAACTCAAGATGAAGGTCGCCTGCATCGACAAGCGGCCGGGGCCCGCCCTCGGCGGCACCTGCCTCAACGTCGGCTGCATCCCCAGCAAGGCTCTGCTCGATTCCTCCGAACTGTTCGAAACCACTCAAAACAAGCTGAAAAAGCACGGCATCCTCGTCGGCCCGGCCAAGCTCGACCTCGCCGCACTGCTTGCACGCAAGGACAAGGTGGTCAAGGAACTGACGGCCGGGGTGGCGTATCTCTTCAAGAAATACGGCGTAACGCCGGTGTACGGCGCTGCCAAGCTCCTGGCTGGGAACAAGGTGCAAGTGGCCGGGCCGGACGGCAAATTGTCCACGCTCGAGGGCAAGAACATCCTCCTCGCCACTGGCAGCGAAAGCACCGAGTTGCCGTTCCTCAAGTTCGACGGCCAGCGGATTGTCAGTTCCACCGAGGCCCTGAACTTCAACCCGGTTCCCAAGCACCTCATCGTGGTCGGCGCTGGCTACATCGGCCTCGAACTTGGTTCTGTCTGGAAGCGGCTCGGTTCGAAGGTGACGGTTATTGAGTTCTTGCCGCGCATTCTGGCGCTGAGCGACGGCGAAATTGCCGGCGAAGCCTTCAAGCTTCTCGGCAAGCAAGGGCTGGAATTCCACCTCGAAACGCGCGTGACCGGGGCCAAGGTGCAGGGCGATTCGGTGACGGTCGCGGCCCAGGCCAAGGACGGAAAGGAATTGAAGTTCACAGGCGATCGCGTCCTGGTGTGCGTCGGCCGGCGGCCTTACATCGATGGCCTCGGGCTGGAAGAAGCCGGCGTCAAATTCGACCCGAAGACGCGGCAAGTGCCCATCGACGAGAACTACCGCACCAATGTGCCGGGCGTGTTCGCCATTGGCGATCTTGTTGCCGGGCCGATGCTCGCCCACAAGGCCAGCGAGGAAGGCGTGGTCTGCGTGGAGCGGTTGGCGGGGATGAAGCCGCACGTGAATTACGACGCGATTCCGAGCGTGATTTACACCTGGCCGGAAATGGCCAGCGTCGGGCAAACCGAGGAGCAGGTGAAGGCGAGCGGCGTCGAGTGTCGAGTCGGCCGGTTCAAGTTCGCCGCCTCCGGCCGGGCCAAGGCGATGGACGAACAGGACGGCTTCGTGAAGGTGCTTGCCGATGCGATGACCGATCGCGTACTCGGCGTGCACATCCTCGGCCCGCGCGCGTCCGACCTGATTGCCGAGTGCGTTACGATTATGGAGTACCACGGCAGCGCCGAGGACATCGCGCGATGCACGCACGCCCACCCGACGCTCGGCGAAGCGGTCGGCGAAGCGGCCCGCATGGCCTGGACCGGCTCGCCATTGAATTCATGACGCCCAGGGCAGATTCGCACGCGGCGATTGCGGGTTCAACTTCGCGAACTCCTCGATCAGCTTCCGGCTCGCCTCCTCCACCGCCCCGGACGGCACCGCGATCTTGAACATCAGGTACTGGTCGCCGCCGGCGATTCCCTTGCCGCGCAGGCGGAGCTTGGACCCGCTCGACGTGCCCGGCGGCACCTTGACATCCAGCCGCGAGCCGTCGATTGTCGGCACTTCCACCTTCGCCCCGAGCACGGCCTCGGCCACGCTGATGGGCACTTCGAGCACGATGTCGTTTCCTTCGCGGCGAAAGTAGGGATGCGGGGCGATCCTGACGCGGAGGAGGACCTCGGCGCCGCCGGTGGCCTCGGGCGGGACGCGAAGGCGTTTTCCGTCGTCGATGCCCGCGGGCACTTTGACGTCGATGCGGCGGCCGCCGACGTCGATGGAGACGTTGCCGCCCTTGGCCGCCACCTCGAACGGCACGGTCACGTCGGCTTCGACGGGTTGCGGCGCGGGCCGCGCGCGGGTTTTCTTCCCCTTGCGACCGCCGAACATGTCGGCCACATCCGGGCCGCCGCGGCCGCCGAAAAGCGACTGGAACAACTGATCGGCCATCTCGGGATCGACGTTGCCGCCGAAGCTTCCTCCGCCCGGAAACCCTCCGCCCGGAAACCCTCCGCCCGGAAACCCGCCGCCAGGAAAACCGCCTCCACCCGGAAAGCCGCCTGCACCGGGGCCGGCGAAGCCGAACTGATCGAAGTTGGCTTTCTTCGTTGGATCGGCGAGGATTTCGTTGGCCGACTGCACTTCCTTGTAGCTGGCCTCGGCCTGCTTGTCGCCGGGATTGCGGTCGGGGTGGAACTTCTTGGAAAGCTTGCGATACGCCTTTTGAATCTCCTCGGCGGAGGCGGATTTGGAGACGCCGAGCACTTCATACGGGTCGCGAGCCATGATGGTGGAGCATTTGGTAAGGGGGCGAATACTCTTATTGTAGTTGGCCGCCGCCGCGACCCCAACGGGCCGCGAGCCGTTTCAACGAAGGAGAACGCCATGCTTCTACGGAGTGCCATTGCCGCTGTGATTCTTAGCGCCGCGGCGCTGTTGCTTCCACCGCCGCGGACTGCTGCCGTAGCTGAGCCGCCGAAGGATGGCCAGCGCAAGGAACTACGGGTGAAGTGGGTGGACGATTTCGCCGTCACGGGCGACGGCAGCAATGCCGCCTGGCGGAAGGCGGCCTGGGAACCGCTGACGAAACGCGCCGGCCCCCAAAACCACTCGACCCGCTTCAAGGTTCTCGCTTCCAAGAAGGGACTCTATGTGTTGATGGACGGCGCCGACACGAAGCTGACGGCGACGATGCAAAACGACTTCGACAACCTGTGGCTCGAGGATGTGTTCGAGGTGTTCTTGTGGCCGGAGGAGCGCGACCCGATTTACTTCGAGTACGAGATTTCGCCGCTCAACCGCGAACTGCCGATCCTGGTGCCGAATCTGGAGGGCAAGTTCCTGGGCTGGCGGCCGTGGCATTATGAAGGCGATCGCAAGATTCGCAAGAAGACCTCGGCCGTCGAGGGGGAAGCGAAGCCCGGGGCGGCGGTGACCGGCTGGAAGGCCGAGTTCTTTATCCCATACGACTTGCTCATGCCGATGCGGAACGTGCCGCCAACCTCCGGCACGCGTTGGCGGGCGAACTTTTATCGCATGGATTACGACGACAAGCCGAGCACCAGTTGGGATTGGTCGCGGGTCGGCCCGAGCTTCCATGAGTTCCAGAAGTTCGGCACCTTGGTGTTCGAATGAAGGCGCTTGGAATCCGCCGCGCGGCCGATTACGATGGCTTGGTGATTAGCCGCGACCCGACAGGGAGCGCGTAACGTCCGCGCTCCCCGTTGGGTCGCGGCTACGCAATCCGGAGCAACGCATGGGAACCGCAACACGCCGGTGGATGATCGTACTGTTCGGCGTCGTGGTGTTGGCCGTCAGCGGCTCGGCACAAAAACCCGGTAAACCCGCGGCGGCCCTACCTTCCCCATTGCCGAACGGCTGGAGCGCGCATTCACCGCGCGACGAAATTCGCCCCACCCTGGAATATCATCCGGCTGGCGGCCCCAAAAAAGACGGCGCGTTTGTCATTCGCCAGGATGACCGCGAGGGTCTGCACGGCTGGTTCGAGAAGTCGTTCCCGGTAACCGGCGGCAAGCACTATCGGTTCGCCGCACTGCGGAAGGCCGATGGCGTGGCCGTGCCGCGGCGCAGCGCCGTTGTTCGCATCCTGTGGCGGAACGATGCCGGCAAACCGGTGCCGCTCAGCGAAGCTCCGACCAAGGGCTACCTGGTCGGTTACTCCGGCCCCGCCGAAGCCGAGCACCCCACCGACAAGGAAACCCACGACGGCTGGACCGAGGTCTCCGATACCTATCAAGCGCCGGCGAAGGCCACGCACGCGATCGTGCAGTTGAACGGCCAGTGGGCGCCGGGCAGCCGCATCGAATGGGCTGGCGTTTCGTTCGCGGAAACCCCGCCGCCGCCTCCTCGGACTGTACGCCTCGCCACGATTCACTATCGGCCGCAGGGGAAATCGATGCAGGCGAACAATGCCGAGTTCGCGCCGCTCATCGCCGAGGCCGCCCGCCAAAAAGCCGATCTCGTCGTGCTCGGCGAAACCGTGACCTACTTCGGCCTCGGCAAGAGTTACGCCGACTGCGCCGAAGCGATCCCCGGCCCGTCCACCGAATACTTCGGCGAACTGGCCAAGAAGCACAACCTGTACATCGTGGTCGGCTTACTCGAACGCGATCGGCATCTGGTTTACAACGTCGCGGTGCTGCTCGGTCCGGACGGGAACTTGGCCGGGAAGTATCGCAAGGTCTGTTTGCCGCGCGGCGAAATCGAACGCGGCTGCGCGCCCGGCCGCTATTATCCCGTCTTCAGCACGCGCTTCGGCAAGCTCGGCATGATGGTCTGCTACGATGGCTTCTTCCCGGAGGTGGCGCGGGAACTGGCCGACCGCGGCGCCGAAGTCGTTGCCTGGCCGGTGTGGGGCTGCAACCCGGACCTGGCCGCGGCTCGGGCGTGCGAAAACCACGTCTACCTCGTCAGCAGCACTTACGAAGACGCCTCGCGGAACTGGATGATCTCGGCGATTTACGATCACGACGGCCGACCGCTGGCGCAAGCGAAGACCTGGGGCACGGTGGCCGTGGCCGAGGTCGACCTGGGCAGGCGCTTGAAGTGGAACAGCCTCGGCGACTTCAAGAGCGAACTGCCGCGGCATCGGCCCGTCCGCGTCGGCGAAGGTGCGGTGAAGTGAACCTGGTGAACAATCGCAGCCATCCTAGCAATGACGTGGGCCAACCACCTACAACCTCCCCCCTTGTGGGGGAGGTCGTCGAATGTCGTCTCGCAGAGACGACATTCGACGGGTGGGGGGGTATCGCTTACTGCAAATAAGCCCCCCACCCGCCGACTCGCTTCGCTCCTCGGCGACCTCCCCCACAAGGGGGGAGGTGAAAGACGGGTTCCCGGTGATCTCATTGCTTCCCTGACCGCCAGGTAGCCGCGGAATGCCATGACCGAGCGCGGGTTCGCCATCGAGGTCGTTCGCACGCTGCAACAGGCAGGGTTTCGAGCCCTGTGGGCCGGCGGTTGCGTGCGCGATGAATTGCTCGGGCTCACACCGCACGATTTCGACGTGGCCACCGATGCCCGCCCGGAACAGGTTATGAAACTGTTCCGCCGTTCGGTCGCCGTCGGGGCGGCGTTTGGCGTGATCGAGGTAATCGGGCCGCGCGGGCCGCACCACCAGCACCTCACCGTTGAAGTCGCGACCTTTCGCTCCGACGGCGCCTATCTGGATGGCCGACGACCCAACTCCGTCACGTTCTCGTCGCCGGAGGAGGATGCCCAGCGCCGCGACTTCACCATCAACGGCATGTTCTTCGACCCGCTGGCGGGTCAGTTGCACGACTTCGTCGGCGGTCAGGCGGATCTGCAAGCGCGCGTACTCCGCGCCATTGGCGATCCGATCGCGCGCTTTAACGAGGATAAGCTGCGCGTGCTCCGCGCCGTTCGCATCGCGGCCCGGTTCGACCTGACAATCGACGCACAGACATTGGCGGCAGCCCAGCGAATTGCCCCGCAGATCACCGTCGTCTCGGCGGAACGGATCGCCGAGGAGTTGCGGAAGCTGCTCGCTCATCCGAATCGCGGCCGCGGCGTCAAGTTGCTCGCCGAGTGCGGCCTCACGCCCGTCATCTTTCCGGAGTTGCAGGCGGCGCCCGCGTCGGTGCTTGTTTATTTGGATCCGCAATCCTCCTTCCCACTGGCATTCGCGGCCTTCTTGCAAGGCATGGACAAGCGCGGCGCCGAGGCCATCGCCGACCGGCTCAAGCTCTCAACGGCCGAAAAAACGGGGCTCGCCTGGCTCGTTCGAAACCGCGAAGCGCTCGTGGACGCTCCGTCGCTGCGGCTCAGCATCCTTAAGCCGATTCTTGCGCACCCCGGCATCAGCGAACTGCTGGCCTTGCACCGGGCCATTGCGCTCGCCGGCGGCCGCGCTACGGATCACGTCGAGTTTTGCGAACGGATGCTGCGCGACATGCCGCCGGAGGAACTGGATCCGCCGCCGCTCGTCACGGGAGACGATTTGATAGCCGAGGGACTTGCGCCGGGCCGCGAGTTTA
>DATNBQ010000419.1:0-3142 GCA_035571955.1 Urbifossiella sp. | reverse complement strand
CCCCAGTTCGCGGCGAATGTCTTCGATGATCTTGGGAATGATGGTCTGTGCGGCCTGGACGAACATGCGGTCCGGAGTGCCGTAGAGGTTGCCGGTCGCGGTGACTTCACCCAGCGGTTTGCCGGTCCGCGACAGTTGCACGACCACTTCCAGGCCGCCCCGCTTGCCCGAAAGTGCACTCCATAAGCCGGGGCTTTTGGCGATGCGGCGGAAGTGAATTCGCCCATCCGCGGGCGGGTCCATGTCCAGTGAGAACGAGTCGCAAATAACGCCGAGCTTGAATGGCGCCACGGTATCCGGGACGCTCGAAGGGAACTGGCAAATCCAGGAGCCGTCGCTGAGGTGGCAAAGTTGGCCGGGGAGTTGAGGCACTTGTTCGCCGCCGGCCGCCGCGGCCATGATGGCCGCCGTGAAATCCTGAGCGTTGATCGCGGCTTCCTGCACTGTTTGACCGAGCAACCGCCCGACCGGCATGACGGTGCGAATTTTGGCAATGACGACGCGCGGCGACTCGCCTTCTGGCGGGGCGATGCTGGTTTCCGACAGAGCCTTGGCCGTCGTCACGGCGGAGGGCAACGCCGTGGAACCGACCTGGCTGGGGACTTGAGGCCAGCGACCCGCCGAGACCAGGGCCGGCATCAACCGCGTCGGCGGCGGGCCCTTCGGGATGGTCGGGTTGCCGACGCTTCCCGCGGTGTCCGAATTCGAGGGCGACGCGGTCGGCGCCGCGCCGGCTGCCAGGTGACGCCCTGTTTGCTCTGCGGAATGCCGGTTGGTGCGCTCGGCCGGCCCCGGCGTCGTGGCGATCGACCGATACGAGAAGTCGATGGTCCCGCTGCGGCGTTCGGCATCGGCGGCGATCAACGCGCGCACGAACTCCTGGCAAAGCGGGAACCGCATTTCAGGGTCTTTTGAAAGCGCCTTGCCGACGGCGGCGCGGTCGCTTTCGGGCAATGGGGAGAGGTCCGGCGCCGCCGTCATGTGCGCGACCATCATCTGGTTGGCGGTGCGGCCAGGGTACGGAAACGTGCCAGTCAGCATTTCCTGATAAACGAGGGCGAGGCTGTACTGGTCCGAGCGCGGATCGACGTTCCCCTTGAGCACCTCGGGGGCCACGTACTTCGGCGTCAGGCCGCGGCCGGAACTGGCGCCCATCTTGCCGTCGAGCCGGCTGACGAGGCCATAATCGCCGACCTTCACGTGCCCGGCGGTGATGAATAAATTGGCGGGCTTCACATCCAAATGCTGCAGGCCATAATCGGCGTTGATAACGTCGAGCGCCTCGGCCGCCTCGCTCATGTAGCGGAGCAGCTCCTCGCGGGGAATGCCGGGCATGCCCGTCTTCTTGCATTCGTCGTAGCGATCGCGCATCTGCCGGTCGGCCAGTTCCATGACCATCACGAGGTCGCCGCCCACCAGTTCCACGCGCTCGAGCGTCAATAAGAAGGGATGGCGGATCGTCTTGATCTGGGTAAACGCTTCGAATTCCTGGTTGAACTGATGCGAATTAGCGGAGTCGGCGTTGTTCGCGCCGGCCACAAATTTCACGGCCTTGTGCAATCCGCCGGGTGCTTCGCACTTCCAGACTTCGCCGAATCCGCCGCGCCCAAGGGGTTCCAACAATACGTAGCCCGGCAATGGTTCATCGCGGGCCGCTTTCCGGTATTCTGGAACGGGCTCGAACAATTCGACGGATGCGCTTGGCATGGGCGCACGGGGGGTAGGCAAAAAGAACGACACTTGTGCCAACTCTAGAACAGGAATAGCAAGAAAGGCATTAAATCATCCCGAGGGGATTAATTATCGTCCCAACGGAATCGGGAGCGTTTCATGGCAGGTGAGTTCTCGTTCATCGCGTGGCTGCGGAACCGCACGGTCGGCCAGGCGAATATGCTCGTCGGCCCCGGCGACGATGCAGCCGTGCTCGCGCCGTCATCGCGGCGGCAACTCGTCACCGTGGACATGCTCATGGACGGCACCGATTTCCATTTGCATGAAGTCGGCGCGAAGGCCGCCGGCCGCAAGGCGATGGCCGTGAACCTGAGCGACATCGCGGCGATGGCTGGCATCCCCACGGCGGCCGTGGTGAGTGTGGCCTTGCCGAGATCGAACGGCCGCGCCATCGGCGAGGAACTTTACATCGGCCTGCAGGAAATGGCCGCGGAATTCGGCGTCGCCATGGCCGGCGGCGACACCAACAGCTGGGATGGCCCGCTGGTCATCTCGGTGACGCTCCTTGGCGAGGCGACATCGCGCGGGCCTGTGTTGCGGTGCGGCGCCCGGCCGGGCGACTGGCTCCTCGTTACCGGACCGCTCGGCGGCAGCATCCGCGGCCGACACCTCACATTCACCCCGCGCGTCCGCGAAGCCGTACAACTCCACGAAGCCGCCGACCTGCACGCCCTCATCGACATCAGCGACGGCCTGGCCGCCGACTTGAACCACATATTGGAAGAAAGCCGCTGCGGGGCCTTTATTCAGGCCGATGAAGTGCCGATTTCGCCGGACGCCGTGGAACTGAGCCGAACGTCCGGGAAAACGCCGCTCCAGCATGCACTCGGCGACGGCGAGGATTTCGAACTGATCGCGGCAGTGGACCCCGCCGATGGAGAACGGCTCGTGCGCGAACAGCCGGTCCCCGGCATCGCATTGACGAAGATTGGCGAATGCGTGGAAGCGGGTTTGTGGCTTGAAGAAAACGGTGAGCGGCGCGAATTGCCGCCCACCGGCTGGGTGCATGCGCTTTAAAGATTAACCACAGAGGCACAGAGAAATCCAGAAAATGAGCTTTGCTTCTACCGTTTTTTCTTCAGAGTATCCTTGCCTCCCGTGGTTTGCCTAAGAGTGCGTTTCACAATTACCCCCCACCCGCCATCTCGCTTTGCTCGATGGCGACCCCCACAAGGGGGGAGGTGAAAGAGCCTGGTTTGATACACCTCCCCCCTTGTGGGGGAGGTCGTCGCATCGCGCAAGCGATGCGGCGGGTGGGGGGTGAGTTTGATTTTGAAACGCACTCTAAAGCTAAAATCCAAGCCGATTCATAGTAAGAGACAGGAAAATCATGTTATGAGGTCTTTCATCCTCTCTGTGTCTCTGTGCCTCTGTGGTTATTTTTGGATTTATCACGTCAGTTGCCAGCGGA
>DATNBQ010000418.1:0-22001 GCA_035571955.1 Urbifossiella sp. | reverse complement strand
GATGAGTCGAACGATGGACCAACGCATGGAGAAATCCAGGAAGGAGCAAGGCAGTTATGTTACAAGCAAGCGGCCGAGTCGTGGCGGCATTTGGAGACTTTGATCGAGGGACTCTGGTGAGTTCGCTCCATGCTTTCCAACCCGGAACATTGATCGACGCGATTACGTTTTTCCATTCTCCGGGTCAGGTGAGTGCTTGTTGAATCGCCTTCGGAGTGCGGCGTAGAGCCAGAGGCCGCCGAAGAGCACGAATGGGAAGCCATAAATGAGAAGATCCCAGCGGCCGTAACCGGGGGGTGTGGCCTCCACCTCGGCGAACAGCTCCTCCACGCTTCCACCCGCTTCGATCCGCACCCGCACTTTCCAGAGTTCTTGCTGATCCAAGGGCACTACCGCGAAGTGTTGCACCTTGTCGCGAATGTCCTGCCGCTCGGCGGGGTAACAGATCTCGGGCAACCGGCCGCTCGCCGGGGCCACGCACACCTGCACCTGCAATTGGTCCGGCAAGGTCGTTCCCGTCGCGGCCGCCAGGATCACGAAGAACTTGCCCGTTCCCACGTCCGGATCGGTCCAGACGGAAACGACATACGCGCCGGTCCGTTGATCCATGATGATAGGGAACGGCGGCCCCTCGTGCGCCGCGGCCGGCGACGCAATCAATAGCCAGACCAGGATCGCCCAGCCGCGCCGCATCGTCACGCTCCGAGAAAAGTCCCGCGCATTTCCATCGGTTGCCCCATCAGCCACACCCCGGCGGCGAACAGCAGGGCGTGCAGCACGAGCCAGGGCAAGTACGCTCGCCACGGGGTTTCGGGGCAATCGCGGCGGCCGAGACGGATCGCGACGATCCACGAGCCGATGAGGCCGAGGCCGAGGAAGCCGAGTTCCATGGGGTACACCGCCCCCGGCCGCAAGCCCGTCAGGTGCCACAACGGCGCGCCGCCGAGTTCGCCCAGCGAATACTGCACCACGGGGATCGCGGTGAGGAATCCGGTGAAAAAGTGGAAGGCATAGTGGGCGAGCCAGATTCCGAAGCCGAGCGGCACGAGGCTGAAAGCATAGCGCGTCGCGATGGCCAGCAGGCTCTGCCTTTGAGAAAACAACCCCCCACCCGACGACTCGCTGCGCTCGTCGTCGACCTCCCCCACAAGGGGGGAGGTTATGGCTTCACCTCCCCCCTTGTGGGGGAGGTCGCCATCCCGCGCAGCGGGATGGCGGGTGGGGGGTGGGATCAAGCGCCTCGTTAACCAGGCGGCGGCGCCGAGAAGGATCACCGGTTCCACGATCAAGATTGCTGCGAACATGACGCCGAGCACCGGGGCCCGTTCCTCCGTTCCCAGTACGCCGCTGAGCCACGATTGCAATGCATAGACCGGGCTCACCATGCCAAAGGCGTTCAGAAGCGCCCCGAAGGTAAAGACAACAACGAGAGCTGCGAGATCGGGGCGGTCGTGGATTCGCCCGACGCCGGAGCGCGGCCCCTCTTCAAAAAGCTCCGCGGCGGGCAACCGGCTCATGACGCCGATGTTGTCGTGCGGGCAAGCATGCACGCAATCCATGCAAAAGGTGCAGTCCTGGTTGCCGACCTTCATCGGCTGGAACAGTGCGAGTTCGCAACCGCGCTGCGCGATGACGTCAAGCGCGATTCGCCCATCCGAGCCGCGACCGTCAGGGAGCGGTTTCGCATCGCGGCCGCGGATGCAATCCTTGGTCCGGCAACTCGCACAGACCGCCGCATCGCGGATGCGCACCTCGAGCGGCGACAGCGCCGACGCCAGGAAATTGAACTGACCGATCGGGCAGACCCATTTGCAAAACGACGCATGCTTGAAGAGCAGATCGACGACGAGCGCGGCAACGAAGTATCCGGCAATCAGAAGCGCCGTCCATCGCGGAGCATTCCACAAACCGAACAGTTCATAAGCGAACAGGATGCCCGCGAAGAGGACGACCGCCAGCCACTTGTTGCGGAGCCGCACCGGCCAGTTCCAAACGGGATGGAAGAATCGCCGGGCGAAATCGCGGGCCACCAGGAACGGGCAGGCGAAGCAGAAGAAGTTCCCCGCCGCCAGGAGCACCAGTACCAGCACGCCGCGGTAGTGCACCCAAGTGAGCAGCGTGGCGAGGTTCTTCGGGGCCATGTCCGGCCCGAACAACCCGTGCAGAATCAGGACAGCTGATAGGGCGAAAAGTGGCAACTGAGCCGCGAGGCGGACGTGTCGCCAGCGGAGCAAGGGGCCGACGATTGGCCAGCGGAGCAGGTCGACGGCCGGGCGGTCCAGCGACGGACGCCGGGCGGCGTAAGCTGCCTGGCGCTTCGCCGCATTCGCCGCCTCGCCCATTGCTCACCTTTAACGGTTCAGCCGACCATCGTTCTCTGGCCCTTTGAGACATCGCCGACCAGCCCCCGCCTCTCCCCGCTGGGGAGAGGCCGCCATCTCGCGCCAGCGAGATGGCGGGTGAGGGGTATTGTCGTGCGAATTCAGCCCCTCACCCGGTTTGCTCGCTGCGCTCGCAAACCACCCTCTCCCCAGCGGGGAGAGGGTAAGAAGAGTAGCCGGTGTCTCGTCTACGTCATTCCATCTCCGACCATCATTAACGGATCACGAGATGGTGACGGCTTACCTCTTCACGCCGCGCACGTCGACCTTGCGAGTGATCTTGCGGCCGTCGGCCAGCGTCGCGTTCACCAGAACGAACCAGTCGCCGCCCATTGTGAAGTTCAATTCGCCCTTGTAATGCCCCGGCTCGGCTTCCTTCGCGTCGGCGAAGGACGGGGCCATGCCGGCGTGGTTCATGTTCCCTTCGAGCTTAACGGCCGCCCCGCGCAGCGGCTGCCCGCCGGCATCCGCGAGCGTAACGAGCACCTCGGCCGCTCCCACCTTCGGCGGGTTCGGCTGAAACGACAGGTCCACTTTCACATCCGGGGCCGCGTCGCTTCCGGGGCCAGAACAACCGGCCAGGACAGCAAGCAGCCCCGCCGCAAGCCATCGCGGAACCATCATCCGACGGTCTCCGGAACGCGCCGCTTGTGCCAGGTGCAACTGCAGTGCATCTGCGACTCTTCCTTCGGCGACGGGAACATGTGGTAATACATTGCGACCACCATTGGAATCGTCACGATGCCATTGTAGAAGAGATGCACTTCGAGCCGGCGCACTGCCATCATTAGCGCCGAGAAGGCATGTTTGGGCGGGCCGGCTAGCAAGCCGCTGAACCCCGATTCCGGCGTCCCTTCCAAGAACCCGAGCATCTGGATGGTGCTGATCGGGCCGGGGGCGCCGAAGAAGTTGTGCCCCGCCAGCACCTGGTATTGCAGCAAGCCGTGCTCGACGTGGTGCCAGAACTGAATCCAGAACGCGGCCATCCACCAGTAATACGAGCGGCCGACGAAGCCTTTGCGGAGCACCCAGAACGCGACGATCATGAACAGGGCGTAGCCGTAATGCAGCGTTTCGGTCTTGACCAGTTCCGGCCAGACCATGCCGACCATGCCGTAGGATTTGTTAAGCGGCCAGTTGAGAACGTACACCTGGAAGGCCTGGAACAGGTGTTCGCCCCAGTGGGCGAGCACGATGGCCGTGTAAATCAGGAGGGCCGGCTTGTGCCACTCGGCGTTGATCTTTTGCAGGAACGTACGGTGTGCTCCGGGAAGCGCACAGGTCATAGCCGCGGAGGACATGATGGGACTCCATGCGAATGAATGATGCGGTATGCGGAGGCACCGCATCCGGTATGAATCGGAGGAACCACGCACAGCGGCGCTGCTGCGCAACGAGAGACAATTAATTGGAAGGCGTTCTTTGGGTGGCACCGGCTTCTAGCCGGTGTGCACTTCCTGGCACCGGCTGGAAGCCGGTGCCACCCAAGAGATTCAGGCCCGCGGCGGGCGTTCCAGTCGAGAGGTGTGGCTTTCGCCGGTCAATGGATCGAGATAGGTCGCGTGTTGGCCACGGTCGGTTTCCGGCGCAATTGCCCCGGCGAAAAGGCAGGCGAATTCCTGGACGGAAACCGTCGGCGCGCTGGCCGGGAGCAGTGGGGCGCGTTCGGGCAGCTTCGAGCAGTTCGGCCCGTGGCACGGCACCCGGTGGTCGGATTTCGGTTGCGATGCCGACTCATTACCCATCGTCGGAAAGTGAACGTAGTCGCCGCACTCGGCCCGGGCCGTCGTGGGGAAAATCGCCCACGCCAGCGCAACGAGGACGAACCCCGCCGAGCGCGGAAAGCGAATGCCATTCCTGTACAACGAACTCAGCACGAGCGAGGCCCGAAGAACAAACGGCTCGCGAGTACGTAACAGACTTAGCCGTTCATTCACAATTACCCGACGGCCGGGGCGATTGCAAGCCTTAGGCGGTCAAATGCTGCGAGCGGAGGGCGTAAGCCCCCTGATTCTTATCGCTCGGAAGAATCAGGGGGCTTACGCCCCCCGCTCGCCAGTTAACATTTAAGGCGAGTCCCATGCAGCGCAGCATTCCCGTCTCCCGCGTGATCGACCTGACCGATCCCTCCGGCAACCGCATCTACAACATGTCCGTCGACGAAGCGCGAGACGTGATTGCCTCCGGGGATGCCGCCAACATCGACGGCGAGTTCGCCTTGATTGCCCAGCGCGGCAAGAGCATCTTCCTCGCCCGCACCATTGGCCGGTTGCTCCGCTACTTCATCGCCAAGTGGCACGATGGACCGATTCTCATCGTCGCCGACCGCATCGATGCCATTCGCCGGCAACTGGAAGAACTCGGCCTCGATGGGCAATTCCATCCATCGTACACCCGCATGGTCCCGGCGCATCACGTGGTGCGTCTCGAACTCATCGGCTGCCCCGACCCGAACCCCACATACACGCGCTTCTTCGCCCCGCCGCGAAATGATCTTCCGGCCAGCATCCCAACGATCGGCGAACGCTACATCGGCGCCGCCCTCCGCGAAATCAAGCGCTGGCTGGATCGCGTGCCGCCCAATGAGCCGCTCGGCGTCTGCTTCTCCGGCGGCATCGACAGCGGCGCCGTCTTCCTGCTCACCTATCATGCCCTGCTGCGCCGCGGCGACAGCCCGGCCCGCCTCAAGGCGTTCACGCTCGCCGTCGATGGCCGCGGCCCGGACCTCGATCAGGCCCGCGAGTTCCTCCGCCGCCTCGATCTCGAATTCTTTCTCGAAGCCATTCCCACAACGGCGAGCGCGATTGACATCGCCGATGCCATCCGCACCATCGAGGATTACAAGCCGCTCGACGTGCAAGCCGGGGCGATGGCCCTGGCCCTGTGCCGCGGCATCCGCCAATGCTATCCGGAGTGGAAGTACCTGCTCGATGGCGACGGCGGCGACGAGAACCTCAAGGATTACCCCATCGAAGAGAACCCCGAACTGACGATCCGCAGCGTTCTGAACAACTCGATGCTGTACCAGGAAGGGTGGGGCGTCGGGGCGATCAAGCACTCGCTGACGTACTCCGGCGGTCAGAGCCGCGGCTACGCCCGCACCTATGCGCCACTGGCGACGACGGGATTCACCGGCCTCAGTCCGTTCGTTTGCCCCGCCGTCATTGCCGTGGCCGAGGCGATTCCGTTCATCGAAATGACCGAGTGGAGTCATGACCGCCTCTATGCGCTCAAGGGGGAAGTCGTGGCCGAGGGAATCAAGGTGGTAACGGGGTTGGAGATGCCGATCTTCCCGAAGCGGCGCTTCCAGCACGGGGCCGCCGAGCGCGGCGGATCGCTCTTCCCGGCCCGGGCGGATGAGTATCGCCGCATTTTCCAGAGGACCTATGAAGCCGCTGGCGCCGCTGTTGGCGGATGACTGGGTGCTGGCGCTGCGCGGGCCGCGAAATGCGGTCTCGGCCGACCGGCCCTATGCGTTCCTCGTGGAACCGGAACGCTCCGCCGATGGCCGGCTCGTCGATGTCGCGACCATCTTCTTGACCAATCGCGAGTGCCCGTTCCGCTGCGTGATGTGCGACCTGTGGAAGAACACGCTCGAAGAATCCGTGCGGCCGGGTCAAATCGCCGAGCAACTTCGCTGGGCGCTTGGTGAACTGCGTAGCCGCAACCCAGCGGGGAGCGCGCAGCATCTGAAGCTCTACAACGCGGGAAGCTTTTTCGATCCCCGCGCGATTCCCCCGGACGATTTTCCGACGATCGCCGAGTTGGCCGCCCCGTTCGAGCGGCTCATCGTGGAATGCCATCCGCGGCTGGTCGGCCGCAGGTGCTTCGAGTTCCATGAGCTATTGCGCGGCGCGCTCCGCTCCGCAGGCTCCGTGTCGCGGCTAAACGGGCCCGCGCTCGAAGTTGCCATGGGGCTCGAAACCGTGCACCCGGAAGTGCTCGCGCGGCTCAACAAGCAAATGACGCTCGACGACTTCGCCCAGGCGGCGCGGCGACTGCGCGACGCGGGGATCGCCGTGCGGGCGTTCATCATGGTGCGGCCGCCGTTCCTTTCCGACGCCGAGGGGCTCGACTGGGCGCAGCGCTCGCTCGACTTCGCATTCTCCGTCGGCGTCGAATGCTGCAGCTTGATCCCGACGCGCGGCGGCAACGGCGCGATGGAAGAACTGGCAGCCAACGATCAGTTCGCGCCGCCGTCGCTGGAATCGCTGGAAGCCGCCCTGGAATACGGCCTGTCGCTCCGCGCTGGCCGGGTATTCCTTGACCTGTGGGATATCGACAAAGTGTCGCCCGATGCGCCGAACCGGGCCGCCCGCATCGACTGCCTTGGCCGCATGAATCTTTCTCAGGAGTGTGAGGAAAAACCGGGATAACCGAAATGCACTCACACTCAGTCGATCTGGTCGTCCTCGGTTCCGGGTTCGGCGGTACCCTGCTCACCATCATCGCCCAGAAACTCGGTTACTCGGTTGCCCTGCTCGAACGCGGCACACACCCGCGATTTGCCATCGGCGAATCGTCCACGCCGCTCTCCAATTTCAAGCTCGCCCGCATCGCCGATCGCTTCGGCCTCGACTGGCTCAAGCCATTCGCGAGGTATGGCACGTGGAAAGCCGAGTATCCGAACATCGCTTGCGGCCTCAAGCGCGGCTTCAGTTTCTTCCGCCACGAAGCGGGGCAGCCGTTCGCCAGTACCCTGGACAATTCCAACGCGCTCTTGGTCGCCGCCAGCCCGGACGATAACGACTCCGACACTCACTGGTATCGCGCTGATTTCGACGCCCACTTGGTGGATCGCGCCGTTGCTATGGGGGTTCCATACCTCGACCGATTCGAAACGACGATTTTGCGGCACCTCGGTTCCGGATGGGAGTTGCTCGGCCGGCATCCCGATGGGGAAGTGAAGATTCGCGCCCGCTTCCTGGTCGATGCCAGCGGTACGGGGCAGGCGCTCGCGCGGGTGTTGAACATTCCCATGCTCGATCCGGACGGTCTGCTGGTGCGATCGCGCGGCCTCTTCTCGCACTTCACCGGCGTCGCCAGGTGGCAAGACCTGCTGGAAGAGCGAAATGCCGCGGCGACCGCCGAGCATCCATATCCGTGCGATGCGGCCGCTCTGCATCAGGTCATCGATCGCGGTTGGATGTGGCTATTGCGCTTCGACAATGGCATCACCAGCGCCGGCTTTTCGCTCGACCCCGGGACGCATCCCTTGTATCCCGAGGAAACGGCGGAACAGGAATGGCATCGCTTGCTTAACACATATCCTTCCCTGGCGCGGCAATTTCGCGATGCGCAGCCGGTGCGGCCGTTCGTGCGCACGGGCCGGTTGCAGCGGCGCCTGGCCCGCGCTGCCGGCCACGACTGGGCGATGCTTCCTCACACCGCCGGCTTCCTCGACGCCTGGCTCAGCCCCGGCATCGCTCAGTCGCTCTTCGCGGTCAACCGCCTCGCCGGCATTCTGGCCGACGGCTGGAACGACCCATTTCGCGGCGAACGGCTCGAAGAATACGGCCGCACCGTGCTTCGTGAACTGGCCTGGGTCGATGAGATCACCGGGACGTGCTTCGCCTGCTTCGATCGCTTCCCGGTCATGGCCACGGCGGCGATGCTGTACTTCACGGCAGCGACGTACTGTGAGGAGCGCGAGCGCAGGGGCGAAGCCGGCCCGGACGACGCGTTCTTGCTGGCCGATCACGCGGAATACCGGGCCGTGGCTGATCGGCTGTTCGAAGCGGCGCGAACGTTGCCGGCCAGCGAGGCCGTTGCATTCGCCGACGCGGCGCGAGAAGCGCTGGCGCCGTTCAACCGCTGCGGCCTCTGCGACCCATCGCGGCGCAACCTGTATCCCTATCTGACCGCAATTTGAGATGCAGCGCGCTCGGCTCCGCGGACTCCGCCTCGCGTCTAAACATCGAACGGCTAGCCGCGAGGCGGAGCCGAGCGCTCAAAACTGGCGCAGGAAGCGCAGGTCGTTCTGCCAGAACAGGCGGATGTCGTCGATGGCATGTTTGAGCATCAACATCCGTTGCGGGCCCATGCCGAAGGCAAAGCCGGTGACGCGCGAAGCATCGTATCCGCCGGCCGCCAGGACACTCGGATGCACCATCCCCGCCCCCATGATCTCCAGCCAGCCGGTCCCCTTCGTCAGGCGGTCGCGGTTCGGATCGTCCTTCGGCCAGTCGATGTCCACCTCGATCGACGGCTCGGTGAACGGGAAGTAGCTGCTGCGGATGCGGACTTGCCGCTCCGGGCCGAACATCCGCCGGGCGAAGGCCGCGATTGTCCCTTTCAAATCCGCCATGGTGATTCCTTCGCCGATGGCCAATCCCTCGACCTGGTGGAACTGGATTTCGCTGCGGGTGCTGATGGCCTCGTTGCGGTAGCACATGCCGGGGAGAATGACGCGGATCGGCCGCGGGTGCATCTCGCGCATGACGTGGATTTGCCCCGGCGAAGTGTGCGTGCGCAGGACGACGCCGGGCGTGGTGGTGAAGAAGGTATCCCACATGTCGCGGGCGGGATGGTGGGCCGGCATATTGAGGCGTTCGAAGTTCATCTCGTCAGTTTCGACTTCGCGGGTCCGATAGACCTGGAAACCCATGTCGGCGAAGATGGCGGTGATTTGACGGAGGATTTGGGTGGCGGGGTGGAGTCGGCCGCGCGTCCGCGGTCGGCCCGGCAGCGTGACATCGAGGGGGTTCGCGCTCAGGCTGGCCTGCAAGGCCTTTTCCTTGGCTTCGGCGAGCGCCGCGGCATACGCGGTTTCCAGGGCCACTTTCACGCGGTTGGCTTCCTGGCCGTAGGCGGCGCGCTCGTCCTTGGCGATCTTGCCGATGGCCCCGAGCGCGGCCTTCATCACGCCCTTGTCGCCGAAGTGGTGCGTGTGCCAGTTTCGCAGCGAGGCCTCATCCGGGCACTCGCCGAGTTTTGCGAGCCCCCCGCTTTCGATTGACTTCAAGTCCGCAACGGCATCGGCCATGAGCGCTTGCTCCGAAATAGTCCAACCACTTACTCGGATCAGTATAGCGGTTTGTCGAGTGAAACCGCGGCGGCGGGCGGCTCCTGACTTCGACCACCGCGGTTGGTATCGCATTTGCAAATTCACTTCCATCGATTCGCCCGCACGTTCCAAATCGACCGCGCCCTGTGGCCATGCCATTTCGCCTCAGGAGTGTCGTTCCATGATCCGCGCATTTGCCGCAACGCTGGCCCTGTTCGTCGGCAGCCAGTTCGCAGCGGCCCAAACACCCGAACAAGCGCCGCAACCCGCGACCAGCCATGCAGCAACAACATCGAGTAGCTCGGAGACGCACATTCCCAGCGCCGGGCTGACGATGGAACTGCTGCAATCGCTGCCGCCGAGGTACAACCGCTGGTCGGCCTACTCCACGTACCGCCCGACATACCTCAGCACCGGGCCCTTCTTCAACGTTGGTTATCCGTATCGCACGTATGGGTTCCGCCCTTACGGTTTGGGCGGCTACTATCCGCAGGGAGTGGGCGGCCGCTATCGCTCGTCGATCGGCCTGCTGTTCTGGTGGTGATGCTTGAGTCCGGGGTGGTTTCGCGATACCCTACGGTCATTCGCAACCACTTCCGGAGTTCGTCATGAATGAAGTCACCCCCGATGTGAAGCAGGCCCGCATGACGGAGTTTATGAAGCTCTTGCCGCTGACGCTGGAACTGGCGGGCTTGCCGCGCCCCAATGAGGATCGCCTGTACAATTCGGATCAAATCGAGGCCCGGGTGATCAGCGTGCGGGTGGCTTACAAGCAAGCCCGCGGCCTCCTCAAGGAGATCGGCGAAAGCGGGGCATGACCATTCCCTTTCCCCCTCATTTCTTCGCAACTGAACTTCCCTGGAAAAAATCGCGGCCGGCGTCGTCTTATCGCTGAGATGACGCCTCGCCTGCTGGCGAACCTGATCGCAGATCACGGCGCGGCCCTGGTGCTGTTCGCGCGGCAATGGTGCGATTGCCCCGAGGATGCCGTGCAGGACGGGTTCTGCAAGCTGGCGGCCGCGGCAGTGCCGGACGATCCCGCGGCCTGGCTTTATCGCGTCGTTCGCCATGCGGCCATCGATGCCGGCAGATCGCAACGGCGGCGGGCCATTCGCGAGCGGACCGCGGCCCGCTCGGTCCGCTGGTTCGTCGAGCCCGAGATCGATGGCCTGGACGCCGAAGCGGCCATCGCGGCCCTGGAATCGCTGCCGGCGGAGTTGCGCGAAGCGATCGTCGCCCGCTTATGGGGCGGATTGACGCTGGAGCAGCTGGCGGAGATGGCCGGCTGCTCGATATCGACGGCGCACCGCCGCTACGAGGCCGGCATCGCGGCATTGCGGGAAAGGCTCGGTGTGGAATGTCCGAAATGAACGCAATCGACAAGCTGGGCCGGTTCACTCCGGATGGCAGCGGCCTGGACGCGGCGGCAGTGCTCTTTCGCGCGGGGCAAGCTTCGGCCCGGACGCCGTGGGGCTGGAAGGCTGCGGTCGCCGTTCTGCTTCTTGCGAATGGTGGCTGGCTGGCGGAGCGATGGTTGCGGGAGCCGGTTGCCGCGCCGATTATCTCCGTTCCCGAAACAAAGGTTGCTCCCGGGGTGGAACCGCCCGTGGAACGAGGCCCGTCGCCGACTTCCGGCGAATCGCTCTGGAGCCTGGGAGCGTTGCAACGCACCGGCGATCTGGAATTGCTTCCGGAAATGCCCGCGATTGCGAACTTCGCGCCCACCGATCCACCGCTGACGCTGCATTCACCCGGCATGATCGATTAACCACCTGGCGAGCCGGGAGCGTAAGCGACCGGAGGGTTCCAAGACTCCGGTCGCTCACGCTCCCGGCTCGCCGACTTACGGAGATTGCAATGCGTTGGATTGCTATTGCGTTGCTGGTTGCTTCCGCTTCGCCGGCCTCGGCACAACCTGTGATTCAGCCGAAGGACGGCAAGTTGGTGATGGCCGCGACAGTGAGTGCCGCCCCGGCCCCCGTCCCCGCGCTCAAGTACATGCTGCTGCCCGAGCTGCGCGATCGGCAGCCGGGCAACCAGGTGCAAGCCTTTTACAAGTGCTTCATGGAGCAGCAGCACTTCTACCACGACAAGGCGCTCACCGACCAACGCGAGAAGTGGGGGAATGCTCCGCTCGCGGAGTTGGCCGGCGAAAAAGGCCTCATCAACTACGGCGGCAATAGCGTTCGCCAGGCCGATTATGCCGCCCGACTGGCATCCGTCGATTGGGCCATTCTCAACCAACTCAAGGCGGATGGGATCGCGTTGCTGCTCCCCGACGTTCAACAAATGCGGCAACTGGCCCAGGTGCTCCGGGTGCGGATTCGCGGCGAAATCGCCCGCAAGGAGTACGATTCCGCGATTCGCACCTTGCAAACCATGCTCGGCCTGGCGGCGACATTCAACGAACATCCCACGCTCATCGGTCAACTGGTCGGCCTGGCGATTGCCAATATGGCCCTCGGCACTCTGGAGGAATTGCAACAGCAGCCGGGCTCTCCGAATCTGTTTTGGGCCTTCGCCGACTTGCCGACACCGTTCATCGATCTGCGCAAAGGAATGCAAGGGGAACGGCTCTGGCTGCCCGATGATTACCTGCTTCTTCGCAAGGCGGAGCCGATCCCGGAAGCGGTTCTCAAAAAGCGGGTGAAGGAATTGACGGAATGGCTGCGGTTTGAACCGCCGCCTGTGAAGAAGACAGGCAAAGACGACGAATCCGGTCCGGCAAAGAAACCGTTGACGCCCACCGAGTATTTCACCAAACGTGCGAACGACCCGGCGACGGTGACCACCATGAAAAAGCGCCTCGCCAAGCGCGGCCACAAACTCGCCGATCTCGACCAGCTGAGTAATTTGCAGATCGCGATGATGGACGACTTCGCCGTGTACGAAGAGTATCGCGACAGCCACATGAAGTGGGCGAACCTTCGGTACTGGCAGCTGCCGACGGATTTCACGGCCATGAAGCAGCCGGAGGGAATTCTCCCGGAGCTAAGCCCCGCGGTGATCAAGGTGATCCAGGCCCGCGCACGCTTTCAGCAGCGATTGGGATTAATTCAGACGGTGGAGGCAGTGCGCATCTACGCGGCGGAGAACGAGGGAAAGTTGCCGCCTTCGCTGGATGCCATCAAGTTGCCGCTGCCCGTCGACCCCGTAACCGGCAAGGCGTTCCTGTACGAAGTGAAGGACGGCAAGGCGATTCTCCGCGCGACGCCGCCCCCCGACCGCAAGAACGACCCGCACTTTAACCGGGTCTACGAAGTGAACATTCGCAAATGAGCTTTCTCCCGCACCGCTACCTCGGTTACAACATTCCCCATTCGCTCTGCATGGGAAGGAGCCGAGGATGTGCGGGATTGTCGGGTTCACGGGTCAGCGGGAAGCGTCGCCGATTCTGCTGGAAGGGCTGCGGCGGCTGGAATACCGCGGTTACGACAGTGCCGGGCTCATCACCGGCACGGGCCACGAACTGCATCTGCGGAAGAAGGCCGGCCGGCTCGTTGAGCTTGCCAAGCACCTCGCCGCGCATCCCGCGCCCGGCTGCCACGGCATCAGCCACACCCGCTGGGCCACGCACGGCGGGGCCACCGATCGCAACGCCCACCCGCACCTCGATGCCGCCAACGCCATCGCCGTCGTTCACAACGGCGTCATCGAGAACTTCGCCTCCCTCAAGCAGCAATTGCAAACGTCCGGCGTGCAGTTCCGCTCCGATACGGATACCGAAGCGCTCGCGCAACTCATCGGCCGCTTCTACGACGGCGACCTGATCGCCGCCGTGCGACAAGCACTCGCCCTCGTCAAGGGAACGTACGGCATCGCGGCCATGTCGCGGCACGAGCCGGGGCTCATCGTCGGCGCCCGGCTCGGCAGCCCGCTCGTCATCGGCCTCGGGGGCGGCGGCACTTACCTCGCCAGCGACGCCAACGCCCTCGCCGGCTTCGCCGACAAGGTCGTCTATCTCACCGACCGCCAGCTTTGCGCCTTGAACGGCGACGAATGGGAAATCCGCGATCAGGACCTCTCTCCCGTATCGGTATCGCTGCATGACATCGGCAGCTTCCTGGCCGATGGCGACGCCGACCGCGGCGACTTCCCCCACTTCATGCTCAAGGAGATTTACGAGCAGCCGGAAACGATCGCCAATGCCATGCGCGGCCGCCTTGACGACGACAATGCCACCGCCCACTTCGGCGGCCTTAATATCGCGGCGCAACAACTGCGGCAGATCGATCGCGTCATCATGATGGCCTGCGGCACCAGCTATCACGCCGGCCTCGTCGGTGAATATCTGTTCGAGGAACTGGCCCGCATCCCGGTGGAAGTCGAGTACGCCAGCGAGTTTCGTTATCGCAATCCGCCGATCGAACGCAACACCGTGGTGCTGGCGATCACGCAATCGGGGGAAACCGCCGACACGCTGGCGGCCCTCCGCGAATCGAAACGCATGGGCCACACCACACTGGCCATTTGCAACGCGGTGGGGAGCAGCATCGCTCGCGAAGCGGATGGCGGGGTGTACCTGCACGCCGGGGCGGAGATCGGCGTCGCCAGCACCAAGGCCTTCACTTCGCAGTGCACGGTGCTGACGATGCTCGCGCTATACTTCGGCCGAACCCGGCATCTCTCCAGCCCGCAGGGATCGCGAATCATCGAGGAATTGCGGAACTTACCGGAAACGGTGCGGCGCACGCTCGGCTGCCACGACCGGGTGAAGCGCGTGGCCGCGAAGTACGCCGCCGCCCGCAACGTCCTTTACCTCGGCCGGCAATACCTCTACCCGACGGCCCTCGAAGGCGCCTTGAAACTGAAAGAAATCAGCTACATCCATGCGGAGGGATACCCGGCCGCGGAGATGAAGCACGGGCCGATTGCGCTCGTGGATGACGAGACGCCGAGTGTTTTCCTGGTGCCGCGCGGCTCGGCCTTCGACAAGGTGATGTCCAACATGCAAGAGATCAAGGCGCGTGGCGGGCCGGTGATCGCGATTGCCAGCGAAGGGGACGCCGAGGTTGCCGCGGTGGCCGACGACGTGATCGCGGTTCCCGATGTGCCGGAGTATTTGCAGCCGATCGTGGCGGCGATCCCGCTGCAGCTACTGGCGTACGAGATTGCCTTGCTGTGCGGCTGCGACGTGGACAAGCCGCGGAACCTGGCGAAGAGCGTCACCGTTGAGTGACAATTCTTGGGTGGCACCGGCTTCCAGCCGGTGTGCTTTTACTTGCACTGGCTGGAAGCCGGTGCCACCTAAGGCCGAGTGACTTCCTTCCACCTTGCTCTCACTTGGGCCGGCGTGGCTGTTCCCGTCGCGCCGATTTGTTGGATCGTGATCGACGCGACCAGGTTGCCGAAGGCCGCGGCCTGTTCGTGCGTTGCCCCGGAAACCATCGCCGAGGCGATGCCCGCCGAGCAGCTATCCCCCGCGCCGCAAATGTCGACCGGCCCGGAAACTGGATAGGCCGGAACCAGCACCGATCCGGAAGCGGAAACGACCTGGATGCCCTTTTCGCCGTCCGTCAAGAAAACCGTGCGTTGGGTCTTCGTGGATAAATCGGCGGGCGAGAAACCGCACCGCTGCAATTCCTCTCGGTTCGGCTTCACGCACACGCTGCGGAACCAGCCGATCCGCTCCCGACTATCGGCGAGCATGAACTTGCCCGAATGCCGTTCACCAAGGTTCGCCAGGTACTCGCGGACCCGCTTCGTCACCACGCCGCAATTCTCCTCGCTCACCTGGTCGAGCACGATTAAGGCGTCGAGCCGCGGCCAGGCGTCGTCGAGAAGGTTCAAGATGGCATCGTCGATTTCCGGCGGCGTCGGCGTGCGGTTCTTGATGTCCAGGCGATTCAGTTCCTTCGCCCCGTACATCGGCTTGGTATAAGTCGGCGTGCGGCGGTCGGGCACGGCCAAGATGCCATTCATCTCCACGCACTGAATCGCCGAGAGTGCCTGCCGCAGTTCGTAGCCTTCACCGTCGTTTCCGATGGCCGCGATCGGTACGATGCGACCCACGCCGAGCGCCGCGAGGTTATTGAGCACGGTCCCGAGCGCGCCGGGATACGAACGGACGCCGACGACCTGGTAAGCCGTGAGGCCCGTTTCCACGGACGGTTCGTCGCGAGCGGGATCGATGTCGAGATAGCGGTCGAGGAAGAGATCGCCGATGAGGCCAATGGTGCGGTGGGGAATTGTGGCGAGGATGCGTTCGATATCCATGATGTAAGTTTAGCAAGCCCACCCGTGGCAACGGGTGGGCTTCATTCATGCTTTAATACTGCAACCGCAGGCCGAAGGTGATGCCCTGG
The DNA here is from genome assembly GCA_035571955.1 of Urbifossiella sp. Lineage (GTDB taxonomy): Bacteria > Planctomycetota > Planctomycetia > Gemmatales > Gemmataceae > Urbifossiella. Next base: position 6,309 of record DATNBQ010000418.1, on the reverse strand, counting down.
GCCCAGAAGTCGTTGGCCTTCCACTGGAACGGCTGTTGCGGCGTGTTGTTCGCCGGGGCATTGGCGATGAACCGCAAGTTGGAATCGTTGATCACCGGGTTGATCGCTTCGCCGGCCCGTTGAACGCTGCTCACCCAGATGATCGAGTAGCCGATGTAAACTTGCGTCCACCGATTGAAGTTGTACGTGAGGTTCACGTTCTGCTCGTAGAGCATGGCGAAGCGGTCGCGGCTGAAAGTGCCATTGTTGAGGCCGCTGGTGTACAGGCCGCCGTTCTGCGTGCTCGGCGGGGCCCCCGGCAAGGCGATTGTGTTCGAGCCGTTGAGAATCGCCGTCTCGCGCATGTCGCCAAGGCCGAGCTTGCCGGTGGCGTTGAGCCCGAAGCCGCGGTCGCAGCCATTGATCACGCCGCTCAGACCGACCTGAGCGCCGTAGAAGTTGTTGTGCGTCTGGATGGAATCTTGAACTTGCAGGCTGGCCCCGGAAGCCAGGTTCGATTGTAGGTTCGTGGTAATTGAATCCTGCAGATTGAAGTAGCGGAAGCCGACCAGGGCGTCGGTGTAGTCGGTGAACAGGTTGAAGAACGGCAATCGTACATTGGCGTCGGCGCCGTAGAGGCGGCTAGTGATGGTGCTGGAGATGCCGCCGGTGGCCTGCCCGGCCAGCGACGCCAGAAGCGTTACCGGTTGGCCCGTGCCGGCCCGAATGTACGTCGCGGCGATGCTGTACGGCGTGCCGTCGTTGAACAGCGTGGCACTGCTCGTTTTCTGAGGCAGGTAAAAGACGCTGGCATCGACGCCGAAGCCGTCGAAGTTCATGCCGGCGGAGAGTCGCGCCCCGCTGAAGGCGCCGAAGTTCAGCTTGGAATCGGGGAACACTTGCGTCGCGGCGCCGGGCGGCAGCGAGGAGTTCGTGCCGAACACGCTCAGGGCGGTGGCCGTCGGCACCGTCTGGATCAAACCCGGCGTGTTCATCGGCGTCGTCCACCAGAGCAAGTATTCGGCGTTAAACCAGGCCCGCGGGCCGTTCATGGCCCAAGCGTTGGAGTTGGCGATGCCGTCGAGGGCCGTGGCGGGGAGCGGATCGCTCGGCGGCACGACGATCGACGGCGTCGGCGGGGCCGCCCCGGCAAGGGCCGCCGGCGGAGCGGTCTCGCTCGCCAGGGTTATTGGCGCGTCTTGCGCCTGTGCGGCGGCGGATGCCAGCCAACCGAAGGTCAATGCGAGTGTGGCGAAACGCATGGGATTGGTCCTGCGGAATCTCCGGCGCGCGCGGCCGGTGCGGAGTACGCTCGATCTGCTTACCGTATCGGATGCGCGAACGTGGCAGGTTGAGCGGAAATGGCCCGGCGGGGCGATTGTGGCGGTTATGTCAAACTGGGCATATTTAATGTGGCACGGGCATTCTTGCCTGTGCACGCAATCGGAGCACAGGCAGGAATGCCTGTGCCACCAGTGGGTCACTCGAATTATGAATATGCGCTTGCGACCGCCGGGAACCGACGTTATACGCCGCTCGCATCACACGCACAAACGATGGAAATGGGTGATCGGTCCGCGCAATCGGTCGGGGGGCCGATTCGCGCCGGGGTGCTTGAAATAGGTGGGGGAACCGGCATGCCGATTTCGTGCGATCCGCTTTTGCGGCACGTGCTGCGCGACGAAGCGCTGACCCGCGGTCTCGGCGACATCGAAGCGCGGATGCTCGTGGAATGGGTCGCCGACTGGACGGAACTTCTCGTCGAAGCGGCCCGAACCGAAGACGACGCCTGGTCGTGCGTGAAGCGCTTGAGCCGCCGCGGCCGGGCCATCGGCCGCTTCGTGCACCTGTGGACGGAGCCGAAAAGCCGCGGCGCCGCGGCCCAGCTCGCCGCCTCCGAACGATTCTCTTGGCCGCTCCCCGCCTCCGAAATCGACTCGCCCGACCTCATGCACCACATCCTCGCCTGGGAAAACCAACATCCCGGTAAGTGATGCGCGCAACCGAGCCGCACTCGCTCGGTAGCGGCACAGTCGTCGATTCACCCTTACCGTCCGAGTTCCTCGAAGGTCGAATTGAGGATCGGATACTTGCGCCAGTCCTTGAAATCGAAGTGCCACCATTCTTCTTCGTAAATGGTAAAGCCTTCGGAGTTCATGGTTCGGCGGAGCAGGTCGCGATGCCAGCGCTGCCGCGACGTGCCGCCGGGATAATCGGGAAACGCGCGATCCGAGAACTCGTCGTAGCCGCTGACCATTTCGATCGGCTTGCCGCTCTTCAAGTCGTAAAGCGTCAGGTCGACGGCGCAGCCGCGATTGTGCCGCGAGCCCGTTCTCGGGTTGGCCACGAAGCCGTGAAACTTCGCTGGCGTCGCGTCCCAGAACATCTTGGTGACGAACCAGGGCCGGTAGGAATCGTGGACGAGCAGGCCGTAGCCGCTTGCGGCGAGTTTCTCGTTCACCCGGGCCAGCGCCTCCGCCGCCGGCCGCTGCATGAACGCCTTGGCCGAGTTGTAGAACTTCGTGCCGAGGAAGTTGTTCTCCGTCGCGTAGCGAATGTCGAACTTGATTCCGGGAATAGCGGCGAGATCGATCAGGTCGGGCTTGAGAAATTGGCCGCGTTCGGCGGGCGGTTTCGCCGCCAGGGCTTCTTTGCGAAGTTGATCCAGCGGCCGCACCGGCTTAATCTTGAACGTCGCGCCGTTTTCGCCGTCGATGGTTCGCCGCTTGAATAGGACATGAGCCGCCTCGACCTGCGCGGCTCGGCCGTTCTTGTCGCGCGTGAAGATCAGCTTCTCGCCGTGGTACATGCCGCGATCGGCCGGAAAAGCAAAGACGTTCTCGGATTCCTCGGTGAGCGGGTCGATTTCGGTCCATTCGATGAGGGCGTGAAGTTTGCCGCCCCGTTCGTAAATGAAGAGCATATTGTGATCCCAGCCGTACTCGCCGATGAGGCCGCGCCATTTTTCCGGCGGCGCGGGCGGCGGCTCGATGGAAGGCGCTTCCTTGGTCAGGGTCAGCTTGCCGATTGTCAGCTTGCCGTCGGCAATGGCGAAGCGCGTGCCCCAGGCGTGGATGTCGTCGGCAATGAAACCGGCATCAGTCTTGCGAATGCGGAAACGCGAGCCGCAGCGATCGGGCGTCGCGTAGAGTTTGCCAAACGATTCCTCGAGGTCGATCCAGCGGTCGCCGTCGCGGTAGCGGCCGGCGAGGCGGCGGGCTTCCCCGGCCGCCAGCGGCTTGGTTCGCTCCAGTTTCGGCAGCGGTTTTCCCTCGTTCACCGCTAGCATCAGCCGCAGCGAATCCTCGGCAATCCGCGTGACCACGGGGTTGGCCACGTCGCGGGAAACGACGACGATCGCGGCGAGTTTCTTATCGGGCAAGGCCAGCCATTCGGTGGCGAACCCGTAGATTGCGCCGCCGTGGCCAACGCTCTTGTGGCCATCGAGTTGGCCGATCATGAATCCCAGCCCGAAACCGCTCTTGGCCCCCTCCTTGGCGAACTGTGGCGCGAACATTTTGTCGATGCTCGCGGGTTGAAGCAGTTGCTTGTCGCCGACCTTGCCGCCGGCGAACAGACGCGAAGTAAACTTCGCGAGATCGATGACCGTGGAGTACATGCAGCCGGCGGAACTGGTGCCGAGTTGGAACGTCGCGGTCGGAAACTCGCGGCCGTGGTAACTCCACATCACCGCATCCGCCAGACGATTCCTCACCGTGGGAGTGGGTTCGAATGCGCTCGACTTCATGTCCAGCACGTCCAGCACCGAATGCTGCACGTAGCTTTCGAAGCGTTCGCCCTGCGTTTTCTGCAGCACGTAGCCGACGACGCCGATCGCGGCATTGGAATACTTGATCCGCTCGCCCGGGGGATAGACCGCGTCGATATCGTTCAAGCTGGCGACGGTTTTCTCGAGGCCCGGTTCGGTGGGATCGAAGTAGTTGCCGACCGGCGGCTCGCGAATCAACCCGGACCGGTGCGCCATGAGCATTCGCAGCGTGATCGGCTTCTGATCCGGCTTGAGCCGCGGTTTGAAGTCCGGCAGATACGTGGAGACCGGGGCGTCGAGGTCGAGTTTTCCTTTTTCCACGAGTTGCATGATGGCCACGTCGGTGAACAGCTTGGACACCGAGCCGACGCGGTAGATCGTCTCGGCCGTGGCGGGCGTTTTCTTCGCGGCATCCTGGAAGCCGAACCCCTTGGCCCACACGATCCGCCCGCCATCCACGAGCGCAATGGAGAGCGCGGGCAAGCGTTTGTCGGCGACCTGTTCGGCGATGAACGCATCGAGTTCGGCGGCCGCGGCGGCATATTTCTCCGGGGGCGGCACGGCCGATTGTGCGGCCGCCGGCAGCGGGAACAGAACCAGCGCTAGCAATGCATGCCGCATAAGGCACCTCTTCCGGCAAGCTCATTCGATCGGCTCGAACGGGATTATACTTCCACAGCAACGGCTGCCAATTGACCTGTCCGTCTGGTACATCGTTTGCGTCGTTCCCTTATGTCGTTCTCGTCCATGTCGACGGCACATGAATCATGCCCTCACAAGGAGAACGCGATGACGAGGCGCTTGCGAATTCTGGCAGCGACGGTCGCTCTTCTGATGTGTTCCACGCCGGCCTTCGCCCAGCGGCACGGCGGTGGCGGTCGCGGCGGAGGCCACGCGCGCGGCAACGGAGGCTATCGCGGCTACTCCGGAGGTAACTATGGAGCGGGCGGGTACGGGCTCGGCTCCGGTGGGCTTGGCGGTCTTGGCGGCTTAGGCGGTGGGCTCGGCGGTCTCGGCGGCCTCGGTGGGTTAGGAGGCCTCGGTCTCGGCGGACTCGGTGGCCTTGGCGGCCTCGGTGGGCTGGGTGGTGGCGGCCTCGGTGGGTTAGGAGGCGGCGGCCGCGGCGGTTACTCGGGATATGGAAGCAGCGGTTATGGAGGAAGCGGGTATAGCTCCTTGCCGAGCTACTATCCTCAGAACGTCGTTCCCAGCGCGCCAGCCCCGGCAACGCCGGCCCCGGGCAACACCGCCACTGTCGCTGCTCCGGCCAAGATCACGGTCGTCGTTCCGACTGGCGGACAGGTCTGGTTCGACAATTCCCTGACGCCAACCCAAGGAGACAAGTGGACCTACACATCGGCGCCACTGGAACCGGGGAAGGATTACACGGTCGCAGTTAAGGCACGGTGGGGAGAAGGCGACGACGCCAAGTCGTACGACCTACCGATCCACGTTCGCGCGGGAGACAACCTAACGGTGGACCTGACAACGCTCCACTAATAACAACAATTTCAAAATCGAAGATCGTCGGCACAGCCGCCCGACAAGCCATCTTGTAGGTTCGGGCTGTGCCCGACGAACTTCAGCTCAAGTTAAATCCGTGGGCAACCGCGGATTGATTTTTTGTAGCCGGCCTCTGTGAGGCCGGTCGGCTACAACCAAACTGACCTATATACCTGGATTTTCTTCGCCTTGACATTCAGCGAGCTCACCGCAATAGTCCCGCCCCGAATTCTTCTGGGCAGGGAAGCCGACCCGTGAAAGCCGCCGCACCGCGTCCCGACATTGCCTACCGCACGCCGCGCGGCCGGTTGCTGGTCGGCAAGGCCGAGGAGGTGCTGGCGTCGGCGGCGCTCGATCCGTGGCGCGGCCGCGTGCAACTCGTTTTCACTTCGCCGCCGTTCCCACTGCTCCGCAAGAAGAAATACGGCAACCTCTCCGGCGACGCTTTCGCGCAGTGGCTCGCCGGGTTCGCCCAACCGCTGGCCGGCCTGCTCGCGCCGCGCGGTTCCATCGTCATCGAACTCGGCAACGGCTGGAACCCCGGCATGCCGACTGTTTCCACCGTGGGCATCAAGGCGCTGCTTGCATTTCAGGAAGCCGCGAACTTGCATTTGTGCCAGGAGTTCATCTGCTACAACCCGGCCCGGCTACCGACGCCGGCCGAGTGGGTCGCGGTTCGCCGGACGCGCGTCAAGGATGCCTTCACCCGCGTCTGGTGGCTGTCGCCGAACCCGGATCCCAAAGCCGACAATCGCCGCGTGCTCACGGAATACAGCGAGTCCATGCGGAAACTGCTTCGCCGCGGGACGTACACCGGCGGTAAGCGGCCGTCGGAGCATTCGATCGGCGCGAGTTCCTTCTTAACCGACAATGGCGGGGCGATACCTCCAAACGTGTTGGTGCCGCCGGATGCTGAATGCGAAGCGCAGGCCGTGCTGCCGATCGCCAACACCGCCAGCAAGAACGGCTATCACGAAATGTGCCGCCAACGCAATGTTCCGCGGCACCCCGCGTCGATGCCGGAATTGCTCGTCGAGTTCTTCGTCCGCTTCCTCACC
>DATNBQ010000417.1:0-13342 GCA_035571955.1 Urbifossiella sp. | reverse complement strand
GTTCACACCGGCGACTCGATCACCGTTGCCCCGGCGCAGACACTTTCCGATCGCGAATACCAGCGGATGCGCGATGCCGCCAAGGACATTATCCGTGAGATCGGCGTCGAGACCGGCGGTTCGAACATCCAGTTCGCGGTGAACCCGATTGATGGCCGAATGATCGCCATCGAGATGAACCCGCGGGTCAGCCGATCGTCGGCGCTGGCGTCGAAGGCGACCGGCTTTCCCATCGCCAAGATTGCCGCCAAGCTGGCCGTCGGCTACACGCTGGATGAACTTCGCAACGACATCACCTCGCCGCGCGGCGAAGAGAAGGCCGACGCTCCTTTCCTCTCGGCTTGCTTCGAACCGACCATCGATTACGTGGTGACCAAGGTGCCGCGGTTTGCCTTTGAAAAGTTCCCCGAAGCCGAAGCGGGGCTGACGACGCAAATGAAATCCGTCGGCGAGACGATGGCCATCGGCCGGACGTTCAAGGAGTCGTTGCAAAAGGCACTGCGCGGCCTGGAGGTGGGCCGCTTCGGCCTCGGCTGCGATCGCCGCGACCGCTGGGGCACGGACACCCAACCCGCGCTGGACGAGATCATCCAGAAACTGGCGACGCCGAACGCCGAACGCATCTGGTATCTGCGCTATGCCTTCAAGGCCGGCATGAGCGTGGATGAAGTTTACCGCCGCACCAAGATCGATCGCTGGTTCCTCAATGCGATTATCGATCTGATTCGCATGGAGGAGGAACTCGCGGCCTGCCCGGGGCTCGATGAGGCCACGCCGGAACTCTTCTTGAAGGCCAAGCAGCACGGCTTCGTCGATCGTCAACTGGCGACGATCTGGAACGCCTCGCAGGAGGACGTTCGCCGCGTCCGCAAGGAGTTCGGCATCATCGCCGTGTTCAAATCGGTGGACACCTGCGCCGCCGAATTCGAAGCGTACACGCCGTATTACTACAGCACCTATGAAGCGCCGATCGCAAGCCCGGGGACGGCCGTCCCTGAGCTTCTTGCCGAAGACGAAATCCGTCCCTTCTCCGGCAAGCCGCGCATCATGATCCTGGGCGGCGGGCCCAATCGCATCGGTCAGGGAATCGAGTTCGATTACTGCTGCGTGCAGGCCGCCTTCGCGCTTCGCAAGGCCGGCTACGAAGTCATCATGGTTAACTCCAACCCCGAGACCGTGAGCACCGATTACGACACGTCGGACCATCTGTTCTTCGAACCGCTCACCGTCGAAGACGTGCTGAACATTTACGAGCGGATGCAGCCGGAAGGGGTGATCGTGCAGTTCGGCGGGCAGACGCCTCTCAACCTGGCGAAGCCGCTGGAGAACGCCGGCGTGCCGATCATCGGCACCAGCGTCGATTCCATCGACATTGCCGAGAACCGCAAGCGCTTCGCGGCCCTGGTCGAAGAACTCGAGTTAAAGCAGCCGGCCAACGGCACCGCGGTGGATGTGCCCACGGCCTTGCACATGGCCCGCAAGATCGGCTTCCCGGTGCTGGTGCGGCCGAGCTTCGTCCTTGGCGGCCGCGACATGAAAATCGTCTATACCGAGGACGCCCTCGTCAAATACATGGAGCGTTCGCTCGAAGTCTCGGCGACCCGGCCCGTGCTCATCGACCAGTTCCTCGAGAACGCCACCGAAGTCGATGTCGATTGCCTGTCGGACGGCAGCCGCACCGTGATCGGCGGTGTGATGCAGCACATCGAGGAGGCCGGCATCCATTCCGGCGACTCGGCCTGCGTCATCCCGCCGCACAGCTTGCCCGCCGCGGTCATCGACGAAATCAAGGAGCAAACGCGCAAGCTCGCCGCCGCCCTCAACGTCAAAGGTCTGATGAACATTCAGTTCGCGGTGCAGGCGTCCGGGGTCGAATCGACCGTCTATATCTTGGAAGCGAATCCGCGGGCGAGCCGCACGGTGCCGTTCGTTTCCAAGGCGACCGGGGTGCCGCTCGCCCGGCTCGCCGCCCTCGTTATGGCCGGCAAAACACTCGACGAACTGGGCGTCGAGGACGAAGTCGTGCCGACGCATTACTCAGTTAAGGAAAGCGTTTTCCCGTTCAACAAGTTCCCCGGCGTGGACATTCTGCTCGGGCCGGAGATGAAATCTACCGGCGAAGTGATGGGCATCGACGACAGTTTCCCCATGGCGTTCGCCAAGTCGCAGATGGCGGCGAGCGCGCCGCTGCCGGCTTCCGGCACGGTGTTCATCTCCGTGGCCGATCGCGATAAGGAAGGGGTGCTGCCCGTTGCCCGGAGCTTCATGGAAATGGGATATCGCCTGCTGGCGACGCGCGGCACCGCCAAGTTCCTGGGCGATCGCGGCATTGCTGTCGACGATGTGCCCAAGCTGGCCGAGGGGCGGCCGAACCTGCTCGATCGCATGAAGAACGGCGAAGTGGCGCTCATCGTGAACACGCCGAGCGGCCGGGGGAGTTTCTCGGATGAATCGCGGATTCGCGCCGCGGCGGTCGCCAACCGCGTCACCTGCATCACCACGCTTTCGGCCGCCCAGGCCGCCGTTGAAGCCTGTCGGGCGCTCCGCGAACAGGAACTTACCGTCGTCGCCTTGCAAGACCGCTTTCCGGCCTAGCGTTTCGCACGCGCCAACAGTCGGGTAAAGTATTGGTGTGATCGTGGTTTCTCGAACGATGGCTCTCGGTGTGAACTTTGTGCCTTTATGGCGATTCGACGCGAAAGAGAAATGACCACTTTGCAGGTCGCTCAGATCGTTCCGTGCACCGAGGCGGAGGGGCCGGGGAAGCGGTTCGCCGTCTGGTTCCAGGGATGCCCGCTGCGCTGCCCCGGTTGCTGCAACCCGGAGTTTCTTCCCTTTTCCGGCGGCGAGTCGCGGCCGTTGGCGGTGGTGGCGGCCGAGATGCTGAGAAGTCAAGAAGCATCGGGAATTGAAGGAATCACATTGCTCGGCGGGGAGCCGTTCGCCCATGCGGCCGGCGCGGCGGCACTGGCGCGCTTCGCCCGCGAAAATGGCCTCAGCGTCATGGTCTTCTCCGGGTACGCGCTCGCCGAACTTCAAGCGATGCCGCCGGCCACCGAGCTTCTCGCGGCGACGGACATCCTCGTCGATGGCCCGTATCGGCGCGATCAACCGGATGCGTCGCGCCGCTGGATCGGTTCCACCAACCAACAGATTCACTTCCTCACCGATCGATACGGGTTCGACGACCAGTGGCGGCAGCGCAACACGCTGGAGATTCGCGTCCGCGGCAACGAGGTACACGTCAATGGCTTTCCCGCCAAGGATGCAGTAGGCTTGTGGAAAGGATGGAAGCGAAAAACGATCCCAGGTTCGCCACCGCGATGACTCACAACGACGCCGATCCCTCCAGGAAAGCCGTCTCGAAGTTCGAGGAGAGTCTACTTGCCGTTCTCCAGTTCTTCCTCGATCCTCACCACGCGCGGTTCCCCAAACAGCCTCGGCGCGATGGCGATGGTTCCGGAACTGGCGGCGGGCATCACTTTCCTTCCAAGGAGAAGGAACTGCAGGTCATTCGCAACGGCATCGCGCGGCCGCCTTGCCTCAGTCGAGCTTCGGTGGATTTGATCGAAGATACCCTGGCGAAAGGCTGCATACTTTTCCTCGTTCTCGAAGGCGGTTGGCGGAGCGATCGCTTCCTCCATGCTGGCCAACCGCAGCGCGGCCGCGTCTGGGAACGCGAACCGCTGGTAGAACGCACGCTCGCGTTTTCCAGCCACGTCATCGAATTCCTCTTGTGGGCCACCGCCGAGAAAGTGCACGAGACCAATGCCCCGTGGGACGCACCGCCGGAGCGACTCACGCCGGCCGACGAACTCTTCTTCTGGCTGGCGTTCGATGCCTGTCGAACCGACCCGGACCTGATCGCCGTGCTCCGCCGCAAGAACGCCTTCCGCGCCAACCCGCTCTGCTGGATCTCATTCCCCGCGGACATTGCCGACGACAACGGCGCGGCATCCCCCGATTTCGCTCCGGTGATGCATGGACTCCGGTCGATCATTCTGGCATGCTTGCAGCAACATCTCCTCAAAAGGTGGATTCAAAGCGAAGGCAAAAAGTGCAATACGAGCGACTGGACGAAGCTGCGTCAGCAAGGGCGGGCGGAGTTCGCGGCTCTGCAGGCATTCCTGGGGGCAGCGGCCGCGGCCGGGCGAATGGACCTGGCCCGCTTCGTACTGGGAACCAATGCCGCACTCTTCCAGGGCGATCTCACCCCGGCCTTCTGGACCGGAGGGCTGCAAGGGAGCGGCCCGGCGCGGCTCGCCGATCGCCTCGATACGCAGCGATCGGCGCTGGCCGTGCCGCGGCAAATGGCTGTCCTGGAGCAATGGCAAGAGCGGGCGCGGTCGATCGGCTACTTCGACGACGATTATGCCGCTAGCCAGATGTGGAAGCAGGAGTGGGAAGCCGTGGACGGCGACACGATCGCGCGCCGCGCTCATGCCGCGGTTCAGATGCTCGAGCCACTGCGAACGTCGGCCGCGTCGGAACCCGTCGAGCCTCAAGCGCAATAAGGAGATCGTTATGAGCCGTGCTTATCGCATTAGCATGAAAGAATCCGACACCCGCTGCCTGAAGGCCGGCGACGAGATCGGCACCCAGTTGGAAATCCTCGACATCCTGCCCCCTGAAGACATGGCCACGCTGCTGCGGGAAGAACTCGAGAAGCGCGGCTTCGCCGAGCAGGACGACGGCACGATGGCGCGGAGCGACGGCGCCGTCACGGTGACGGTCGACCCCTGTTCGGGGGAAGTGACGGTGAAGGCGCAAGCCGAGGAGACGGTGAGCCAGGAGGCGCGCCGCGAGGCCAGCGGCTTCAACGACGTCGGCCCCAACGAGGGCAGCCTCCGCGAACGCGTCAAGGAGCAACTGAAGCAGGACTTGAACAAGAAGTTCGAGCAGGAACAATCGCGGCTGCAAAACGAAGCCACGGAGAAGCTGGAGAAGCACTTGCAGAAGATTCAGCCCGAGATTTCGGAGATCGTGAACAAGGTGACGCGCGACGCGTTGAAGGAAAAGGCGCAACAATTGGGAACGGTGAAGGAAATCGCCGAGGATCCGGAGACCGGCTCACTGACCATTAAGCTGGAAGTGTGAGGATTAGCCACATGGAAGCCAGCGACGACTCGGTCGCTGACGTGAGCGACCGGAGTGTTCAAGCGCTCCGGTCGCTCACGCTCCCGGCTCGCCAGTTCACCCCATTCGCCAGGAGGTGCCCGACGGGCGATCCTCGACGATTACTCCGAACGATTCCAGTTGCTGGCGGACCTTCGTGGCCTGCTCGTAAAGCATCGCCTTGACGGGGTCGTCCTTGGCGGCGATCTTCTTGGCCTCGGCCCGGAGCGTGGTGCGTAGGTCGACGATCATCTGGATTAAACGGCCCGTCAGTTCGCTGCCGCCGGCGGCCACTGGGGGCGGGACCGCGAACGTCAGCCCGAGGATGTCGGCGAATTCCTTGACCAGCACCGCTCCTTCGCGGAACTCGGCCCTGATGCCGGCATCCGCGGCGGCCGGATCCTCGAGCTTGCCGCGATCGGCCAGCTTGTTCAACACCGTCACCAGTTCGAAGAGAATGCCCACCGCGCCGCCGGTGTTGAAATCGTCGTCCATGTGCTGGCTGAAACGGCGGATGAAGGTGGCTTGATCCATGGTGGCGGTCGGTCGCGAGCCGGTGACGGGTGTCGGCAGATCGAGCTTGGAGAACTCGGTTCCCACCACGCGCTTGACCCGCTCGGCGAAGCGGACGAACGTGTCGTGGGCCGCCTTGGCCGCGAGCATTCCGCTCGGCAGCAGCTTCGCAGCGTCCCAATCCCCCATGTCGATCGGCGAGCGGTAATGCGTACTGAGCAGGAAGAAGCGCATGGCGTCGCCGCTCATGTGCGGCACGGCATCCGCGACATTCACCACATTGCCCACGGAGCCAGCCATCTTCGCCGAGCCCATTTTCAATAGGCCGTTGTGCATCCAGATGCGGGCGAATTCCTTCCCCGTGGCGGATTCGCTCTGGGCCAGTTCGTTCTCGTGGTGAGGGAACTGGAGATCGAGGCCGCCGCCGTGAATGTCGATGGTGTCGCCGAGTAATTTGGTGGCCATCGCGGAGCACTCGATGTGCCAGCCGGGTCGTCCCGGCCCCCACGGCGACTCCCACGTCACTTCCTTCGGTTCGCCCGGCTTGGCCCCTTTCCACAGGGCGAAGTCGCCGGGGTTCCGCTTCTTGTCGCTGACCTCGATGCGCGAGCCGGCTTCCAGTTGTTCCGGGTCGCGGTTGCACAGCTTGCCGTAATCCGGATCTTTCGAAACATCGAAGTAGACATCGCCGCCCGCGGGATAGGCGTGCCCCTTGTCGATGAGCTTGCCGATCATTGCTTTCATGGTGTCGATGTGTTCGGTGGCTTTTGGGAACTTGTCGATGCCCGTCACGTTGAGCGTCTTGAGGCAGGCGTGGTAATCGGCGGTCATCTTCTCGGCGAGCGCGGGAACGGTCGTGTTCAGTTCCGCCGCCCGCTTGATGAGCTTGTCGTCCACATCGGTAATGTTGACGACCCACTCCACCTTGTAGCCGAGGTAAGTGAGGTAGCGTTTGATGGTGTCGAAGATGACCGGGCCGACCATGTGGCCGATGTGGCTGGGCTTATAGACCGTCGGTCCGCACACGTACATGGTGACGGCGTCGCCGGGCTTCTTGGGGAACGGTTCTTTTTTGCGCGACAGCGTGCTGTAAACTTGCAGGGGCATGGAAATCCTTTCGATAATCGCGAACCCGCGCTCCCCATTGGGTCGCGGTGAGAGGCAGTCAGGAAAGCAACGACATCGAGCCGGCCGCCTTTCTGACCCTCTCCCCGTTGGGGAGAGGGTGGTTTGCGAGCGCAGCGAGCAAACCGGGTGAGGGCAGAATTCGCGTAACAAGACCCCTCACCCGCCATCTCGCTTGCGCGAGATGGCGGCCTCTCCCCAACGGGGAGAGGCGTGGGGCTGGTTGGCTCGGTGCCGTTACCTTTCTGACTGCCGGCAAGCCATCAAGCGTGGCTCCGCACTCCCCGTTGGGTCGCGGCTAATCGAGGCGTTCGATCAGTACAACGGCGTGGCAACCGATGGCTTCGCCGCGGCCGATGTGGCCGACCGATTCACCGGTCTTCGCCTTTACACTCACGCAATCCGCGGCGACTCCAATCAGTTCCGCCAACTTCGCCTTGATGGCTGCCTTCACCGGGCCCAGCTTCGGCTCCTGAGCGAAGATGGTGACATCGAGATTCACGATTCGCCAGCCGCCTCGCTTTAACCGATCGATGGCCTCGGCGAGAAAGAGTCGCGAATCCGCGCCCTTCCAGCGTGGGTCGGTATCGGGAAAAAGATCGCCGATGTCGCCGAACCCGGCGGCGCCGAGTAAGGCATCCGTGACGGCGTGGAGCACGACATCGGCATCGGAATGACCGACGAGCCCGCGCGAATGGTCGATGCGGACGCCGCCGAGAATGAGCGGCACTCCTTCGGCCAACCGATGCGTATCGTGCCCGCTGCCGATCCGGAATGCCACGACGCCTCCCCGGCGGATTTAACCTGCGGAGATTGTAGCGGCGGACGCAAACGCGGCACAACGCCGAGTGAAGCGCGGACTCCGGTGGCGGCCATCTCGCGTATAATTCAGCAACCACCCCGCACTGGGAGGTTCTCATGGCCGCCATCACGCTTCTCGCCGAGACCGCGGCCGATCTGATGAATCGCGATCCGGTTTCGCTCGGCGATTCCACCGAGGCATCCGAGGCGGCGCGAGTCCTGGTCTCAAGCGGGTTCGGCGCCGCGGCGGTCATCGATGAAGCCGGCCGACCCATCGGCGTCATCTCGCAGACGGATTTGCTCATCCATGCCCGCGGCCACGGGCTCGCCGAGGATGCCACGCCGATTCGCGATTTGATGACCACGGCGGTCTTCTCGCTGCGAACGGATTCGCCGGTTCGATCGGTCATCGAACAATTCCTGGCGCTTCACATCCATCACCTGTTCGTCATGGACGCCTCGGGTACGCTGGTCGGCGTCATCAGCCCCGTGGACGTGCTCAAGAAGCTCGGCTGAAACGATTCCTTCCCGATATACCAATGGCAATCGCCCTTTCCACCTCGGAGCGATGCCATGCAACTGGGAATGATCGGCCTGGGGCGAATGGGCGCCAACATGGCCAAGCGGCTCATGAAGGGCGGCCATCAATGCGTGGTGTACGACCGCAACGCCGACGCCGTGAAGGCCCTCGCCGCCGATGGAGCCATCGGCGCGACGACGCTCGACGACTTCGTTAAGAAGCTGCAAGCGCCGCGAGCGGTGTGGCTGATGGTCCCCGCGGCGGTGGTCGATTCCTCCGTCGCCGAGCTCGCGGCGAAACTGCAAAAGGACGACGTGGTGATCGACGGCGGCAACTCGCATTACATCGACGACATTCGCCGGGCGAAGGAACTGCAGCCGCGCGGCATTCACTATTTGGACGTGGGCACGAGCGGCGGCGTCTGGGGCCGCGACCGCGGTTACTGCATGATGATTGGCGGCGACGAGGCGGCCGTGAAGCGGCTCGATCCCATATTCAAAACGCTGGCGCCGGGAACGGGAACGATCGCGAAAACGCCGAATACCGAACAGGTTGGCACCACCGCCGAGCAGGGCTACCTGCACTGCGGGCCGGCCGGCGCCGGGCACTTCGTCAAGATGGTTCACAACGGCATCGAGTACGGCATGATGGCCGCTTATGCCGAGGGGCTGAATGTGCTCAAGCACGCGAACGTCGGCAAGAAGGGGCACACATCGGATGCCGAGACGACGCCTCTGCGCTGCCCGGAACATTATCAATACGATCTGAACTTACCGGCAATCGCCGAGGTGTGGCGGCGCGGCAGCGTTGTCGCGTCGTGGCTGCTGGACTTGACGGCCGCAGCCCTGGCCAAGGACCCCAGTTTGTCGAAGTTCGCCGGCCGCGTCTCGGATTCGGGCGAAGGGCGGTGGACGCTCCTGGCGGCCGTGGAAGAAGGAACGCCGGCGCCGGTGTTGAGTGCGGCGCTCTACCAGCGCTTTACCTCCCGCGGCGAGGACGAATTTGCCGATAAACTTCTCTCGGCGATGCGCTACGAATTCGGCGGCCACGAAGAGAAAAAGACCTAGCGGCGCGGTATGATGCGCAAGGAGGCCAACATGCGTCTTCCGCTCTTGGTAGAACCGATCGCAGGCGGCTATCGTGCCTCGACGGGATCGCCTCTCAACTGGACCGCAGAAGCGGCCACGGCCGAGGCAGCCGCGACAACATTGCGGGATCGGTATTCGCAGCTTCTCGCGACAGGGGCCCGCATCGTCGACGTTCCCTTGACGGATTCCGAACCAATCGACGAACTGGCCGCTCGACTCGGTCAGAACCCGTTTATGGAGGACTGGGCAGCAGCCGTCAGCGAACTGCGCGCGGAACGGCTATTGGACTCCACCGACGACGCGAAGCCATCAGTGAACGGCGAGCGAAACGGCCATCCCAAACTGGCGAATCCCAGTGCGGAAGCGGTCGTATGAGCCTTTTCCTCCTCGATACCGATACGCTGACTCTCGTTCAACACAACAACCTCAAAGTGCTCGGCGAAATCAATGCCGCCAGGGCTATTGGGCATGTGGTCGGCCTGACCACCGTTACGCTGCAGGAACAGATGGAAGGGTGGCTCAAGGCGATCAAAATCGCCAAGACGCCGGAGAAGTTGGTTTGGGCATCTCGGGCGCTCGCGGATGCGGTCCTGCTGTGGGCGACCTTCCAGCTTTAATCCGTTGACCGAGCCAGCCTGGCACGCGTGCGAACAGCTGCGAAAAACGAAACTGAACGTCGGCAAGAACGACTTGCTCATCGCTGCCGTCGCACTCGATCGAGGCGCCGTCGTGGTCACACATAACGTTCGGGACTTTCGCCGAGTGCCGGGTCTATCGGTTGTCGATTGGGCGGTGGATGATACTACTTCCACGTTGTAATTTGGGCCGCATTAAGGAGCGGTATGCATGGAATTGCAGAAACTGGAAGCGGCGGCGCGGGAACAACTCATTCGCCACGGTTTGCACGGCTGGACGTTCCGGTTCACAACGACGAAACGGCGGCTCGGCGTCTGCAATTACCGGGCGAAGCGGATCGAAATCGCCGAGTTTTATGCATTGAATAACCCCGAGCCCGCGGTGTTGGATACCTTGTTGCACGAGATCGCGCATGCCCTGGCCGGAGTGAAAGCCGCCCACGGGCCGGTCTGGAAGGCGGTCGCCGAGCGGATCGGGGCGACGCCGCGCGCCTGCGATAATTCCCCGGAAACCGTGGTCGAGCCCGGCGACTGGCAGACGACCTGCCCGGCTTGCCAACGGACGCACCACCGCTATCGGCAGCCCCGCACACTGGACGGCTACCGCTGTCGCTGCCCAGCCAAGTCGCCGCTGGTTTATTCCTACGTCGGCGATCCGGGGCGCATGCCGCCCCCGGCGCTTCCACCAGCCTCGCGGTGGCAAGCCAAGTGCGCCGCCTGCGGCATCGTGCACCGCCGCATTCGTCGGCCGAAACCCGGCCTCTGGCACTGCGGCTGCCCCCAACGCGGGCAACTCGCCTGGGTCTGGGCGTACGAAGCGATCCCTTCAGCGGAGGAAGCGGCCTCGAATTCTTGATTGCGATGCGGCGGCGAGGTTCTATCTTCAACAACGCGATGGCTGCGAACTTCATTTCACCGGGGCGGTTGCTGCGCGACGCCTGGGCGGCGGGGCCAGTCGCCGTGCCGGGTGCGTTCAATCCGCTGACGGCGCGCATGGCCGAGCGGATCGGTTTTCGCGCGGTCTATCTCTCCGGCGGGGCACTCTCCGCCGGCAACGGCGTCCCCGATATTGGCCTGCTCACCATCAGCGAGTTCGTTCAACAGGCCCGATTCACGGCCGGGGCCACTGCCCTGCCGCTCTTGTGCGATGCCGACACCGGTTTCGGCGAATCGCTGCAGGTCGAACGGACGGTGCGGCTATTTGAGCAAGCGGGAGTCGCCGGGATTCACCTGGAAGATCAGCAGATGCCGAAGCGATGCGGCCACCTGGCGGGCAAGTCGCTGGTGGAACCGGCCGCGATGGCGGCGAAGATTCGCGCGGCTGTGGCTTCGCGCCGCGATCCGGACTTCGTCATTCTCGCGCGCACCGATGCCCGCGGCGTCACGGGCTTCGACGATGCGGTTCGCCGCGCTCACCTGTATCTGGAAGCCGGGGCCGATGGCATTTTCCCCGAGGCCCTGGAATCCGCGGACGAATTCGCCCACTTCGCCAAGGAAGTTCCGACGGTGCTGCTTGCCAACATGACGGAGTTCGGCAAAAGCCCGAATCTGGACGTGGCGGCCCTCGGCGCAATGGGGTATCGGCTGATCTTGTTCCCGCTGACGGCATTCCGCGCCGCGATGAAGGCCGCCGAGGAAACCCTGAGGGAACTGATGCGCAGCGGGCACCAAAAGGCGATGCTCCCCAGGATGCAATCGCGCGGGGAACTTTACGATCTGCTCGGCTATCAGCAATACGAAGAACGGGACCGCCGCTATCTCAAGTGATTCCTTCTTTGGTGGCACAGGCATTCCTGCCTGTGCGAGCACTTGCACAGGCAAGAACGCCTGTGCCACTAATTGGGATCTTCCCAAGGAAACCCATGTCCACCTACTCTCCGGGGCTCGAAGGCGTGATCGCCGGTGAAACGGCCATCTGCACCGTCGAGCACGGCCTCAGCTACCGCGGCTACTTCGTCGGCGACTTGGCCGAACATTGCAGTTTCGACGAGGTCGCCTACTTGCTGTTGCATGGCGAGTTGCCGACCGCGGCGCAGTTGAAGACGTTCCAGGACCGCGTGGCGGCGGCGCGGCGACTCCCCCCGCCCTTCCGGGAGCTGCTCGCGACCTTGCCCAAGTGGACGACGCCGCTCGACGCCCTTCGCACCGTCGTCAGCGGCCTCGCCCACTTCGATCAGGACGTGAACGACAATACCCACGAGGCCAACGTCCGCAAGGCGGAGCGGTTGCTGGCGCAGATTCCCGTGGCGATTGCCGACCATTACGCCTTGAGCCGCGGCGCCATGCCGACCCTCGCCCGCCAGGACCTCGGCCACTCCGCGAACTTCCTGTACATGCTCCGCGGCACGGAACCCGACGCCGACGAAGTGAAGGCGATGGACGTCTCGCTAATCCTCTATGCCGAGCACGAATTCAACGCGAGCACGTTCGCGGCCCGGGTGATCGTCTCGACGCTGGCGGACATGCACGCGGGAATCACCGGGGCCATTGGGGCGTTGAAAGGCCCATTGCACGGCGGCGCCAACGAGAAGGTCGTGGACATTCTGCTGGCGGCGGGCGGCACGGCGGACAAGGCCGAGGCGTGGATTCGCGCGGCGCTCTCCCGAAAAGAGCGGATCATGGGCTTCGGCCACCGCGTCTACAAAACCGGCGACGTGCGTGCCGGCATTCTCAAGACGTTTGCCCGGAACATGGCCGCCAAGAGCCCGGACGCGAAAACGCTGGTGCCGCTGGAAGACGCCGCCGACGCGATCGAACGGATCATGGCCGCCGAGAAGAATATGTTCCCGAACCTCGACTGGCCGGCGGGACGCCTTTACAACGCGATGAAACTGGAGATTCCGCTGTACACGCCAATCTTCGCCATGTCGCGGATTGCCGGTTGGGCGGCGCACGTCATCGAGCAACTGGACAACAATCGGTTGATCCGCCCGCGGGCGCTTTACAAGGGCCCCGAACGGCGGCCGGTGAAACCGATCGGCGAACGGTAGTTACGACGCGGCACTTGCTCGCGCGGCGCGCTCGGTCACAACAGCGTCGCGCTCGATTTGTCCTTCGACGTGAGCATGCCGTACTTGCCCATCTTCTTGTAGAGCGTCACGCGACTGATGCCGAGGAGTTGCGCGGCGCGGGTGCGGCTTTGGCCGGCGCGCTCCAACGCACGCAGGATGTTGGTCCGCTCCATCGCGGCCCGGCTTTCCTTCAACGTCCCGTTGTGGCCATTGCTCATGGGCACGTTGGCCGTGGGGGCGTCGCCGCGCGACGCGACCAACGGTGACAGATGGTGCAGCTTCAACTCGTTGCCGGAACAGGTAAGCACGGCCTGTTGGACGACGTTTTCCAGTTGGCGGATGTTGCCGGGCCAGGGGAACGATTCGAGGGTTTGCAGCGCCTCGGGGCAGACGCTGAACAGGCGCTTGCCGAACTTGGTGCCGTAGCGGGCGACCATGCCGCGGACGAGCGGGCCAATGTCTTCGGGCCGGTGCCGCAGCGGCGGCAACTGGAAGCTGATGACGTGCAGCCGGTAATAGAGGTCGCGGCGGAAA
>DATNBQ010000416.1:0-25039 GCA_035571955.1 Urbifossiella sp. | reverse complement strand
GAAAATCGGGATATTGAAAAGAACCTGTTGCATGCGGAATCCTTCGCGCTTCCCATCGGGTCGCGGCTAATCTCCTCACGGGACCGGCAAGCGCTCGAGTACCTGTTTCACCAAATGGTCGGGGCGCATCTCCTCGGCCTCGGCCTCGAACGAAATCACGAGGCGATGCCGCAGGACATCCGGAGCCATCATTTTGACATCCTCGGGCGTCACGTAGCCGCGGCCGGCGAGGAACGCATGTCCCTTGGCGGCCCGGTGCAGCGCGATCGTCGCCCGCGTGCTCGCTCCTAACTGAATGAGACCCCCCAGGTCCAGCCCATATTCCCCGGGATGGCGCGTCGCCCGGACCACATCGACCAGGTAGCCTTTGACCTTTGCATCGACATAAACCGAATCGACGGCTTGCCGAAGTTGTTCGAGTTCGCCCGCTTCGAGAACTGGTGGGATTTCCGTGGTGGAATTCAAGCCGCCCATGCGGTCGAGCACCGCCAGTTCATCCGTCCGGCTCGGGTAATCGATCAGCACCTTCAGCATGAAGCGATCGACCTGGGCTTCGGGCAGCGGATACGTGCCTTCCTGCTCGATGGGATTCTGCGTGGCGAGGACGAAGAAGGGCCGCGGCACGGGATACGTCCCTTCGCCGATGGTCGCTTGCCGCTCGGCCATCGCTTCGAGCAAGGCGCTCTGCACCTTGGCCGGAGCGCGATTGATCTCATCGGCGAGCACGACGTTGGCGAACACCGGGCCGTGCTTAATGGTGAATTCGCCCGAGCGCGGATGGTAAATCTGCGTGCCGATGACATCCGCCGGCAGCAGGTCCGGCGTGAATTGGATACGTTGGAACTTCAAATGCAAGGCCCGGGCGACGGTCCGGACGGCGAGCGTTTTCGCCAACCCCGGCACCCCTTCGAGCAGGATGTGTCCGTCGGTGAACAGGCCGATGAGCAGCCGGTCGAGCAGTTTCCGCTGGCCGATGAGCACGCTTTCGACGGCGGCGTAGAACGGTTCGAGCCGCGCCCGGAAGTGGTCGATCTTGTGCGCGGCGCCATTGTCGCTCATCCGGCCCTCAACCGCCCGAAGCAGGGAATCTCCGCCGTATTATACCAACCCGGCCGCGATTATCGCGCGGGGCTCAAGTCCGCTTGTTGCGCCGCGTTCCACTGCTCGATGGTGCCGATCGGCAGCCAGTAATTCGCTTCCACGACTTCGAACCGGCCGGCGGATGCCAGCTGCGACACGGCGTCGGTAATCTCGTATTCGCCGCGCGGCGACAGCGGCAGCCTGAGATCGAAGACCTGCCGCGGGAACAGATACGCCCCGATGTTCGCCAGTTGCGGCGACGGCAATCCTTTCGGCTTCTCCACGACTTTATCCAGCGGGCCGTTCGCGCCTTTGCGAAACAGGATGCCGAAGCTTTCCGGGGCATCGACGGGGTGGGCAAGAATTCCCCGGGGCACGGCGGCGAGGCGAACGAGATCGGCCCGGCCGATCAGGTCGTCGCCGTTGAGGACCATGACGCGGTCGGAGCGAATGGCCTCTCGGCAACTCATGAGGGCGTCGCCGGTGCCGCGCGGTTCCGCTTGCCGCACCGCTGCCCAGTCGCGGACGTGCGGCTGTTTCGCCAAATAGGCTTCAATCTGGTCGGCGAGATAATTCACGACGACGATGAGCCGATCGACGGGCGGCAGCGCCCCGATGATCCAATCGAGGATCGGCCGGCCTTGCACGGCCAAGAGCGGCTTCGGTGTCGTTTCGGTGAACGGGCGGAGGCGAGTGCCTTTCCCCGCGGCAAGAACGATGGCATCCATGGGGTTAGCTTACGGGCCAGGAGTGCATCAAGCGACGGCTTCGCCGCCGCGACGCTTCCCATCATTTCTTTCCCGGCAGGCGACCCGGTTGCCGCACGCCTTTGCCGACGCGCTTGGTCAGCGAATCGCCCAGTTCCTCGCGGGCCGCTTCGGCGTACACGAGGAGCTTCGCCACGACATCCGGATTGGCCGCGGCCACGTCCTTCGATTCGCTCACATCGGCGTCCAGGTCGTACAGTTCCGGGGCGATGATCTTCACTTGCCGATAGCGGCCCGGCTTGCCGTCCTTGCCCGCCGCCTGACCCTGCATCGTCCGATAGGTGTGCGGCAGCATCAGCTTCCACTTGCCGCTGCGGATCGCTTGCAGTTCGCCCGTGTTGTAGTAGTGGTAGAAGGCCTCGTGCGGCGACTTGGCGTTCGGTTCATTGCGAAGCAAGGCTCCGATGTCCTTGCCGTCGATCGCGTGCTTCGGCAACTCCGCGCCGACGATTTTGGCCAGCGTGGGGAACAAGTCGATGGTCATGGCCGGGATGCGGCACTCGCTGCCCGCGGGAATCGTGCCCGGCCACTTGGCGATGAACGGCACTCGCACGCCCCCTTCCCACACGGTGCCCTTGCCTTCGCGCAGCTTGCCGGCCGTGCCGCCGTGGTTGCCGTAACTGAGCCACGGGCCGTTGTCGGTCGCGAACATCACCAGCGTGTTGTCGGTCAGCTTGCACTCGTCCAGCTTCTTGACGATCTCGCCGACCGACCAGTCGATCTCCTCGATCACGTCGCCGTAGCGGCCCTGCTGCGATTTGCCTTTGAACTTGTCGCTGACGTGGAGCGGCACGTGCGGCATCGAATGCGCGACATATAAGAAGAATGGCTTCGACTTGTTGGCGTCGATGAACTTCTCGGTCCGTTCGGTGTACTGCGTGGTGAGGCGCGTTTGATCCTCGGCCTGAACGTCCTTGATAATGGCGGTTTCGTTGTCGAAGAGCGGCAAGGGCGGGTATCCAGCCTTGGCTTCCGGATGGTGCGGCCACATGTCGTTCGAGTAGGGCAGGCCGAAGTAGGAATCGAAGCCGTGCCGCGTGGGGAGGAACTGAGGATGGTGGCCGAGGTGCCATTTCCCGACCATGCCTGTGGAATAACCCTTGGTTTTAAGCATCTCGGCAATCGTGGTTTCGTTGGCGTTGATGCCGTGGCGGGCATTCGGGCCGAGGGCGCCGTGGATGCCGATGCGGTTCGAGTAGCAGCCGGTGAGCAGGGCGGCCCGGCTCGCGGAGCAAACCGGTTGAGTGACGTGGAAGTCGGTGAAGCGAATGCCGCCGCGAGCCAATTTATCGATGTTCGGCGTGGTGAAGCCGGTGGCGCCGTAGCAGCCGAGGTCGCCGTACCCCTGGTCGTCCGTGAAGATCAGGACGATATTCGGGGCGGCGAACGCCGGTATGGGAATCAACAGGAAAGCGACGACGGCGAGTAAGCGCGTCATGGGGTGCTCCAAACATCAGCCGCGACCCGAAGGGGAGCGGGCTACTTTTCGCGGAAGGCCTTGCTCTGGACGATGGCGTGCACCAGCGACCGGAGGCCGTAATCCTTGTCCTGGATATTGGCGACGATGGCGTCGATGGCCGTTCGATCGGCGGCGGTGCTGGGGGCGCCGGTCGCATAGGTCAGCAGATGCTTCGTGAAGCCGCGGGCCAGCTTCGCCTTGTCCTTCAAGAGTATCTGCTTGAATTCGTCGATGTTTTGGAACGTTTCGCCGTTACTCAGCACGTCGGCGGGATCGACCTTCGGCCCGTTGGCATACATCATGCGGCGGCCATTGATCAGCACCGGCGTGCCGCGGCCGACGCTGCGATAATTGTCCCGCCAGCCGCCGATCACGTCGAAGCTTTCCAGCGCGAACCCGGGCGGATCGATCTTCTTGTGGCAGCCGGCGCAACTGCCGATGGAGCGGTGCTTGGCCAGTTGTTCGCGCATGGTGGTGGCGCCGCGGATGTCCGGCTCAACGGCCGGCACGCCATCGGGGGGCGGCGACGGCGGCGTTCCCAGAATCCGATCCAGCACCCACGCCCCGCGCACCACCGGCGA
The DNA here is from genome assembly GCA_035571955.1 of Urbifossiella sp. GTDB lineage: Bacteria > Planctomycetota > Planctomycetia > Gemmatales > Gemmataceae > Urbifossiella. The sequence continues at coordinate 21,152 of DATNBQ010000416.1, read as the reverse complement.
CGTGTTCGTTCCGTTCGCCGTCACTTTCAGCACGCTGGCCATGGTGAGCACGCCGCCGCGATGGCTGTTCGCAGGCAGTTTCACCTTCCGCATGTGCAGCCCCTCCACGCCGGGGATCGCGTAGTGCTTCGCCAGCCGTTCGTTGAGAAACGTGAAATCGGACGCGACGAAGTTGGAAAGGCTCAGGTCGTTCCTCAGAAGTTCCTCGAAGAACAAGTGCGTTTCCTTGACCATCGATTCGCGGAGCATCTCGTCGAATTCGGGATAGAGGCGGAAATCCGGCGAGGTGAAGTCGATGTCGCGAAGGCTGAGCCACTGGCCGAGGAAGTTTTCGGTGAGCAGGCGGCTCTTCGGACTCTTGAGCATCCGCTCGACCTGGCTGCGAAGCACGGCCGGTTGGCCGAGTTTGTTCGCTTCGGCAAGGCGGAAGAGTTCCTCGTCGGGCATTGAACTCCAGAGGAAGTACGAGAGGCGCGAGGCGAGTGCGAAATCGTTCAGCTTGCCGGGCTTCTCGCGAAGGAACAGGAAGTCCGGCGACACCAGAATTCCTTTGAGCCCGACGCGCACGGCTTGTTCGAACGTCTGCTTTTCGTCGAGCTTCTTCTTCACCAGGGCCACATAGGGTTGCACCTCGGCATCGATGACGGGGCGGCGGAAGGCTCGCCGGGCGAGGTTGCGGAGGATGCGCTCGGCATCGACCAGCGGTTCCTTGGACATCACTTCGAGGTGGCGGTTGCCGTTGGGCAGGCGGACCGTTTCCTGCGGCAAGTTACCGAACAGGCGGGTGTGGCATTCCGGCGGCCAACTGTCGTGCAGCGGCCCTTCAACCTCGACCCATTCCACGGCCAACCCCGGTCCCTTGTACGCTTCGGCCCCGACCTTGGTCACGGTCTGCGCCGTCGCCAGGCCGTAAGGGAAGATGCGGAAGTGATCGCGCGCTTCGAAGTGGTCGATGAACTCAAGAACGGTCGGCTTGTCCGGGGCGGCATCGAAGTAGCCGATGTGGTGGTTCTTCGTGCCCATGAGCATGGGGCCGACATCGATGCGATAGGTGGCGGGTTTGCCGGGGTTCTGGACGCCGTATGCCGAGATGCGGATGCGGTAGTTGCCGCGATCGGTCGGGTAGAACGGGCTGACGACGATGGAATTCCAGGCCGAGGAACTGAAGCAAATGACCGTGTCGCCGCGCTTGCGGTAGACGCTCTCGGTGCTGACTTTGACCTGGTGCGTGTCCTTGAGGCTGTAGCGTTTCTTGTGGAGCGGCGGCTGCTTGCCGTTGGCGATGGCGAGCCCGAGGGCGCGATCGGCCGCTTCGAGATAGCGGTCCATCAGGAACGACGAGATGTGCAGGGCGTCGCCGACGTTGTCGAAGCCGTTGGCAGAGGTATCGAGTGGCAGGGTCTCGCGGAGTTCGACGTGGATGCCGAGCAGGTCGCAGATGGTGCGTTCGTACTCGACGCGGTTGAGGCGGCGCAGCACAGTGCGGCCCGGGTGATCATCGGCGGCGGCCGGAAGAGCCGTGCAGACCAGTGCGGCAAGGATCAGCGCGAAGCGTTTCATGGCGTTCATTGAATCCGAAGTCGGTGGCAGGGTCAAACGATTGGCCGCGACCCAAAGGGGAGCGCGAGTGACACCATTTGGACACTTGCTGGGGCCGGAAATGGTCGGGGCAACTGAATTAAAGGTGTGGTAACCGTCTCATTTTTGGCGAGAGCTCGTGAACAATTCGCCAAGAAACGGCTTCGTCAACGAAAAAACTGGAAAAACTGGACATTCCGCCCGGATTGCTCCTTGACGGCTCATCTTACCCGCTTTTACAGTGGAAATGGAAAGCGCAGAAACTCCGCGCACGGACGCACGCGAGGTTCCGGTTGCACCTGGATGGGATCGATCTGGGTCGGAACGCTTCTCCGCTCACCCCGGGCGTCGTGTGGATTCGACCCCAAAAATCCCTCTGGAGGGCCAGGCGGAACGACATACCGCTTCACCCAGTCTCACGGAAAGATAGGCACCAATGCTCGTGCTGTCCAGAAAAAAAAATGAATCAATCGTCATCAACAACGACGTGGTGGTGACGGTCGTCGAGATTCGCGGTGACAAGGTGCGGCTGGGCATCGTGGCCCCGCGCGACGTCTCCGTTCACCGCGAAGAAGTCTACGAAGCCATTCATGGCGTCAAGCCGGCCGAAGGCGTGGTGGTCAAGGCCGCCGATGCCGAAGTTCGCGGCTGATCCCACCCGTTCGCCCTTCGCCCCTTCCCGCTTGCGCCCGCTGGGAAGGTCCACACCCTATTGCACCTCAACCGGCAACGGATGCCCCGCTTAAGCGGCGGCGGGTTCGTCACTTCTCCAGTGCCGCCCTGACCAGTGCCGTCCACTTCTCGTAACCCGCTGGGCTCATGTGCAGGCCGTCCTTGGCGAACAACTCCGGAATCGGTTTGCCGTCTTCGCCGAGCATCGCGGGAACGATGTCGATGTAGCCGAACTTCGGGCCGCTCTTGTCGCAATACTCCTTCACCAGTTTGTTCGCCTTCGCTTGCTCCGAGAACTTGCCCCAGCGGGCGATGCTCGGCTTCACCGGCAAGTAAAGGATACGGCACTTCGAGGCAGTCTTGTGGACGGTCATCGCGAATGTTTTGAAGTCCCCAGCCACCTGCTCGGCCTTCCGCCCGGAGGCGATGTCGTTGTCGCCCGCATAGAAGACGATCGCCCGCGGATGATACGGCGTGATCAGCCTTGGCGCGAAGTGCGTGCAGTCGCGGATCTCCGAGCCGCCAAAACCGACATTGGTGTAATGCATTCCGGGGAACGATTGGTCCAATTTCCACAGGCGAATGCTGGAACTGCCGACGAAAATGACGCCATCCCTCTTCGGCGGGTCAGCCTGTAGTCGCTTCTCGATGCCCGCGATCTCCTTCTCCCACTTCGCGAAGCGGGCTTGATCCGTCGGTTGCGCCGCAACAAGGAGAAGAAGTGTCAGTGCCGTCATGTGTCGATCTCGTGGGGTGAAAGGAACCGATCGAGGAATGCCTTGGATTTGCGGGCGGCGTTCACGGCATCGTGGCTATGGCGGCTCAGTTCGACATAGATGCCGCCGGCGTACTTGATTTCCTTCAATGCGGCAAAGACATCCGCGAAATCGACTTCGCCTTCGCCGAACATCAGGTGATCGTGCACGCCGCGCTTCATGTCCTCAATGTGGATGTTCCACAGCACGTGCTTCCACTGCCTGATGTATTGGCTCACCGGCAGTTCGCCGTTGCAAACGAGGTGGCCGATGTCGAGCGTGAGGCCGAAAGCGGGATGATTGATGCGGGCATGCAGCTCGGCGAACTTGTCCATGGTGTCGATGAACATGCCCGGCTCGGGCTCGAAGGCGAGGCGAACGTTCTTGGCGGCCGCGACGTCAGCGAGGCGCTTGCAGCCATCGACGAGCCGCAGCATCAACGCCCGCGGCGTCGCGTCATCGGTGGGAGTGCCGGACCAAAAGCTGACGCACTCAGCATTCACCTTCGCGGATAGGTTCACACAGGTCTGCAAAAATGCCAGGCGTTCATAGCGACCATCGGCATCGAGGGAGATCATTGTCGGCTGATGCTTCTGCTTCGAATCGAGTATGAAGCGAGCTCCTGTTTCGATCGCGCACTTCAGTTTTCGAACGGTGAGGTACTCGGAAAGCTTTTTCTCGTCGCCGGAATTCGGATTGCCATCGAAGTAACCAGTTTCCAGGAGCGGACGATGGTAGACATCGGGCGTGATCGCCACGCCGCCGTAACCGAGTTCGCCGATGATTTCAATCGCGTCTTCGAGCCGATGATGGGCGAAGCCGTTGGTGTTGTAACCGAGGAACATGGCGACTCCCGGTCCTCAGCGTATCACGCGAGCGGCACCTGGAACAGGCAGCGCTGCGTCGCGCCGTGCTGGCATTGCTCTTGAACCGGGGCGCCGATCAATTCGCTGAGCAGCGTCTCGGCCAATCGGCAAGCAGCGGGCGCACCTTCCACCGCCGCAGCCAAGGGACAATCGAAGCCGCGAATCGCGATGCCTCCCTCGGTACGCTCGACCTCGGCGAGGCCGCCCAGTTGCCCGAGCACGGCCACGGCTTCTTCCACGCGTTCGGAAACGTCCGCCGCCTGCACCTTGCCCGCGAAGCTGGCCGCGATCCGCCGACCCACTTCGCGCATGATCGCTTCGACTTGTTCGTTGCCGAGGCGCTCGCCGAGCACCGCGAGAAGTTGCTGAAGGATCGCGCCATACGGCTTGGCGAAGACCTGCCCGCCGGCCGCCGTCAGTTCATACGTGAAGTTCGGTTTGCGGAAACCGGGCCGCGTCCCCGATTGTTGCGCGAGGCCGTCCCGTTCCAGCGATTGCAGATGCGCCCGAACGGCGTTGTCCGTGAGTTGCAGTGCTTCCGCCAGTTCGTTAACCGTTCGCGGTTCGCGCCGCAACAGCGTTACGATGCGGCCCCGCGTCGATGCCAGGAACCGTTCACCCCATTCCGATTGGGCCATTGTTTTTCCCCAAGAGGCACCCATTAAAAGGTCGCGTCAGGACTTCCGGAACCTACAAGAATAAAAGTCAAAAAAGATGTTGACTTTATAGCAAACCGGTCGATATGGGAGCACCGGACTGGTTTCTTTTATCGGGGGAATGTCATGCGAACAGGGATGTTCTGGGGGCTCATCGTTATCGCGGCTTCCGGCGGCTGTAAGAACTGCCGCGATGGAAGTTGCCACAGTTCTTCGAGTGGTGCGACTCCGATGACCGCGATGGCCGCTAATCACGGCGGGCAGACGCATTGCCCGGTGACGGGGGCGCCGCTGCCGGCCGATGCGATTCCCGTGCTGGCCAACGGCCGAACGGTATACGTCTGCTGTGCGAACTGCGCCGCGAAGGTGAAGGCTAACCCGGATGCCTTCGCGCCGAAGGCAGCCGCGGGGTTGCCGTCAGCGCTTCCGCCAGCCCCGCAGGCGGCGGCCGCGGCCTTGCCGTTCGGCGGCCAGAAACTTTGCCCGGTGACTGGTGAAGAACTCACGAGCGGCGCGATCGCCGTGAACACGCGCGGGCAGAAAGTGTACGTCTGCTGCCCCGGTTGCGCGATGAAAGTGAAGCTGAATCCGGACAAGTACCTGCCGGCCGTGATGGAAGACCGCGCCAAGAACGGCGTCCAGTGAGACATTCTGAGTGGCACAGGCATTCTTGCCGCTCGAAGCCGGTGCCACCAGAATTAACGCTTGCGGAGCCTCAGCTTGGCGTCCGGCGATTCACACAGCGGCACGCTCTCGCTCGGCTCCGCGAGCACCTCGGCTAGCGTGGTGCCGCGGAACGCCGCCTCCACCAGAGCCACGGCGTCGTCGAGACGCTTGTGCAGCGGGCAAAGACGGACGCCGTGCGTCCTGAGCCCGAGCGGGCAGACCGTGATCCGCCGGACGCTCTCCGGTTCGACGGCATGGACGACATCGTAAATGGAAAGGGCTTCGGGGCTGCGAGCCAGGGCGACGCCGCCGCCGACGCCGCGCTGCGTGCGAACGATCCCTTCGCGGGCCAACCCCTGTAAGATCTTGGAAAGGTAATCCTTGGGAACCAGCGTCGCCTCGGCGATCTGCGCGGTGGTGTGCGCTTCCGGCGCCTGATAGGCCAGGTGAACGACGGCCCGCAAGGCGTATTCCACGGTCTGCGAAAACATAGGAGCCCACGAGGAGTGACTTCCCCATTATAGTGCCGCTCGCTTTCCCGGCGAGCCGAGAGATTTCCATGCGAACCCTTGCTTGCATTGTCGCGATTATCCTCTCCGGTTGCGTTCCAAGTCGCGATGCAGCCGAACCCGCCGATGCCTGGAAACTCGCCTGGAGTGACGAGTTCGACGGCAAGGAAATCGACCGTGCGAAGTGGGACTTCGATATCGGCAACGGCTTCTACAACTACGACGCCAACCAGTGGATCGGCGGCTGGGGCAACAACGAATTGCAGTATTACACGAAGGAGCCGGACAACGCGTTCCTCAAGGACGGCCATCTGCACATCAAGGCGATCAAGGAATCGCTGCACGGGTGCGGATACACCTCGGCGAAATTGAAGAGCCGCAAGAAAGATGGCTCGGTGCTGTTCAACCAGAAGTACGGCAAGTTCGAGTTCCGCGCCAAGCTGCCGACCGGCCGCGGCGTCTGGCCGGCCCTGTGGATGCTCCCGCAAGCGGACAAGTACGGGGCATGGGCCGCCTCCGGCGAAATCGACGTGATGGAAGCCCGCGGCCAGGAACCGAACAAGGTGCTCGGCACCTTGCATTACGGTTCGCTGTGGCCGCTCAACATGCACTCCGGCGGCGAATACCTCTTCCCCGAAGGGAGTTCCATCGCGGACTTCCACACCTATGCCGTCGAGTGGGAACGCGGCTCGATCCGCTGGTTGGTAGACGGCAAGCAGTACGCGGAGCAATCGTTCTGGTGGAGCAGCAGCCCCGGGAAGAACGGCAAGGCGGCGAAACCGACCCGGGAAGCGGACCTGAACGCCTGGCCGGCGCCGTTCGATCAGCAGTTCTACATCGTCATGAACGTGGCGGTGGGCGGCCGCTTCCTCGGCAACCCGGACAAGAGCACTGCTTTCCCCGCTGAGATGCTGGTCGATTACGTGCGGGTTTACGAGAAGCCCGGCGGCTACGGCGCAGTCAAGCCCCGCAGCGAGGGAAAACTGCCGTTCGGCAAATGAATCCACCCACGCATTCGCCGACGGAATGTCGCCGCGCCCGGAGTTCGTCATGCCCGTTCGCCGCTGGAGCCTGATCGTTCCGTTCATGTTGGTGGCATTTGGTTTCGTGCAGGCCGCGGACGACGAGGCGAAGCCCGTCGGCAACCCGGCGTGGCCGCGCGTGCGAATCGAACCCGGCGATCGCCATGGCACATTGCAACTCGCCGGCATCACGCTTCGCACTGAGTTCGACACCCGCACCATCGATATCGGCCACATTGCGCGCATCACGTTCCAGCGCGATCCGCAAGGCGGGCACTCCGAGGACACGGTTCAACTATTGAACAAGGAGATCGTACGCGGCCGAGTACTGCAGGAAGCGTTCCCGATCGACATCAATGGGAAGGTAGAGAGCATCGCGAAGACCGACCTGAGCGAAATCCTGATCGAGCGCGATAAACATGCATCGCTGCTGACGATCCTGCTCGGACTGCTCACGCTCACGGCGATGGAGATCGTCCTCGGCATCGATAACGTAATCTTCCTGGCAATCCTTACGGGGAAGTTGCCCGAGCCGCAGCAGCCCAAGGCCCGGCGCATCGGCCTCGCCGCCGCCCTCGGCACGCGCCTGCTGCTGCTCTTTACGTTGACGTTCCTCCTCGGCCTCACCGCCCCCGTCTTCACGCTGCCCGATCTGCCGCTGCTCCACGGCCTCGAAGCGCGCGAAGTCTCCTGGCGCGACATCATCCTGCTCGTCGGCGGCGCCTTCCTCATCGGCAAAAGCGTCCTGGAAATGCACGAGAAACTCGAACACGCCAAGGCCGAGGCCGCCGCGACGAGCGTTCCCATGAAGCGCGTCAGCTTCGCCCGCACCATCGCCACCATCGCCGTCATCGATATCGTCTTCTCGCTCGATTCGGTCATTACCGCGGTCGGCATGGTCGACGCCGATCAAGTTTGGGTGATGGTGACGGCGATGGTGCTGGCGATGATCGTGATGCTGTGGTTCTCGGGGCCGATCAGCCGCTTCGTGGAAAAGCACCCGACGGTGAAGGTGTTGGCCCTGGCGTTCCTCATCTTGATCGGCGTGATGCTTGTGGCCGAGGGCCTCGGGCAGCATCTGAACAAGGGGTACATCTATTTCGCGATGGCGTTCGGGGTCGGCGTGGAAATGGTGAACATGCGCCTACGCAGGAAGGCGCCCTCACCCAAAGCGGAGAAGTGATTTTAGGTCGACGACGGGCGCCGAATGCGACCGTCCGGTAAGCGAAACCGCTTTAGCTAAAGTGTTTTTGTCGAGTGGAGGTGAGGAGAGTTGAACTCCTGACCTCTTGAATGCCATTCAAGCGCTCTACCAACTGAGCTACACCCCCTCGGCGTGAGTTAAGCTATCGGGCCGGCGGAGCCGCGTCAACCCAACACCGCCGAAAGGCGAAGGCCCCGCATTGGTATACCCGATCGTAAGTGGGCCGGTTATCACGGAGCGGGCTCCGCTCGGCAAGCTGCACAACTTGTAGCGTTCCGGCAAGCCAGGGGAAGAGGCCGACCCCAGCCAGCCGAGATGGCGTTATCTTTTGCAGTCGGCCTGGACGATGCAAAAGAACGTGGCAAGGGAGGGAACCCATGAATCGTACGCATTGGATGACGTGGACGCTGCTGGCCGGATTGGCGGCTGGTTCCCTGCTGGCAACGGCCAAGTTCGCTCGCGCCGCCGGTCATGGTGGAGGCGGAGGCCACGGCGGCGGCGCGGGGCACATGGGCGCGTTCCACGGCGGCGGGTTCCACAACGGCGGATTCCACAACGGCGGATTCGGCCGCGGCTTCTACGGCGGTTACCCTTACTATGGCTTCGGGCTCGGCCTCGGTCTGGGTTACGGTCTCGGGTACGGGTATGGATACGGGTATGGCTACGGCCCGTACGGCTACAACTACGGGCCGTACGGATACGCCGGCTACGGCTATGCCAACCCCGGTTACGGCATTCCCTATGGTTCGCCGTATCCGCCCGCTTACTACCCCAATACGCCGTCCGTCATTCCGCCCGCCAATGGCACGAACCCGCCGGCGACGCCCCCCGCGTCACCCGGAGCCACGCCGACGCCGGGCATGCTTCCGCCGCTGCCGATTCAACACCTCGATACGGAAGTGACGCTGATCGTCCGCGTGCCGGCTGGTGCCGTCCTGTGGGTGAATGGATCGAAGACGACGCAAGCGGGAACGCGGCGCGAATTCGCTTGTCGCGGCCTCGAACCCGGCCGCACCTACACCTTCCATCTGCGGGCCCAGTGGACCGATCCGAACGGGGCAGCGATGGATCACGACCGCAGCATCACCGTGCAAGCGGGGGAACGCCGGGCCATCGATTTCGCGGCGCTTCCGGCGCTTCCCGGCGACGTGGTGACGGCGCCCGTGTTGCCGTTGCCGGGAACGTCGACGATGGCCGTGCCGCAGGCGAACCCGTAGCGTGATCGCATGGCGACGTTCGCGTTCGATCCGCAGGCATACGGCCCGGCCATCGCGGCCTTGCTCGTGCCCGAACGCTTGATGGAACTCGGCCCCGGTTCGCCCAATCTGGCCATGCGGCCGGCGCTGGCGGCAGTGAAAGCGAACCCGGCCTGCCGCTCCGCTCTGTGGCTCCTCCACGACTTCCTGGACGAATCGCACGCCATTAGCCAGGAACTTGATACCGCCGAAGGAAGTTTCTGGCACGCCGTCATGCACCGACGCGAACCGGATGCTTCCAACAGTAAGTACTGGTGGCGCCGAGTCGGTTCCCATCCGGTCTTGAAGCGGCTCGCCGCCGAGGCGCCGACCCTCGGTTACGCGTTCACCACGCCATTCGACTTCGTGGATTTCTGCGAGCGCGTGCGCGCAACGGGCACGTCGGAAGAAGAGTTGGCTCGGCGCGTTCAGCTTCTCGAATGGCGGCTGCTGTTCGACGCGTGCTTTCGGGCGGCGTGAAGGAAGCAATCCTATCGCGCAACGTTCATTATCTTGCCGTCGGTTTCGGTCAAGCGCCACTCGGTCGCGGTGAATTCCAGGCTGCGCGGCTTGTAAACGCTCGCCAGTTCCAGGGCCCGCTTAACGGTCTCGTCGGCCCAGATGGTCCCCGGTGGCGCGGTCGGCGCGGGAACGGTGCTCCGCAATTCGATCACGCCTGCCGGCGTCGGCGCCGATTCGGGCAAAAGCACGCCGTGCGCGTCGACCAGCCTCGTGCCATCCTTCACCCTCACCGCCAGGATGGGAACGCGGAAGCGCAAGGCCACCGTCACCGCGTTCCCCGGCGCCACGGTCACTGCTTCCACCGATTCCACCCACGGATGAGCGGCAAATGCGCGCGCCAGTTGCCGGCGATCGCTGCCCGCCAGCGAGTTGAACGAATCGGGGAATCCCGACTGGTAGCGGACCTCGGCCAGGAAGGCGGAGCGATCGAGACCTGGCGGCGCGGCACAGTGAATGTCGGCGAAGGCAATGCGATAGCGTTCGCGCGGGCTGAGCCATTGCAATGCTTCGCTGCCCAGGCGGTCGATAGCCAGGAGAATGCCGGCCGCGGCAGCCACGGTGGCCAGCAGCAAGACGACCGAGCGCCGCCGCGAACGAGGGGGTTTCTTTGGCGTCCGTGCCATGTGAAGTCACCAGATGTGAAGCTCGCGTTCCATCGTCACACCGGTCCGTTCCTTGACGCGATCGCGGACGAAGTCCATGAGATGGACGATGTCGGCGGCGGTCGAACCGGCCTGGGCGACGACGTAGTTGGCGTTGCGTTCGCTCAGTTCAGCACTGCCGACTTTGGACTTGCTCATGCCGGCGCGATCGATGAGGCTCGACGCCGTTTGCCCCGGCGGGTTGCGGAACAATCGCGCCGCGTGCTGGTAACTGAATGGTTCGGCCCCTTTCCGCAGAATCCAAGCGCGGAGCATTCGCTTCAAAATGGCCGCCGGCGCGTCCGGTTCCAGGTCGAATTCGACGGAAAGAATCACTGGTTCGTCCAGATCGCTTTGGTGCTCGGCGAAGTTCAGTTCGTCGCGGTTGCGAGTCTGGATGGTGTTGGCATCGGTGAGGACGGTGACGCGCTGTACGGCCTGGGCAATTTCTCCGGAGCGGTCGCCGACGTTGCAGCGGACGCTGCCGCCGACGGTGCCGCGGATGCCGACGAGCGTTTCGAGCCCGGCGAGGCCGCGGCGCACCGCGAAGGCGATGAGGGCGAACAGTTGGCTGCCGCCGCCGGCAACGATGCGCTTGCCATTGCCCTCGATTGCGGTGAACGCCGGGGCGGTGAGGCGAACGACGGCGCCCGGCACCGGGTCGTCGCGAACGAGCAGATTGAAACCGCCGCCGAGCATGCGCACGGGCACTCCGCGCTTCTGGCACGCGGCCAGCACCGCTTGCAGTTCATCCACAGAGCGCGGCTGCAGGAGCACTTCCGCCGGCCCGCCGATCTTCAAGTGCGTGTGCGGCGCCAGCGGCTCGTCGCGCCGGGCAATCGCCGGAAATTCTTCGGCCAGCGTCATGCGTTCCTCCTGCAGTGGGTATATCCACGACCGGCTCAACGGGAAATGGGACCGACGCGAGTGCAAGAAATGATCGAATGGAAAGGATGGTGCCCCGGATGGACCGGAAGCATTGGCTCGATGGTTGCACCTATTTCAGAGAGACCCGAGTGAATGGGAGGCACCGATGAACTTTCTCTGCGCTGCCGCCCCGAACTGGGCTTCCTCGACCGGCCTTCTGATCGTTCGCGTCGTGGTCGGCCTCGCCTTCGTTTTGCACGGGTGGCCGAAAATTCTGAACGCGACCGGCTGGATGAATGAGATGCCGAATGCTGCGCCCGCGTTTCTTCAAGTCGCGGCGGCGGCGATCGAATTCGGCGGCGGGATACTTCTCATCGCCGGCCTGTTCGCCCGCGTCGTCGGCGTACTGCTCGTCGCCCAAATGGCGGTCGCGCTGGCGCTCGTCCACATTCCCAACGGCGATCCCTTTGTCGGGAAGCCAGGGCAGCCGAGCGCCGAATTGCCCTGCGCTTACTTGGCCATCGCGCTGCTCGAAGCGATCATCGGGCCCGGCTTGTGGTCGCTCGACGCAATGCTGTTCGGACCGCGAACCGAGACAGCCATTGAATGCGCTTTCCGGTCGCCCGTCGTCGGCCTGTTGCCTGCTCCGGTGCACTGAGGCCAAGCTAATCAGTGGAAACTGCTGACGCCGTTCGGACCCTTTACGCGGCTAAGGACGTGTTGAGATGGCCGGGCGGTTGAAGTAAACCGCCCGCGTCGGGGAGGCGGGGCGAAAGGGCTCCTCACACCCAACGCGGGCGGCGTCCCCAAGGCGATGAGGGGACTTTGAAATCAGGCGTTGTTACAGGGGCGAATGAGCGATTCCCCCGCGACGCGGCCAGTCTTTTTTTGCTTTGGAGATGGTAGATACCTTGACCGGGACCGCCCGGTTTCAGGATTTCCAAAAAAAGTGAGACCCGTCTCGTCCAGCCATTCGGTTCTGCTCGTCGCGCATCGATGTCAGCGCGTTCCCTGACTCATGCCTCTCGGAGTTATCCGGAACGACAATTGCTCTTGATCGGTTCGGCCGACGCGCCCGCCTCGCCCCACTCGCATCGTCAATCATTCCCTCCCTGGAATCGACACCATGAACTGGCGTCTCCTTCCGCGCCGCGCGCGCACGTATCGCAAACCGATCTCCCGCGCGGAGCGCCGCGCCATCAGACTGGGCGTCGAACATCTCGAGGAGCGCGCCGTTCCAGCCGCCGTTCAGGTCGCCGTCGGAGTGGTCGATGGCGCCGCCGTACACCTCCGGTTGTACGGCGCCGATGGAACGCAGGTCGGCGACATCGACGTCAGCGATCTCTCCGGCAAGTCGCTTCCCACCTTCGCGATCGGGGATGTGACCGGCGACGGTATGCCGGACATCGTCGTCGGTTCAGGCGCCGGCGTTGCCAATCGTGTCCGCGTCTACGACGGAGCGACGCTGCAAGCCGGCTTCACGACGAGCCCCTTCGGCGCATTCAACGGCGGCGTGAACGTCTCGATCGGCGACGTCAGCGGCGACGGCACGGCCGATATCGTGGTCAGTCCCGGCATGGGCGGCGGACCGCGCGTGGTCGCGTACCGCGGCGGCGACTTCGCGCAAGTCCTGAACTTCTTCGCCATCGATTCCAAATACATGGGCGGCATCTCCACGGCGGTGGGCGATGTCAATCGCGACGGCCATCCAGACTTGATCGTGGCCGCGGGAAGCGGCGGCGGTCCGCGCGTGGCCATTTATGACGGCGCCAGTCTTACCACCGGAAGCCCGACGCGGCTCGTCAACGATTTCTTCGCATTCGACTCGACTCTCCGCACGGGAGTCAATGTGGCGGCCGGCGACGTGAATGGCGATGGTTTCGCCGATCTCGTGTTCGGAGCGGGATCGGGAGGCGGGCCGCGGGTGCTCGTCGTCAGCGGGCAAACCCTCATGAATCAGGGCGCCGAGGCCGCCATGGCGGCGCCGCTCGCCAACTTCTTCTCGGGCGATGCCACGCTCCGCACCGGCGTCCAGGTGTCCGTCGCCAATCTCAACGGCGATGCCGACGCCGATGTCGTAACCGGCACGTTTCTGGGGGCGGGCGCGGGCGTGACGGCTTACGATGGCGCCGGATTGCTCAATGGCAGCCTGTCGGTCCTTTTCAATCTCACGGCCCCGCTGGCGGCCGGCGCGCTGCTGCCGGGGTTAACGACGCCCGTTCCCGTGCCGCCCGCCGCGCCCGGCGCACTCGTAACCCTGAACCTCAACCCACTCGACATTAACTTGCTGGGCGTCGAGATTCAGACGAGCCCCATTACGGTGACCGTGTCGGCGCAGAGCGGCGACGGGCTTCTACTCGGCAACACCCTGACGCTGGCGTCGCATCTCGTGAATCTGCCCGCGGTCAGCGACGCCTTGAACAACGTCCTCGGCAATGTCGTGACCCTCCTCAATTCGGCCAGTATGGCCGTGCCGGGCGTGGGAAGCGGAACCTTCGATACGGCGTCCGCCGCCGACACTCCAGTGCTCGATCTCTTCGTCGCGCCGGTGCACGTGAACTTGCTGGGCGCTCTGGTCGATACCAGCCCGATTCACCTCACGATCACGGCGCATTCGGGCGCCGGCTTGGTGCTGGGCAACGCGGTTACGGCTCTGGCGAACCTCTTTAACCCGCCGCTGCCGGCCCAACTCGATGTGGCGACGATCAATGCCGATCTCGCGAACCTGATCTCGCAACTCGATGCGCAGATCCCCGGCATCCCGGCGACGTTTTCACCTCCGCCGCCGATTCCCGCCGGTTCCGACCGCATCCTGCAACTCGTGGTTGCCCCCATCAATCTCAATCTCCTCGGCCTGAACCTGCAGACCGATCAGATCAATGTGAACGCCGATGCTCACACGGGCGACGGGTTGCTGCTCGGCAACGTCCTGACCACGCTGCTCAACACTCTGAACGCCACCCCGGACCAGCTGACCGCGCTGAGCAACAACATCAACACGCTGCTCGCCAAGGTCGTGGGCGTCTTGAACGCTTCGAACTTGACGCTGGCCTCCGGCGCCCTGGGGTCGCTCGATCAATTGATCCAGAATCTCGCCTTGCCGACGCTGGTGACGCCGACCGCGCCGGCAACTGTCCCCGTGCTGAACCTGACCATCGCCTCGACCGACGGCACCAGCCCGCCGGTGGACGTCAATCTGCTGGGGCTCGAAATCACGACGAGCGACGTCCACGCCACCTTGACGGCGACGACCGGCGACGGCCAGGTTCTCGGCAACCTGGTCTACAACGTTTCGCACTTGCTCGATCCGGGAGGAAGCCTGAATCTGCTCGGTATTCTCGGTCAGCTGGCACTTTGAGCCGGCGAAGCCTCGAAGGCAGTGGGTAGCAAGATCGAGTGTCCGGGCAAGGCGGGAACGCGCGGCCCGGCAATTCGCCCCGTGAGATTGAGTGGATCGGTCGCCGGCAGTTTGAGCGGTTCGGCATCGGGATCGTTGCGGTCGCGAAGCAGGGGGATGACCTCGGGCAATGCGAATTGCTCTCCGGCGACGCCGGCGACGAAGCGGCCGTGGCGGATTTCGCCGCGCGCCTCCAGTCGCCGATAGTGCCCGATCAGTTCGCCCCAGCGCGGCGACGCGGATTCATTCGCAATCAACTCCCGGAACACGACTCCATAGCGCCGCAGCAGGAGCCGGCACCAGTTCTCGATGCGCCTCTCGTCTTCCACGGCGGGCATCAGCGGGGAATGCAGCAGCGTCCATCGGCCGGTTGGCGGCGCCGCGGCCGGCAGTCGGTGCCTCCTCGTCGAAGTCGCCCCACCCAGCAGCATGCGAAGTACCGAGAAACCGTCGCTGGTCACGAGCCCGGCTGCGGCCAACTCACCCAGTACGTCGTCCACTTGCGACGGCACCAGATTGAGCAGCATGGCGATCTGATTGGGAAACAGCGCTCCGTGGCGAACGAAGGCCTCGTGGGCGGCGCGGGCATTCGTGCCCAACCCTTCGAGGCTGGGCGAGTCGGGCGAGGGCAACAACCACGAAACGTGATCGCGCACCATCAGTGCGATCGGCGTGGACCGCGTGAATGCTTTCATCGGCCGGCCGTTATCCTGGCCATCGGGTCGCTTGGGCCGGAGCCGCCCCCAACCGGCGTGGCCCATGAAGGTGAGCGCATCGAACCATTGCGAATCGTAAAACTCCATCCGCGCCGGCAGAATGTGCCTCTCCCAGTGCCCGGCCGGCGCCTCGAACCCCTCGAACTGCTCGATGAGCGCCAGCAGGCCGTGCTGCCCGCGCAGTTTCGAATCCAGCCGCAGATGTTGAAAGCGAATCAAGAATTGCAGGAACTGCTCCGTCGATACTGGGGCGATCTGCCGGCGCAACCCTTCGAGCGTCAACCGATGGATGCGCGCGAGCAGCCGGCGATCGCACCACTCCAGATCGTGCAACCCGGTGAAGCGGCCGCGGAGGACGAGCCCTTGCGTTTCCAGTGCGATCAAGGCGATCTCGACATCCACTGCCGATAGTCCGAAGTCGAGCGCCAGTCGGTCGATCGTTGTCGGCCCGACGCACTCGATGCGGCCACGCACCAGTTGAACGATGGCATCCTCGCGCCGCCAATCGGTCTTTACACCGCGGGGCACGGCGACATCCGGCCGTGCCTGGGCCTCCGGCCAGATCGCCCGGACGATGGGCCAGCGCTCCGTGGCGACCCATAAATCGGGGTAGTTCCCACGCGCGACCCGCGCTGCGCGGCCGCCGCGCTGCAGTTCCCCGAAGTGAGCGAGCCACGGTTCCGCATCGGCGGCCCGCAACGCAACCATCGAAAGCAGAACGTCGTGCAATTCGTCCCCGTCGCCAACTACTGGCCATGCTTCCTCGCGAATCCGCGCAATCGCTTCGGGATCGAGTCGCCCAAGGTCGCGCAGCGCGTCCGTGGAAAGCGAACGGCGCAGCGACACCGCCCGCGCGCGGCGCTCTTCCAAGGGAGCATCGTCCAGAAAGGCGTAGGGGTTGGCATTGAGCAATTGATGAGCGAACGGCGACGGCTCGCGGCTGTCGAGGCCGATCGTCGCAATCGCGCCGGATTCGATGCCGCGCAGGACTTCCAGGCAGCCATCGAGATCGCTCAATTCGTGCAGGCAATCGTCGACAGTCTGGCGCACGATCGGTTGGTCGGGAATCGGGATGTCGCCGACGACGTTCTCCTGACAGGCGGTTTGAGCGGGGAAGACCGACGTCAGGAGGTCTTCGGCCCGCATCCGCTGCAAGTGGGGCGGGACGCGCTGGCCATTCCGGACGCGGCGCAGCTGGAGCGATCGCGTGATGTTCCAGCGCCAGCGCGTACCGAAGAAGGGCGCGGCCAGATACGCCTGAACCAGCACGTCGCGAGCGAGGTGCGACGGCACCAGTCGGAACATCTGTTCGAGGGGAAAGCTGTGTTGGGCCCCGAACGACAGGACGATCCCATTGTCGTCGGCCGAGGCCTGCAGTTCGAAATCGAAGGTGCGGCAGAACCGCTTGCGCAGAGCCAATCCCCAGGCGCGATTGATGCGCGTGCCGAAGGGGGCATGGATGACCAGATGCATTCCGCCCGATTCGTCGAAGAAGCGTTCGAAGAGCAGTGTCTTCTGCGTCGGCACCATCCCAGTCGCTATCCGCTGGGCGGCGACGAAGGCGATGGCCTGATCGGCGGCCGCGCGATCGGCGCCGCCAACTTGGATTAACCAGTCCGTCACCTCGGCATTCGGCTGCGTGTCTGGGGACATTCGGTCGACCAGATCCTCGCGCAAGCGCGCGACCTCGGCCGAGAGTTCGACGGTTCGCCCCGGCGCCTCGCCTAGCCAGAATGGAACTGTCGCCGGCGCGCCCAGCGCGTTCGACACGACCACTTCGCCGCCGCGCACGTGGCGCACTCGCCACGACGAGTTCCCCAACAGAAACACATCCCCCGCATTGGATTCGATCGCGAAATCTTCATCCAGGGTGCCGACCACGGTGCGATTGTCGTCGTCGGTAACGACCTTGTAATTGGCGATTTCCGGAATGGCGCCGCCGCAGGTAATGGCCGTCAAGCGGGCGCTGCGGCGAGCATGTAGCCGGCGATTAACGCGGTCGCGCTGCACGTAGGCGCCGAAGCGGCCGCGCTCCGGCGCAATGCCTTCGCTGACCATCTCCACGATCGATTCGAAATCCTCGCGCGAAAGATCGCGATAAGGATAAGACCGGCGCACGAGCGCGAAGAGTTCGTCCTCATTCCAGTCGTCGCAGGCCACGGCCGCTACGATTTGCTGGGCGAGGATGTCCAGGGGCGCGGCGGGGATCGGCACGCGATCGAGCCGACGATCCCCTACGGCGCGTATCAAGGCCAGGCATTCGATTAACTCGTCGCGGGAGAGCGCGAAGAGCCGCCCCTTCGGCACCAGCCCGAGCGCGTGACCGGCCCGGCCGATTCGCTGCAGGAACGTCGCGATGGACCGGGGCGAGCCGACCTGGCAAACGAGATCGATGTGGCCAATGTCGATACCCAATTCCAGCGACGCCGTGGCGACGACCGCCTTGAGGCGGCCGGCTTTCAACATTTCTTCCGCGCGTTGACGGCTGGCTTGCGCCAAACTGCCGTGATGCGCCAACACGCAATCCGGGCCGAGCCGCTCGGAAAGTTGAAATGCGACCCGCTCCGCCAGTTTCCGGGTGTTGACGAAGATCAGCGTGCTCTTGTGCTCCTTGATGAGTTCCACCATGCGCTCGTAGACTTCCGCCCAGTGTTCGTGACTGCAGACGGCTTGCAATTCGCGGCGCGGAACTTCGACCCGGATATCCAGTCGCCGCAGGTGGCCCACGTCCACGATTGCCGGGGTCGAAGCGGTCGAACCGGAGAGGAAGCGGCCCAATTCATCGATCGGATTCTGAGTTGCCGAGAGGCCGATGCGGATGGGGCGCGCCGGGCACAAGGCGTTCAGTCTTTCCAGCGAGAGCGAAAGGTGCGAGCCGCGGCGATCGCGGGCCACCGCGTGAAGTTCATCGACGATCACGGTCTCCACGTGGCGCAGCGTCTCCCGGCTCTTTTTGCCGGTCAGTACGAGATAAAGCGATTCCGGGGTGGTGACCAGGATGTGCGGCGGCCGCCGGACCATGCGTTGCCGTTCGTTCGCCGGTGTGTCGCCGGTGCGAATCCCCGCGCGAATCTCGGGGCAATCGGGATCATCCTCACGAGCCAGTTTCAGAATCTCCGCGAGCGGCCCCTGCAGGTTGCGCTGGATGTCGTTCGACAGGGCGCGCAGCGGCGAGACGTAGAGAACGTAAGTCCGGTCCTTCAGTTGGCGCGCGAGTGCCAGCCGCAAGAGGCGGTCGAGGCTGGCGAGAAACGCGGTCAGAGTTTTGCCCGAACCGGTCGGGGCGGCAATCAAGGTATCGCGGCGCTCTTGAATCGCCGGCCAGCCGAGCCGCTGCGGTTCCGTCGGGCTCTGGAATTCCTTCAGGAACCATGCGGAAATGACGGGGTGAAAGCTCGGCAATGGCATGACGGAGTGATTGGCTAGGGTGGAATTGCGTTCAGTTTCCTTCAATAAATTATATCAGTCCTTGAGATGGCGGCCCAGCACGGTCGGTTGTAGCCAGCCTCTGTGAGGCCGGATTCCGATGGCGATCCGGCCTCACAGAGGCTGGCTACAAAATGATGAAGCCGATGACCGAAGTCACCGGCTTTAAGAGTGTCTGAACCGATAGCAGGCGATCAGGGAAGAACGCGCTGGCCGAGGCGGCGCAGTACGCCGGGCCGTGCGCCATAGTACTTGTAAATCTCGTTCCTGTACGTCGGAGCGAAGTAGTCCGGGTATGTGGTCGTCGTATATTGCGGCACGACTTTAAACTGATCGGGCGATATGTTCACGGTCGCCGCCTTGTAGTCCTTGCCCCACCTCGTCGTGGACCAGGGGACAGTGATCAGCTTCTTGTCGCTCGTGATGACGATCAGGTATTCCACGTCGCCGGCATCGCTGAGAACGATGTCGTCCACCGTTCCGATTGCCACGTTGTTCTGGATGTTGACCTTGGCGCCGATGACTTGCTTGGCTCGGATGGAGTGCGGCATGACGGCGGACTGACTGTCGGGCTCGACCCTCGCTGCCCCCGGCCTTTGCGGATCGGCCGTGCAGATCGAGCCGACGAGCAGGGAGAACGCCGCCGCCATCACCGCTTTGCGCAGAATCGTTTTCGACATGGAATGTCTCCTCGATGCAGTGAGGGGCGAAAGGGATTGCTTGAACTCTCGGGCGAGTTGGCCGGAATCGGCCGGTGGTAGGCGTGCAAGTCACGCGCCGAAATCGGAAGATTTAGCGGTTGAATCTTCAGGATGGATTCGCCGCATCGGAAGACCATATATTGCCGGAAACATTTGAATAGAGTTCGAGCCGAAGTGGTGCTCCGCATGATCTTTCCTTGCCGTCACGCGATCGTTGCCTCGCTGCTGCCTTGCACGGCGCAATCGGCATTTGCTCAGCCTCCGGCCCAAGCGGCTGACTCAGCGATCAGCAATATCGGCCACAGGCCCGCCCAGCCCAAACCAGCGACGCCGGTGCTGGTCACTGCCAAGCTCGCGGCAGGCACGACCAACGGGGTACTGAAACTGCAAGCCGTCGCGCCGGGAAAGTACATTCGCAAGTCGGACGCCGAGTACGAGAAGAACTGGATCGAATTGCCGATGCGCGACGACGGCAAGCAGGGCGATGAAAAGGCCGGCGACGGCGTTTTCAGCGTTCGAGTACCGGCGACGCATCAAAAGCACCGCTGGCTGATCCGTTACCGCATCACAGCGACGGATCGCGCGGGCAAGCCAGTGCAGGCGCCGGCGGCCGACGACACCTGTCCGAACTTCGCCTGGTGGTGCGACGCGGGACCCGCCGCATGGGCCGGATCACGCCAACCCGGCAAAAGCCCGAACTTGAAGTTCACCTCGGAATTCCTTGGCACGCTGCAAGCCATGCACCTGCTGGCACGAGCCGAAGATGTCGCCAAGAGCCAGTGGGATTCCAGTGCTTACAAGCAGAAGCAGCAAGGCACGCTCGTTTATCGCGGCATTGTGTACGACCACATCCAGTACAGCAATCGCGGGCAAGGCAGCACTTACATCGCCGGCAAGAACAAGTGGGGGCTGAAGTTCAACCGCGGCCACAACGTGCCAATCTTCGATCACGACGGCATTCCATTCCCGGCGACGTGCGACAGCCTCAACCTGAATCCCGGCGGTTCCACCCCCTACGATCCCGTGCATCGCGGCATCTCCGGGCTCGGCGAGGTGCTTTCGCTGCGGGCGTACCGGCTGGCTCGCGTTCCTAGCCCGCCGACAACGTGGATCCAATGGCGCGTGGTCGCGGGGCTCGATGAGGTTTCCGCCAGGGATCAGTATGCGGGCGATTTGTGGGGCCTGTATGTCGCGCTCGGCGACACGGAGCCGAAATTGCTCGCCGACAAGAAACTGCCGGACGGCCTCGCGGTCAGCATTCAAAGCGGAATCAAGCACACACCGAAGGAGATGAAAGACGCCCAGAAAGAATGGGAGAAGTTCCTCGGCGGCATGCGCTCCAATCCGGAGGAAGAGTGGTGGCGCAAGAATCTCGATCTGCCGGCCTACTTCAGCTTCCACGCGCTCAACCGCCTGCTCGGCAACGTCGATCTGAGGCCCGACGGCAACCACGGCTATTACCGTCGCCCCAATGGCCGGTGGGCGCCGATTCCGTGGGATATGGACATGATGTTCATCCCGCGCCGGCATCAACCCGGCCACATCGACGCCATCGGCTGCCTCAACCATCCCGCCATCGCGCTGGAATATCGCAATCGGGCCCGCGAGATTCTCGACCTGTTCGCCGCGGACCGAACTGCGACGGGCGGCCAGATCGGTCAACTGGTTGCCGATCTCGGCGGTGCACTGACGCCGAAGAAGTTTGATGTGAACTGGCCC
>DATNBQ010000415.1:0-38892 GCA_035571955.1 Urbifossiella sp. | reverse complement strand
CACGGTGCAGCCGGGCGTATCGGCCTTCGGGTAAAAGAAGACGACCGCGACCTTCCCTTCCAGATCGGCGATGGAAACGGTCTTGGCGTCCTTCTTGATCTTGTCGATCTGGGCGGCCGCCAGCGGGATCACCGGGAACTTGTCGCCGGCTTTAACCTTGAGCATGGTGTCGTCCTTGGCCGAGGCCGTGGTGAGGCAGAGTCCGAGCAGGGCCGCCAGCGATGCGAACCGCAACATGATGTTTCCTCCGGGAGCGGGGCGATGACAAGGGGATCGGAATTAGTTTCGAGGACGGGGCCGGCGATTGCAAGCGCCACTTGGCAAGCCCCGCGAGAAATGCCTTTATTGCGGATCGTTGCCGACGGCCGGCCGCGGCTTGCGGGAGAAGGCCGCGTACATCGCCGGGAGCACGAACAGCGTCATCAGCGTACTGGTAATGACGCCGCCAATGACGACGGTGGCGAGCGGCCGCTGCACTTCGGAACCGGCGCCGCTGCTCGTCGCCATCGGAATGAAGCCGACGCTGGCCACGAGCGCCGTCATCATGACCGTTCGCAAGGAACCGACCCACGTCGATTTGATCGCGGACAGCCGCGAAGGGGACTCCGAGGCACGCAGCGCCGACACCATGATCATGCTGTTGAGCACGGAGACGCCGGAGAGCGTGATGAAGCCGACGGCGGCGGAGATGGATAGCGGCATCTCGCGGAGCCACAGAGCGGCGATCCCGCCGACGCAGGCCGCCGGCACGCTCGCGAAAACGAACACCGTGTCGATCACCGTGCGATAGGTGAGGAACAGCAACCCGACAATAAGCAACATGGCGAGCGGCACGACGATCATCAGTCGCCGTTGGGCGCGGACCATGTTTTCAAACTGGCCGCCCCAGTCGATGCGGAACCCCGTGGGCAATTGCACCTTCGCGTCGATGCGGCTCTGGGCCTCGGCGACAAAGCTGCCGATGTCGCGGCCGCGCACGTTGCATTGAATCGCGATCCGCCGCTTCCCCCATTCGCTGGAAATCAGCTTCGGTCCGCGCGTCTCGACGACATCCGCAATCCGCGTCAACGGGATTTGTTCCCCCGACGGCGCCGCGATGCTCAAGCTGGCAATCGCGTCCGGCGTCGACCGATAGCTATCCGGTAAGCGAACGACCAGCGGGAAGCGGAGTTGATCCTCGACCACGTCGCCGACCGATTTGCCGCTGATCGCTTCGATCTTTTCCATGACGATCTGGGCCGGGATGCCGTAGCGGGCCAGTTCGTCCTGGCGAAGGCGCACTTGCAAGATGGGCTGCCCGGCGATCTGCTCCGTGGAGAGGTCGGCGCAGCCGGGAATGTCGCGGAGCACGGCTTCGAGCTCGGCGCTCTTTTCAATGAGCGTGTCGATGTCGTCGCCGAACAGTTTCAACGATAGATCGGCCCGCGAACCGGTGAGCATCTCGTTGACGCGCATCTCGATTGGCTGCGTGAACCAGACGACCTGCCCCTTGAAGCGTTTGAGATCCTTGGCCATGATCTCGACGAGATCGCCTTGCGTGCGAATATGGGGCCGCCATTCGGCCTTGGGCCGCAGCGTGATGTACATGTCGGTCGATTCGGGGCTGCCGGCATCCGTGTTGATCTCCGGCTCGCCGACGCGGCTCCAGACGTGCAGAACTTCGGGGTAATTCGCCTTCACGAACCGTTCCATCTCGGTGTTCATGGCGGCGGATTGTTCGAGGCTGGTGCCGGGCACGCGGAGGATGCCGACGACAATTGCCCCTTCGGAAAGCTGCGGAACGAACTCGGTGCCGAAGTTCTTGGCCATCATCCCGGCGACGATGAGCACGATGCCGGCGAGGCCGAGCACCGCCGGGCGGTTCCGCAACACGAATCCCAGGAGCGGCTCGTAAATCCTCTTCGCGAGCCGCACCGGAAGCACTTCCTTCTCTTCCAGCTTGCGCGGCAGCAGATAGCTGGCCAGCACCGGCGTCAGCGTCAGGGCGAGTATCAAGGAACCCGTCAGCACGAGCATCACGGTGTAGGCCATCGGCCGGAACATCTTCCCTTCGACCCCTTCGAGCGTCAGGATCGGCAGGTAAACGATCAGGATGATGAGTTGGCCGAAGACGGTGGGGATGCGGACTTCGTTGGCGGCGTCGCGAATGATCTGGCGGCGATCGCGGCCTTGCGGGTCGCCGTGCTCTTGGGCGTGAGCGAGCCGCCGCATGATGTTCTCGAGCATCACGACGGAACTATCCACGACGATTCCGAAGTCGATGGCGCCGAGGGAAAGCAGGGTCCCGGCGATTCCGGCCGGCCACATGCCGATGAATGCGAACAGCATCGCCAGGGGAATCGTCGAGGCCGCAATCAACCCGGCGCGCAGATTCCCCAGGAAAATGAACAGGATCGCCACTACCAGCAGCGCTCCATCGCACAGGTTGGAACGCACGGTGGAGATTACTTGATCGACGAGTTCGGTGCGATCGTAGACGGTCTTGACCTTTACGTCCGCGGGAAGGTTCTTGACCGTGGCGTCGAGTTGATCTCGGAGGGCCCGCGTGACCGCATAACTATTCGAACCGATGCGCATGAAGCCGAGGCCGAGAACGATTTCGCCCTCGCCCTCGGCGGTGACGATACCGCGGCGAATCTCGTGGCCAATCACCACTTCGGCCACGTCCTTGACGTACACCGGCGTGCCGGCGGATGCCGCGACCACGATGTTCTCGATCTGCGGCAAGGTGACCGTTCGGGCGATGCCGTGGACGAGGAGCATGTCGCCCTGGCGATCGATGTAGCCGCCGCCGACATTGAGATTGCCGGCCCGGACCGCTTCGAGCAATTGCTGCAACGTCAGTTGATACTTGATGAGCTTGGTGGGATCGACGCGGACCTGATATTGCTTTTCGAGGCCGCCCCAGGAGTTGACTTCGGCGGCGCCGGGAACGGTGCGCAAGCGCGGCCGAATTCGCCAATCCTGGGTCGTCCGCAGTTCGGTGAGGTCGGGGATCGGCTGCGTCGAGGTAACGTGGTAGTGCAGCACTTCACCGAGGCCGGTGGCGACGGGGCCGAGCTCGGGCCGCGGCATTCCCGGGGGGAATTCCACGGTCGAGAGGCGTTCCTGGATCACTTGCCGCGCCAGGTAAATGTTGGTGCCGTCCTCGAAGGTAATCGTGACTTGCGACAGGCCGAACTGGGAGATCGAGCGCACTTGCTTGAGCCCCGGCATCCCGCCCATCACCAGTTCGATGGGGAAGGTGATGAGCCGCTCGATTTCGGTGGCGACCATTGCCGGCGCCACCGTATTCACTTGGACCTGTACCGGCGTGGTATCTGGGAAAGCGTCGATGTTGAGGTTGGAAAGAGCGACGGCGCCGCCGCCGGCGATGAGAAGTGCTCCGAGCAGCACCAGCCAGCGGTTATCGAGCGCGCGGGAAATGATCGCGGAAAGCATTCGCAAAGACTCGGGGAATGATGGGCGAAAACGACTAGAGCACAGGCAAGAATGCCTGTGCCATCAGGAGATTAATCCGCCACGAGCGAATCCTTCATCAGTTCCGATTTGAGGACGTAGCTGCCGCGGGTGACCACGCGTTCGCCGGGGGCGATGCCGGCAAGGATTTGCGTGACGCCGGAGCGCGACAGGCCGAGCCGCACGGTGCGCGCCTCGAAACTCGTGCCGTCGGCCAGGGCCACGAACACCACGGTCGAGCGATCGGGCATCCGTTGCACGGCGGCATCCGGCACGACGACGGAATCGAGGTGCCGGGCCACGCGGATGCGCGCGGAGCCGAACAGATTGGCGCGCAGCCGCCGCAAGCCGTCATCGGTCGGTTCGCCGGGGCGGCCCACGACCGGATTCGCCGCCGAGGAGCGGGCCTGGATCGTCCGCGTCTTCTCGTGAATCTCCGTGCTCACCCAGGTCAGCGTGCCGCGAACCGGTTCGCCCAACCCCTGGGCCGTGAACTCCACTTCTTGACCTAAATTCAGCCACGCCCCATCTTCCATGCGCACGGAAAGCTTGATCCACATGTTCTCGACGTCGGCAACTTCCAGATGCGCGACCTCCGGGCTGATGACTTCGCCGGGCACCATGTCCTGACGAATGACGACGCCATCGAACGGCGCGATCAGCGGGAACAGATTGGCGGTGGTCGGCCGCGGGTTCAATTCCGCGACGACTTCCGGAGGCAGGCCGAGAAACTGAATTGCCTGGGAGAGTTCCTGCGGCGTCTGCAAGCGCTTGTCGAGGCCGTCGGTGGATAGCCCGAGATTCAGGAGCCGCTGGTAAGCCGTGAAGCGGCGGAGTTCCGCTTCCTTCGCGCCGGCTTCCGCTTCGAGAAGCGAACGAGTCGGCACGATGCCCGACCCGGCGGTCCGAAGCTGCTCGAGAATCTCGGCCCGGTATCGCGCCATCAAGTGGTCGCGAAGGTATTCCGATTTGGCCTGGCCCACTTCCTGGGCGTCGATGAGTGCGAGGACATCGCCCTTATGAACGGTCTGACCAATGAGCCGGCGAATGGTGTGAACTCGGCCCGCCACCGGGCAGGAAAGCTGCGCGACCCGCTGCGAGTTGTACGCCACCACGGCGTTGGCCGGCACCCATTCGTCCACGGCCGTGCGATTGGCGACGACCGTGGCGAGCCCAGCAGTCTGCACATCGACCGGGGAATCGAACCGCACCAGCGGCAACTTGGATGTCGATTCGGAGACGACCGCTTGCGGCGAAGTATCTTCCGCGGGGGGCGGGGAACTTTCGTCGGCCTTGATGGCGCCGAACGATGGAATACTCCAGTGGCTGTGATGACCCCAGAAACCGATGCCGACCATCGCGGCCAGAATGAAAACCGTGGGCACTGAGTGCGCGATGGCGCGTAAAGCCGCCAAAAGCATGCTTCCTCCGGAAGGGCGAGCGATCCCGGACGCTAGATAAGCTGGATTTTAACAATGGCGGCGACACGGATCAATCCGGATTAGCCGCGCGGCGGAGTCGGCGGAGAAGGCTCGCCATGCGGCAGGTAGCGCCAGGCAAGCGCGGCCAAGATCAGTGCGCCGCCCACGATCATCGGTACCGTCGGCGCATCTTTCTCCGGAGTCATCAGGTAGGCCCAGACCGGGTTCAATAGCGGCTCGATCAGCGTGATGATGCCGGCTTCCTGCGGCGACAGCACCCGCAAGCCGCGCGCGAACAGCCAGTACGGAATCGCCATTTGCACGACGCCGTAGACCGCCATCACGGCGAACTGCGGCATCGCCGGCGCCGTCGCCCAGCTCGCGAATTCCTCCGGGCCGAATCGCAAGAGAACGTAAAGCGCGATGGCGAAGGCGCTGCCGAACAGGTTGAGGGCCGTTAGCCACGCCGCGGACTCCGTTCGCAGCACGCGCAGGAACACCATCACGACGGCATAGGTGAGGCCGCTGCCGAGCCCCATGAACAAGATCGCGACTTGCGTTTGCTCTTCATCCGCGGGCAGGTTACGCGGCCAGTTCCCGGCGACGATCACAATCGCCCCGAGGCCGCCCAGTAGCACCGCTTGCCAGCCGCGGCGATCCCCCCGTTCCCCCAGCACGAACACGGCGATCAGGTAGACCCAGATGGGTGCCGTGTTTTGCAGGAAGATCGCGTTGGCGGCGGGGCCGAGGGCCAAAGCCGACATGTATAGGCCGCTCATCAGCGCGAACACGGCGGTCATGCCGAGCATCATGGGGCGGAAGCGCACGTCCGCCCGGCGAACGAGCAGCAGCATGGCCAGCCCGCCGAAGAGGCCGCGGTAGCAAGTGATTTGTAGCGAGGTGAGTTGCGGAAGGTGCAGTTCGAGCTTCAACGCCGCGGCGAGCGGGGTCGGCTCGCGGAGGAACCGCATGAAGAAGCTGCCGGAACTCCATAGCACGGCCGCCAATACCAGACAGGCCCGGGCCTGCGAAACGGACGGCGCCGCTGCGGACATAGCTTCCCCATCTGTCAGCCGATTCGTTGGCCTGTCAGCGGCGGCACGCGCGGAGAAGTCCCTTCCTCGGCATCCGGGGCGGGATCGTCGGTGAACGGAGGCAAGGGGGTCTGATTCGGGTTCAATTCGGCGGCCGGTTTGACCAGCGGAATATCGGCGCGCGTCGGCATATCGATACCGGGCTGCAGGGACGGACTCGGCGCGTTTTCGACGATGATCGCCGGAATCCGCTCGGCCAATCCCGTGGCGGCGAGCGCTTCGGCCAGATCCTTGGCCGACTGATACCGTTCGCGCGGGTCGCGCGCCAGGGTTCGGGCGATGATGCTCGCCAATGCGAGCGGCACGCCGGGGTTCCGCTTGGCGATCGGCACGAACGTGTCGTGTTCCTTCTCGCGGATCACTTCTTCATGCGTCGCCCCAAAGAACGGCACCTGCCCGGTCAACAAGTGGTACAGCGTGGCGCCGAGGGCGAAGATGTCGCTGCGGCCATCCACGAGGGCGGCGTTCAAGGCCTGTTCGTATGGCATGTAGTACGAGGTGCCGACGCCCTGATTGAAGGCCGTCAAGTGCGAATCGTCGCTGAGCCGCTTGGTCAGCCCCAGGTCCGCCAGCTTGGCGATGCCGTCCGGGTGCAAGAGCACGTTGTCCGGCTTCACGTCGCGGTGGACGTAGTTGCGGTCGTGCAGGAACTGCAAGGCGCGGGCGATGTCGATGCCGATCTTCACCGTCGCCCCGACCGAAAGCGGACCCGATCGCACCAGGGCAGCATGCGAACTCGGGCCATCGATGAACTCGAGCACCAAGAAGTGCCGATTGCTTTCGCGGTCGAAGCCGGCGGCGTAGCCGCGAACGATGTTGTCGTGTTGAAGGAGCCGGCTGAGGCGGGCTTCGCGGTAGAAGCGGTTGACGAATTCGGCTTGCCCGGCGAGATGGTCAGCGAGAACTTTGAGGGCGACGGGCCGCCGCGCCGGTACGTCGTAGCTCAGATAAACAGTGCTCATGCCGCCGTGGCCGACGGTGCGCAGCAGCCGATAGCCGCCGATGGAATTCACTTCACCGGTCGCTGACATCGTTCGATCGCGGCCCTCCACGGGGGGCGCGCCTTCCGCGGGCATAAGGGACTCCACCGCGCGATAGGGCAAAAACGGCAGGCGACGCCGCGGAACGCACGGTCCCGCTGACGATAGAGAGTCAATGGCTGCGAGCCGATCGCGGGGTGAGTTTATCGTAGCGGTTGGCGGCAGCAGTCGCAAGAAGCGGCGCGCGCCAATCAGCCGCATTCATCGGCTCTTCATAGTCATAGTCCAGTTTAACGCGCGCGTCCGCTCCCGCTTCGAATCATGAACCACCACGAAGGCACAACGATCACACAGAAAAGCACCGAGGCGAAGAAACGGACTTCCAAATCGGGTTTTGGGCTTCTCCGTGTATCTTTGTGCGAGCTTTGTGCCTTTGTGGTGATTCCGATCTTCAGCCGCCGCGTTTCTCAATCGCCTCGCGCGTGCTATCTTAAATGGAAACCGCTGGTCCGCATTTCCGCTGAGGACGCATCGTGCGCAGAGCACTTTTCGGTTGGCTTGCCATCGCGTTGATTGCTGGGTTCGCCAGGCTTCCCGCGGACGACGCGTCCGAGGAAGAGGATGCGATCCGCGCCGCGACGCGGTGGAAGGGAAAAGCCCGGATCGACGAGAAGTTGCCGGCGGCGGCCCGCGTCGCGGTGAAATTCGAGAGCCTCAACGATGCGGCGCTGGCGGCGCTCGCCAAGCAGCCGCGCATCGGTTCCATTCAGGCCTTCGACGGCACTCGCTGTACTGTGAAGGGCCTCACGACGTTGCAAGCCTTGCCGAACTTGCAGCGGCTCGTGCTCAACAAGTCCGGCGTGACCGACAAAGGGCTGGCGGCCATCGCCGGTTGCAAGGAACTCCGCGAACTCACAATTCCCGTCTCCACGATCACCGATGGCGGCCTCGCGGCACTTACCAAACTCATGCGCCTTGAAGCGCTCGATCTGTCGGATGACGCGAAAATCACCGACAAGGGCATGGCCCAGATTCAACTACTCGTGCGGCTCGAGAAACTGCACCTCAGCAATACCGCGATCACGGACAAGGCGCTTCTCGAATTGAAGCCCTTGGAAGGGCTGCTCTCGCTGAGCGTGATGGGAACGAAGGTAACGGCCTCGGCGGCGGAGAGATTCATTGAGGAGATGCCGAACCTTCGCGTGGTTCGGCGCTGAAATCACCAAGAGGGGCGTACGTGGCCAAGGCCAAGATCACCTTCGACGTGCATCCGGGCGTCGCCATGATTCAGCGGTGGACGGCCGCGTTGCCGGAGAAGACCGGCCACTCGCTCGACGAATGGGCCGACCTCGTGAAAGCCGAGAAGTTGCCGGATCGCAAGGCGCGGCTCGTCTGGCTCAAGGAACGCGGCGTCGGCGGCAACATGGCCGGCATGATCGCCGATTACGCCTTCGACAAGCTCACCTGGGACGGCGAACCGGCGCTGTACCTGAAGCAGGCCGCGGTTTACGTCGAGACGATGTTCCAAAAAGGGAAGGAATGGCAACGGCTCATTTTCGAGGCGATCGCCGCGGAAGTGCGGAAGTTCGGCAAGGACGTGAAAATCTGCCCGTGCAAGACGATGGTGCCGTTTTATCGCAACCGCGAGTTCGCCCACGTCAAGCCGGCGACGCAGCGGCGCCTGGAACTCGGTCTGGCCCTGCCGGGCGTGCCGTTCAAGGGCCGCCTGCAGCGCAACCCCCGCGCCAACGACAAGGACCGCCATCACCACAGCGTCGAACTGACGGAGGCGAAGGAGGTCAATGCGGAGCTGGTGAAGTGGCTGCGCATGGCTTATGAGGCAGACGCCGAATAAGCGCGGCGGGACTTCAAATCAGAATGTCCTTCACCACGTTGCCGTGCACGTCCGTGAGGCGGAAGTCGCGGCCAGCGTGGCGATACGTCAGCCGCTCGTGGTCGAAGCCGAGCAAGTGCAGGATCGTCGCATGGAAGTCGTGGACGTGGACCTTCTTCTCGGCCACGGTCGCGGCAATCTCGTCCGTCGCCCCGTATGCGATTCCCGCCTTAACGCCGCCGCCGGCCAGCCACGACGAGAAGCAGGCCGGGTGATGACCGCGGCCTTTCGCCCCGTCGATACCTGGTGTGCGGCCGAACTCCGTCGTCCACACCACCAGCGTGTCGGCCAGCAGCCCTGTCCGCTTCAGGTCTTGCAAGAGCCCGGCGATCGGCTTGTCGATCCGCTTCGCCAACGGCTCGTGGGCGCCCATGTCCGAGTGCGAATCCCAGTTGTTCGAGGAACTGCCGTCGATGATTTCGACGAAGCGGACGCCGCGCTCGGCCAGTCGTCGGGCGATGAGGCACTGCCAGCCGAAGCTTTCGGTGTCGCCGCGCTTGACGCCATAAAGGTCGAGCGTTTGCTGCGCTTCCTTCGACAAATCGAACGCCTCGGGCGCCTCGAACTGCATTTGAAACGCCGTCTCGAAGGAGCGAATGCGGGCGGCCATGTCGCGATCGCGGCCGTGCGCCTGCAGGTGGGTCTTGTTGAGCGCCGCGGCGAAGCCGAGTTCGAGGTCTTGCAGATTACTTGTGCCGGGTTGCCGCTTCACGTTCGGCACCGGCTCCTTGCCCGGCAACACGCGCGTGCCCTGGTGATACGCCGGAAGGAAGTCGTTGGCGAAGACCTGGGTGCCGGCGTATGGCAGATACGGAGCGATGACCACGAACGACGGCAGGTTCCGGTTCACCGTGCCGAGGCCGTAACTGACCCAGCTGCCGATGCTCGGCCGGGCCGCGAAGAACGAACCCGTGTGAATGGCGAGCGTGGCCTGGAAGTGCTCGTTGTTGTCCGTTGACATGGAGCGGATGAGGCAGACGTCGTCCATGCGGTCGCGGAGATGCGGGAACAGGTCGCTGACCTGGGTGCCGCATTTGCCGCCGGGCTTGAACGCCCAGCGCGGCTTCAGGAGCGGCCGCTTTTCGAGCGACAGCCCGCCGCCGACGCCGAGCGTTTTGCCGTCCGCCGCGAACAGTTTCGGCTTGAGGTCGAACGTGTCCATTTGCGACACGCCGCCGGTGGAGAAGAGCCAGATGACGCGTTTGGCCTTGGCGGGGAAGTGCGGCTTCTTTGGCGCAAGCGGGTCGTCGGTGGGCGAATCCGCGGCGAGCAACTCGGAGAGAATCGCGGGGAACGCCAGCGACCCGGCGACCATCGAGCGGATCGCCCCGCGGCGCGAGGGGAATGTTTGCATCGACGTGCTCACTAATCCAGGTAGACGAATTCGTTGCTGAGGAACATCGCCCGCGCCAGGCTCTCCCACGCGGCTTTGGTGGCCTGCTTGCCGCCGACTTGCTTGGCGACCGCGGCCAGGTATTGCTTGGCCGCTGCCACCTCGTCGTTGCTCGGCGGTCGCCCGAAGAGCAACAAGTAGGCGCGTTCGATGCGCTGCGCGCTCGGCTCCGCGGACTCCGCCTCGCGGCTAATCTCGGACTTCGCCTCGCGGCCAAGCAAACCCGCCGCGAATTTCTTGGCCTGGGCGTGCACGAACGGGTCGTTCATTAGATAAAGCGCCTGGAGCGGCGTGGTGCTGACGAGCCGGCGGTCGGTGCTCGCGTTCGTATCCGCCCCGTCGAACAGCGCGAAGAACGGATGCCGCTGGAACCGCTGCATCATCACGTAGACGCTTCGCTTCTCGGTGTCGTAGACCGCCTTGAACGGATGGTGCTGCGTAAAGTTCCAGGTGCTCATTGCGGGAAACGGATGTTGCCCGCCGGGTGTGCGGTCGAGGTTGCCGCCCACGGCGAGGAGCGTATCGCGGATCGACTCGGCGTCGAGCCGCCGCTGGTCGAAGCGCCACAGAAAGTCGTTGGCCAAGTCGATCCTGGCGTTCGCCTCGTCGCCCCGGCTCGCCTGTTGATACGTCCGCGACGATAGAATCAACCGGTGCATCGCCTTGACGGACCAACCGCGGGCGATGAATTCCGCCGCCAGCCAGTCGAGCAATTCGGGATGCGTGGGCGGCAGGCCGAGTTTCCCGAAGTTGCTCGCCGTGCGAACCAACCCCTTGCCGAAGTGATACTGCCAGATGCGGTTGGCCATCACGCGCGCTGCCAGCGGGTTCTTGGGGTCGGCAATCCAGTTGGCGAGATGAAGCCGGCCGCTGCCGGAATCGCTCGCCGGAAGCGTCTGCCCGCCAAGCACGGACGGGAAGCGGCGCGGCACCTCCGGCCCGAGCCGCTCGGGGTCGCCCTTGATTTGCACGCAGGCGTTGCCAACCTTCTTCTTGCCTTCGGTTTTACCCTCGGCGACCGCATAGACCGTCTCGAACGGCAGCGGCTTCTTCTCGAAATCCTCCCGTTCCTTCCTCGCCGCCTTGATCTTTGCCTTATCCGCCTTGTCCGCTTCGAGCTTTTTGAGGCGGGCCGTGAGCTCCGCAATCTTCCCCTTCCGCTCTTTAGCGATCTTCGCAATCTCGTCGGCCGTCGCCAGCGGCACGAAGTCGCGCTGCGTCTTGTCCAGTTCGATGCCCGGCCGCGGGTAGCGCGTGCTCGAAAAGAAGCCATACAGGGCGTAATAATCCTGCTGCGAAATCGGATCGAACTTGTGATCGTGGCAACGGGCACAGTTGATGGTCAGGCCGAGAAACGTGCGGCCCAAATTGTCGATCTGGTCTTCGTAAGTCAGGTACCACGGGTAGCGGGCGTCCTCGTAGGAGCCGAATCGCTTGGTATTGGCGAGGTAGCCGGTGGCGATGAGTTTCGACCGGCGCTCGTCCTCGCTCTTCGACGGCATCAGGTCGCCGGCGATCTGCTGGCGGACGAACTCGTCATAAGGCAGATCGCGGTTGAAGGCATCGATGATCCAGTTCCGGTAGCGGTACATCTGCGGGATGGGGTAGTCGGAGTTGTCGCCGGCGGTATCGGCGTAGCGAACCAAGTCCATCCAGTGGCGGCCCCACCGCTCGCCATAAGCCGGCGACGCGAGCAGGCGATCCACCAGTTTCATGAAGGCATCCGGCGATTCGTCCTTGAGGAAGGTGGCGATCTCTTCCGGGGTCGGCGGCAGACCGGTGAGATCGTATGTCACCCGACGAATCAGCGTACGCTTGTCGGCGACCGGCGCCGGCGTCAGGCCCTTGGCCTTCAGCGCGGCCAGGATGAAGGCATCGATTGGGTTCGACGAATTCTTGGGAACCGCCGGCCGGGCGAGCGGTTTGAACGACCAGAATAGCTTGGCGCTTTCGAGGTCGAGTTTCTTCGCGCCAGTGCTGCCGGTGCGGGGGGCGGGCGCGCCCATCTTCACCCACGCCTCGAGGTCCGCGATCTCGGCGGCCGCGAGCTTCTTCTCCGGCGGCATCTTCAAGTCCGGATCGCCGTGACGGATGGCTTTGATGAGCAGGCTCCTGGCGGGGTCGCCGGGAACGATCGCCGGGCCGGTGATTCCACCCTTGAGGACGCCGTCGCGGGTGTCGAGCCGGAGTTCGCCTTTCACCTTCTTGGCGGCGGTGCTGTGGCACGAATAGCACTGCTTGACGAGAACCGGGCGGATTTTCTTTTCGAAGAATTCGATTCCTTCCGCGGGCGGCGCCGCGGTCGCCGGAACGAGGGCGACGAGTAGGCCGAATACTGAAAAGCCAAAACGCCGGACGGTCATGGCGATGACCTCGAACATTATCGAAAAGAAACTAACCACAGAAGCACAGAGAACACAGAGAACACAGAGAAAAGAACATATCGAATGAGCGGTTTTACTATCATTTTGTATGGTTTCTTTTTGTCTTTCTCTGTGTTCTCTGTGGCTCCGTGGTCAATTCATTTGCGGGACGCAGGCAGGTTGCTATCTTACTGAGGTCACAGTATGATGTCAACAACTCCGCTTCAACTGGCCTGATCCGATTTTAACCGAGATGCCCGTGAAAATGGCTGCAAAAATGCCGACCGCCCGGCCCCTGATGAAGGAGGCTGCGTACGCCGAGATCAAGAAGAAGATTCTCTCCGGGGGCTTTGAAGTTGGACGCTTTCTCTCCGAACGGCAGTTGGCCGCCGCCCTGGAGATGAGCCAGACGCCCGTTCGCGCCGCCCTCGAAAAGTTGCAGATCGAAGGGTTGGTCGCGGTTTCACCCCAGCAAGGGATTGTTGTTCGCGACCTGTCCGTTCACGACATTGCCGACCATTTCGAGTTCCGCGAAGCGCTGGAAGTGTTCGTAGTTCGCCGCGTCGCCGGGCGATTGGCGCCGTCCCAAGTGAGCCAGCTTCGCGAGAACCTCGGCCGGCAGCGGCAGGCCGTTCGCGCCGGCGACGTCCCGGGGAATATCGCCCAGGATGCCGCCTTCCACTTGCTGTTGTGCGAGTTCCTCGGCAACCGCGAAATCATCCGCTCGATGGAAGGCGTCCGCGACAAGATTCACCGCGTTATTGTCGGCGTCCAGACTCGCAACCCGGACCGCATGAAGTTGGGGTTCGAGGAGCACGGGCGAATTGCCGAGGCCGTGATTCGCGGCGATCCGGAGGCTGCCGAGCGCACGATGCTGAGCCATTTGGAAAGCGGCCGGGCGATTCTCCTGTCTCGCCGCGCGGTGTAGGGCAGGGTGCCGGAAAGCAATTTGCCCGGCAGCGGCGCGTCAGTTATTGAGCTTCGCAAATATAGTGACATCTCCTCATCTCGATGAAGCGCATCTATAACCTTCCCGGAGTCTGGCGGCCGGTGAAATAGCTACCCGATGGCGCTGCCGTTGCATATGCTGGCGGGCATGATCCAGAAGGCCCCGATTGTCGCCGCGATGCTGCTGGCCGTGCTGGCATTGGCCGGCGGCTGCCGCCGCTCGAATGCCCCACTTCCCCAAGAAACTGCGACGCCCGTCGTGCCCGTCAGCCATCCCGTGCAGCACGACTTCACGGATTACGTCGAGTACACGGGGCGAGCCGACGCCGTTCAATCCGTGGGCATTCGCGCCCGCGTTACCGGCTACCTCACGAAAGCCCCCTTTCAGGAAGGCGCCGAAGTCGAGAAGGACGACTTGCTGTTCGAAGTCGATCCGCGGCCTTACAAGGCTCAATTCGACCAGGCCGTCGCCCAGGTTTCCGTGAACGAGGCCTCGTTCAAGTTTTCGCAAGCGAGCTACAACCGCGCCAAGGAGGCTTTCGATAAGCGGGCCGGCAGCAAGCAGGACGTCGACCAGGCCAAGGCCGCCATGGACGAAGCCTCCGCCCGCATCGAAGGGGCCAAGGCGAACGTCAAGCTTTACCAACTCAACCTCGACTACACGCAAGTCCGCTCGCCCATCAAGGGGCACGTCAGCCGCTACTACTACACCGTCGGCAACCTCGTTAACCAGGACCAAACGCTGCTCACCACGGTCGTTTCCGTCGACCCGATCTACGCCTACTTCGACATGGACGAGCGGACGCTCTTGAAAATCCGCGATGCCATCAACCAGGGGAAGATCAAGCCGCGCGGCCAGGGGAACGAAATTCCGGTGCTGATGGGGCTCGAAAACGAGGACGGCTACCCGCACCAGGGCGTGCTCAACTTCGTCAACAACATCGTCAACCCGTCGACGGGAACGATTGCGATACGCGGCGTCTTCGCCAATCCAATCCCGGTTCCGAATGGTCGGCGGCTGCTGTCGCCGGGCATGTTCGTGCGCATCCGCTTGCCGATCGGCCAACCGCACCCGGCATTGTTCGTCGTCGATCGCGCCCTGGCTTCGGATCAAGGCCTGAAGTTCGTTTATGTCGTCGGGGCTGATAACAAGATCGAGTATCGCCGGGTGAAGACGGGGGCCCTTTCCGACGACGGCTTGCGAGTGATCGAGGACGGTCTCAAGGCGGACGACTGGGTTGCAGTCGGTTCGATTCAGCAACTGCGGGCGAAGATGATAGTGGAACCGGAGCGAACGGCAATGCCGACGCCCGGCGCTCCGACGCCGAACCGGCCCGCGGAGGAATCGAAAGCCCCGGCCCCACCCAAGAAGTAAGGCCAAGAGCGTTTTCTGAATCCTGAATTTACCTTCGTTTCGCGAATGGGCGCAAGGCCTCGACCATCGCTTCCGCCGAGGGATAGCGGTCGGCCGGATCCTTGCTGAGCCCCTTGGCGATCACCGCGGCCAACCGCTCCGGAACATCGACGCGGCGGCTCCGAATGGGAATGGGTTCGCCTTCCAGTACCTGACCGAAGGCCGCCACGGGATCCTCGGGCAAATCGAAGATGAACGCTCCGCAGAGCAAGAAGTAAAGCGTGGCGGAGAGGCCGTAAAGATCGGCCGCCGGACCGACGTTGCGGAAATCGAGGATGTGCTCCGGCGCCATGAACGCGGGGCTGCCGCCGATGTCGCCCGTCATCGTCAGGCCGCTGAGATTCGATTCGTCGTAAAGGCGGGCCAGTCCGAAATCCGCCAGTTTCACTTCCATCTTCTTGTCGGGGCCTTCACCCAGGATCACATTGGCCGGCTTGACGTCGCGGTGCACGAAGTCGCGGCGATGAGCGTGATCCAGAGCGCGAAGGATGCCGGTGGCGACGCGGGCGGCGCCCGGCACTGAGAATGCGCCGCGGCGTTGTACGTACTGTTCCGCGTTCGGCCCGCGCACGAATTCCATCACGAAATAGAGAAGGCCGTTCGCTTCGCCGGATTGGTGGAAGCGGACGATGCCGGGGTGTTCCAGTTGCCGAAGGATGTCCGCTTCGCGCTGGAAGCGGTCGATCTGCTTGGGCGTCGCGGCAACTGCCGGGCGGACCATCTTGATGGCGACGGTTTCGCGGTCGGCAGCGCGGATGGCTTCGTAAACGCAGCCCATCCCGCCGCGGCCGACCTCGCGCACGATCTCGAACCCCGGCAGGCTCGGCAGCGGCGCCGCGCTCTCGCGCCGCTTCTGCGATGCGCGACGGAATTCCGTCGTCGATTGTTTGTGGGGGGCGGGTTCGGCACGCACTTGCGCCACGAACAAGCTGCGGCCCGCCTTGATGCGATCGCCGTCGCGAATCTCGGTCGCCTTGGCGATCCGCTCGCCGTTCACGAAGGTGCCGTTGCGGCTATTCAAGTCCATAACCCGCAACCGCGGCGGATTCACTTCCACCACGAAGTGGAAGCGCGACAGGTACGGATCCTTGACCGGCAGCAGGGCGCTCGTGCTCTGCGATCGGCCGACCACGAAGTTGTCGCGCCGATCTAGCCGCAGCATCAACCCGGCGTTTGGCCCCTCGGTGACGGCCAGCAATATGTCCATGGGTAGGGCGATTGTAACTCATTTCGGCAGCGCCTGGCTCTTCTTTTGGGAGATGAGGCGGATGCGACGTGGCCGAAGGTTTTTTCCTCAAGTTCTCTTGCGTGGCGGCCGACGCGTCGCTATTTCCCCGATCTCTCTCAATCACGGGGAAACTGCCATGCTCGGGCGCCAACTGCATGCCCTCGCCGCCAGCGGCCTCACGCTCCTGCCGTTCGCGGCCCAGCCGGCCATCGCCGCGCCGCCGGCAGCGCAAGCGCCACCCGCCGCCACCGCCCACACTGCCAATCGCCGCGTCGTCGCCTTCATCCACGGCAACGTCCCCATTTACCGCGACGAACTCGGCGACTACCTCATCAGCCGCGGCGGCATGGACAAGATCGAACTGCTCGTCAATCGCCGCATCATTCACGAAGCCATGAAGCAGCGGAATCTCACCGTTTCGACCAACGAAATCGAGGGAGGGCTGGAATTCGACCTGCGCGGCGCCAAGGTGGAACTGGATGCGTTCATCCAGTACATCCGCGAACGCTACGGCAAGTCGCTGTTCGAGTGGAAGCAAGACGTGATCCTCCCGCGGTTGCAACTCGGCAAGATGTGCCACAAGGACGTCGTCATCACGCCCGACGAATTGAAGCTGGCATTCGAGAGCCGCTTCGGGGAGAAGCGCGAGGCGCAGTTGATCGTGTGGCCGAAAGCCGCGGCGGAGTTGCCGGCCGCGGAACGCGGCAAGGCGCGCTCCAGCCCTATGGAATTCGAGAAGCTGGCGGCCGTGCAGCCGGACCAACGGCTCGCGCAATCGCACGGCCGCGTCAACCCCGTCGGCCGCCACATCGACGGCGAAGACCCCAAGGTCGAAGCGGCCCTGTTTTCGCTCAAGGAAGGCGACATCAGCCCGTGGATCGAGACCAAGGATAACTGGACCTGCGTTCGCTGCTTGAAGATCATTCCCAGCGACCCGAAGCTCACGCTCGCCAATGTGGAGCAAGAAGTGCGGCAAGAAGTGTACGACCGCAAGCTGAACGCCGCCATTCCGCTCATGTTCGCCCAACTCAAGAAGGAAGCCGACCCGCATTTGACAGTGCACGTGCCGCGGCCGGCGACCTTCGACCCGGCCCATCCGCCCGAGCGCATCCCGCATCCCGACCCCAACGTCCTCGCCGTCGTTTACAAGAACATCGAGGTGACCCGCGAAGACTTGGGCGATTTCATCATCGTCCGCGGCGGCGTCGACAAACTGGAGTTACTCGTCAATCGCCGGATCATCGAGTGGGAGGCCGCCAAGCGCGGAGTCGTGCTGTCGCCGGAGGAAATCGAAACGGCCAAGAAGGAATACGTCGGCAAGCTCGGCATTCCCAACATCACCGTCGCCGACTTCGTCAAGCACGTGCTTCCCAAGCGAAACCTCACGGAGTTCTCGTGGGTCGAGGACGTGATCAAGCCGGAACTGGCGATGGCCAAGATGTGCCGCAGCCGAATCAAGATCACGGACGAGGAACTGCGCAAGGCGTTCGAGACGCAGTTCGGCGAGAAGCGAGCCTTGAAGATCATCTTGTGGCGGAAGGACGAGTTCCGCATCGCCGAGAAGCAATGGGCCGAAGCGCGGCAAAGCGACGCCAGCTTCGACCGGATCGCCCGCTCCCAGTACACGCCCGGCCTGGCGGCGGCAGCGGGCAAGGTGGCCCCGATTGGCCGCTACCCGGACGCCGAGAACACACTCATCGCCGAAACCGTGTTCAATCTGGACCCGAACGACTCGAAAGAGAACCTCAGTCAGTTGTTCGCCACGCCGGCCGGAATCGTCTGCGTGAAGTGCGTCGGCATCGTGCCGCCGGTGGCCGGTGCGTCGTTCGAGAAGGAGCGGCCCGGTCTGGAGAAGATGGTGTTCGAGCAGAAGCTGTCGAAGGAACTCGGAGTGATGTTCGCGGAACTGAAGCAGGCGGCGAACCCGAACATTCTGCTCGGCGGCCAAAGCAACGCCCACGACATCGAGGAACGCAACAAGTACCTGATCGAACAGGCGGGCGGCCCCCCGAAGTAATGAAACCGCCCGCTTAGCCGCGACCCAACGGGGAGCGCGCAACGCACACGGTTCGCCGGGCCGCGAATTGCTGCGCGCCGGTCCCATCGGGTAGTATGATTGCAGTATGCAACCCCAGCTCCACCGCCGTTCCATCCTCCGCATTGGCGGGACAAGCCTGTTCGGTCTCGGCTTCCCGCAGTTCCTCGAAGCCGCGTCTACCGCAAAAGCCAAGGCCAAGACCTCCGCCAGGGCCGTCATCTTCCTGCATCAGTGGGGCGGCCCGGGGCAGCACGAAACCTTCGACCCCAAGCCGGATGCACCCGACAACGTTCGCGGCTGGTACAAGGCCACCAAGACCAAGCTGCCCGGCATCATCTTCGGCGAACGCATTCCAAAGCTCGCCGCGAT
The DNA here is from genome assembly GCA_035571955.1 of Urbifossiella sp. Lineage (GTDB taxonomy): Bacteria > Planctomycetota > Planctomycetia > Gemmatales > Gemmataceae > Urbifossiella. The sequence goes on along the minus strand of DATNBQ010000415.1, from coordinate 20,291 downwards.
GGCCGACAAGCTCACCGTGGTGCGCTGCCTTCAACACACCATGAAGAACCACAACTCGGCCGGCTACTACTCGCTTACCGGCGTCGCCCCGCCGACCGACGATCAGCGCCTCCGCGACTCCCTCGAGCTCTTCCCCGCGTACGGTTCGATCGTCGATAAACTGGCCCCGGCCCCGCAGGGCGTCGCCACTTTCGTCTCGTTCCCGCACGTCATTGCGGATGGCTCCATCACGCCCGGCCAGCACGCCAGCTTCCTCGGCAAAGGGCACAATCCGCTGTTCGTGAACCAGGACCCGAACCGCGCCGGCTTCACGCTGCCCGAACTCACGCTTCCTTCCAACCTCAGCATCGAACGGCTCGAGAACCGCAAGGACCTGCTCAAACTGATCGACGACCAGTCGGACCTTCTGGAGACCTCGCTGGCCGCCCAGGGGCTGGACGACACCTATCAGAAGGCGGTGGCGATGCTGACATCGCCGCGCTTCAAGCAGGCATTCGACCTGTCGAAGGAGTCCGCCGTGACTCGCGACAAGTACGGCCGCACCAGCTATGGGCAATCGTGCTTGTTGGCTCGCCGCGTGGTGGAAGCCGGTGCGAAGTTCGTGAACGTCTACTTTTCGCGGGCCATCGGCGGCTCCGGCCAGGGGTGGGATTACCACGGATTCAAGGGCGAAAGCGTCACTGGCCGCCTCGAAGAATTGCTTCCCATGACCGATCAAACGCTGCCGGCGCTGCTCACCGATCTCGAAGAGCGCGGGATGCTGGAATCGACGCTGGTGGTCTGGGTGGGTGAGTTCGGGCGAACGCCGCGGATCAGTTCGAACGGCGGCCGCGACCACTGGCCGCAATGTTATTGCGCCGTGCTGGCCGGCGGAGGCGCGAAGAAGGGCTTCGTCTACGGCGCCAGCGACAAGCTCGGGGCCTATCCCACCGTCGGCCAGGCCCGGCCGGAAGACCTGGCCGCGACCATGTTCGCCGCCCTCGGCCTTGACCCGGAAACTGAAATCGCGGACAAACTGAAGCGGCCGCTCCCCATCGCTAAAGGCCAGCCGATCCGCGAACTGTTCGCATGAGGCAAAGCGGCCACGCCTTCTCAAGAGCCCGCAATTCTTAGCAAATCGACGTGGTGGGGATGGTCTGTCCGGCCATCACTTCGCGACTTCCACGGAGCGGCTCTCGCGGATCACCGTCACCTTGATCTCGCCGGGGTAGTCGAGTTGCTGTTCGATGGCGCGGGCGATGTCGCGACAAATCTTCACGGCGTCGGCATCCGAAGTGCGCGACGAGTTGGCGATCACCCGCAGTTCGCGGCCGGCCTGGATCGCGAAGGCCTGCTCGACGCCGGGGAAGCCGCACGCCACGGCTTCCAGAAGTTCCAGGCGCTTGACGTACTTTTCCAGCGTCTCGCGGCGAGCGCCGGGGCGGCTCGCGCTGATCGCGTCCGCGGCGGACACCAGCACCGTATAGATGTTGTCCACGGTGACATCGTCGTGGTGGCCGGCGATGGCGTGGAGCACTTCCTTGCTGGTTTCGCCGTAGCGGCGGGCGAGTTCGGCGCCGATCTTCGGGTGGCCCCCTTCCATCTCGTGGTCGGCGGCCTTGCCCACGTCGTGCAGCAAGCCGCAGCGGCGGGCCAACTGCGGCTGCAAGCCGAGTTCGCTGGCCATCAAGCCGCACAAGTGCGCCACTTCCACCGAATGCTGCAGCACGTTCTGGCTGTAACTGGTGCGGAAGCGGAGCCGGCCGAGCAGGTGAACGATCTTCTCGTGCGGCATCGGAACGTCGGCGTCGAGCACCGCCGTTTTGCCGAGCTCCATGATATGCCGCTCCATCTCCTGCTGCGTCTCGGCCACCACTTCCTCGATGCGCGTCGGGTGAATGCGGCCGTCCAGAATGAGTTTGGTCAAGGCGAGGCGAGCCGTTTCGCGGCGGATGTTGTCGAACGCCGAGACGATGACGACGCCCGGCGTATCGTCGACAATCACGTCCACGCCCGTGCATTTCTCGAAGGTGCGGATGTTCCGCCCTTCGCGGCCGATGATCCGCCCTTTCATGTCATCCGACGGAATGTCGACGGTGCTGACGGTGCTGCTGGCGGTGTGTTCGGACGCGTAGCGTTGAATGGACGTCGCAAGAATCTCGCGGGCCTTGGCCTCGGCGGTCTGTTTTATGCGGTCTTCGTGCTGGCGAATTCGGGCCGCCAGTTCCTCGGCCAGTTCGCGCTCGATTTTCTCCAGGAGCATGCGTTGAGCGTCGTCGCGCGACAATCCCGTGATGTCGTGCAGCTTCTTTGTTTCCTCGGTGATCAACTCTTCGAGTTGCGTCGATTTTTTTTCGAGGAGTTCCTTGCGTTCGGAAAGCTTCTTTTGAATCGCGTCCTGGTGGCGTTCCTTGCGGGCGAGTTCCTTGTGGCGCTGCTCGGCGGCGTCCTCGCGCTTCTCGACGCGGCGCTCGAGTTCGCGGACTTCGTTGCGCTGCGTCTCCAGTTCGCGATTGGCTTCCTCGCGGCGGCGGAAGGCTTCATCCCGGGCGCGCAGTTCCGCTTCGCGAACGATCTGCTCGGCGTCGCGGCGCGATTTCTCGACCAGTTCCTGGCCGCGCGCTTCCGCTTGCCGAATCTCATCCTGCGCTCGGCTGGAGTCAATGGCGGAGCCGGCTGTCGGCGATCGGCCCAAGCGCACGGCGGCATAGGCGCCGCCCGCGCCCACTACCAGAGCGCCAACGGCGATTCCTACGACTTCCAACGTCTCCATAAGGGGGCGCTCCTTCCGGAGGCCCGTCGTTCCCGGCCAAACAAGCGGAGAGCAAGCACAAATCCAAACCCAAACGCGGATGGGGCAATTCCGCGACAATCGGAACACGCGGCGGCGCTGCCGCACTCACCACGCCAGGCCAATTTCCCATGCCACACGATCGGTGCTTCTCTCGCCTTGCCGAAAGCAGTGCGAGTCCGAGGTACGACGGGCAAACGTAATCGAATTCCGAATGGTCAAACGCCGCCTTCATGGCGGCCGGCGCCTCGCGGCAACCGGGTAAACCTGCCCCAGGCATCCAGTCGGGGAAGGGTTAAATGAGATTATGGCGAAAGTTGCACAAATCCGCAACGGTCGGCGCACAAACGTTGAAAATGATTCCGACCTGTGGTTCGCTTGTGAACAGACGCCTCTACTCCCCAAACATGCCGATTAACCTGGTAACGCTCGTCAGTTTCTCCAGGTTCCAGCATTGCTTCAGGATGTCTCCGGCCCGGTCCTTGCCGTACTTCGGTTCGACGGCGCGGCGAAACTTCGCCTCGACTTCCGCTTCGCTCATGGGGTTGCCGGCGTGGCCGCGCGGGAATTCCACTTCTTCCACCAACTTGCGGCCGTCGGCCAGTTCGATCGTTAAGCGGTTGGGAATCCCCTTCGGATAGCGCTGCGACAGGGCGTCGTCCAAATGCACCTGAACCTTGGAAGTGAGATCGAGCAGGGCCGGGTCGGTGAAGCGGGCCTCGTCGAAGGTATGCAGGTAAACGTCGCCATCCAGGAGCGCCGCGGCCGCGCAGTACGGCAAGCTGTGGTCGGCCGTCTCGCGCGTTCGCGGCGTCCACGCTTCCGGATACTTGCCGATGATGTTGTAACAGGCCTCGAACGTGTCGATGTGGATGGCCTTCACCTGGTCCATGTCGCCTTGAAGTTGCGGGCGCAAGCGAAGAGCGGCGTCGATGGCGCTTTGCGAATGGTACTCGGCGGGCCAAAACTTGATGTAGGTCTTGTTAATCATGAAGCCGTCGCTGTTGCCGAAGTCGCCGCCGAGCGGGTCGAGGTCGAAGGCATCGCGGGTGACGAGTGTGAAGAAGCCGAGATCGCCTTCGAAGATGGGGGCGGGGCCGGTGAGGCCGTCGGCTGCGAGCGTCGCGGCGAAAACGCCGTTGCGAGCAGCGTTCGCGAAGGCGCATCCCTTCCAGGCGCTCAGTTCGCCGGATCGCGTTTGCCGCAGGGCGACGTTGCAGACGCCGGCAATGCCGATGGCGTGGGTCAGTTTGGCGGCGTCGAGCCCCATCAGTTTGCCGGCGGCGATGGCCGAGGAAATGGCCCCATAAGTGACGTGATCGATGCCGTGTTGGCGCAGGCTGGCGGCGTCGCAGAAGCGGCATTGGATTTCGTAAGCGAGCACCGCGGCGGTGATGAGATCGCGGCCGCCGGCGCCGACTGCCTCGCCCACGGCCAAGACCGGCGCGAGATTGTCGCTCGGGTGGGCCGGCTCTTTCGATAGGTAAGTGTCGTTGAAATCGAGGTAGCGGATGAGGAGGCCGTTGACGAAGGCGGCCCATTCGGGGCTGGAGCGTCCGCCGCCGAGGAGCGAGGCGCCGGGGTTGCCGCTGACGCGGAGGGCGCAGCGCTTCGCGGTGTGGTAAGCCTCGGCCGGCATGGCGCCGACCGCCGTGGCGAAGGAATCGATGAAACGCCGCTTCGTTTCGTGGACGGCCTCGGGAGTAATCTTGTCGAACGTTAATTCGACGGCGTACTTGGCGAGGCGTTCGGCGAGCGGCGTCGCGGCCATGTGTCTTCCTTTCGATTGATGCGGCGCGCTCGGCTCCGCGGACTCCGCTTCGCGGCGACTTTAACGTTTGAGCGAATAGAGGACGACCGCCGAGCCGATCCGCATGGCGCTCTCCTTGTCGTGGCCCAGGCAATCAGCGGCCTTGTGCCCTTCCAACGCGCAGCCCACGTCGTACTTGCTGTAAACGATCGCCCAGCGGCCGTCGAGCTTCACCCCTTCCAAATATGTCGCGTAATTCCGCATCTCGGCTTCGGGGCCCTGGCTGTCGGCGGCCTCGCGGCGGCACCGCACCGAAGTCAGCGCCGTGCCGCCGTTCGTCTTCGCGCTCAACAGCGGATCGTTGGCCGGTATCACCTGCAGCGGGTTCTTCGGGAAGAGCTTCTTGCACTCGGCCCGGAACGAGGCGTCGAATTTCTTCCAGGCATCGAAGCCGTTGCACCCGGCATCCACGAACAGCAGGCCCCCCGTCTGCAAGTTGGACTTCAAGTTCTCGACATCGACATCGCTTAATGTGAACGGCTTGCGGCCGTGCAGGTACATGAACTTGAAGTTGAAGAGCGTGTCGTCGCCGAAGTAAACGGGCTTCTCGGTTTTGATGGCGACGTCGAGGTGGGTCTTCTCGCGGACGTGGGCCATGAGGTTGCGCATGGCGGCGGGGGCCGGTTCGGCATCGCCGCCATTGGGAATGATCTGGGCGACCTTGAAGAGCCCGCGGGTCGGCCCGCGATCGGCCGCGTTCGGGTCGAAGATCGCCGTTCGGCTCAGTTTCGGCTTGGGCAGTTCGAGGCCGGTGGCATAGGCGATGACGTTGCCGGCCAGCTTGTACGCCACTTCGCCGCGATAGCGGTCGTCCCCTTTTCGCGCCGGAACCTGTCCTGTCAGCGGCATGTACTTCTGCTCTTCCCAGTACCCGGCGAGCGGCTTCGGGCTGAAGACCACGACGGTGCGGCAGCCTTTTTCCAGCCCTTCGAGGCCGGCGAATTGCGCGAGCCCCGCGTCCTTGAAGAACGTTGTCCAGATGACGTGGCTCGCCGGCAGGCGGCGGAGTTCGTTGCGCGGGAAGATGCGCTTCATCAAGGCGCGGAACGAATCGGCGAACTCCTCATCGCCGCAGCACGCCTCGGCCAGAATGAAGCCCCCTTCTTCCACGTACTTTTGCAAGAGCTTCTCTTGAATGGTGAGGAGGGAGCCGGGCAGGCCGACGAACGGCATCGCGCCGTGACCGTTCAAATAAAGCACCGGCGTTTGCAACAGCACGCTCACTTCGTCGAGCATCTTATGATCGTCGTCGATGTTCAACCGGCGCATGTCGTAGACTTGCCAGGCCAACGGGGCGCCCTTGAACAGTTCGTGGCTAGCGAATTCGACGAGGTGCCGCGTGTCGTTGTGCTTGCGGTTCCAATCCACTTGCCCCTTGGGGCCGATCCTGGCTTCGGAGGCAGTGTTGCCCCGGCCGACGAGGCCGCCCCAGGCGAACTTGCTGATGAGTACCGGCGTGCGCCCCTTGGAAAGAAACAGGAGCGAGAAGGCGGTGGAGAGAACTTCGGAAGCGTCGAGCGGGGCGGCGCCGACGGCGAAGTGGCCGTCGCCGCGCTGCTTGCCGAGAAGGTACTTGCACCCTTCGCGGTACCAGTCGTACTTGCCGATGAAGCGCTGGCCGGAGAGGCGGCCGAGCCGTTCGATGCCATAGATGTTGTAAGCGATCGATGAACCTTGCTCGAAGGGCGTGAGGCCCTGTTCGAAGTTGAAGCGCGAGGCGATCCAGTTCATGCCGCGGGCGACGGGTTCGTTTTCATCGTAGACGCCACAATTGGCCGCGACGCCGGTGGCCGGGTCGAGTTGCTGCGAACTCTGGTCGAGCCCCATCCCGGCGATGAGTAGCCCGCAGACGCCCGCGACCGTCATGGTGAAGCTGGCCCCGGTATCGAGGCGATTGTGGTACTTCCAGTAGCCGCTCTTGTGCTGCGTGCGCTGGTAGTAATCCTGAATGGCCTTCCAGTGCTTGTCTTCGATCTTGGCGCCGGCGGACTTGGCGGCGTAGAGGCCGAGCAGTGCGTATTGCGTGTTGGAATTGTCGCCGAGGGTATTGTTGCCGCTCGGCTGATACGTCCAGCCCTGGAGGGCGCCGGCCCCCTCTCGGTAGCCGACGGCGCCCTTGATGAGCCAGTCCGCGTTGCGCTGGATGATGGGCAAGTATTTCTTTTCGCGGACCTCGGCGAACACCATGTTTTGCAAGCCGACGACGTAGGTCTTTCGCGGCGGCAAGTCGGCGAGGTACTTGATGGCCTTTTGCAGGTAAGGTTCGTCCGGCTTCTCGCCGCAATTGAGCAGGGCGAGCACGACCAGGGCCGTCGAGCCGCCTTCCATGTCCGCGAGGAACTTGAGCACCACCCCTTCCCAGTTACCCTGGGAGGTCTGGTTTTTCTTGAGGTAGGCGACGCCGCGCTTGATGGAATCGCGTACCTTGTTGACGAGTTCTTCCTCGGGCTTGACGGGGGCGGGTTGCGGCTGGGCCGGCGCCCCGGCGGGCATCATAACGACGACGCCGAGCACGCCGGAAAGCCCGGTGAGAAGCAACAATCGCGACATGAGAAACATCCTGGCGAGCCGGGAGCGTAAGCGACCGGAGTGATTTGAGCGCTCCAGTCGCTCACGCTCCCGGCTCGCCAAGTCTCTCCAATTATACCATCACCAGCGGAGCGGTTGCTGCCAGGCTTCTTTGAGTTCGGCGAGTTTGGCCCAGAGGAGCCATTCGCCGTTGGCGGCGGCGATGCGGAGCCGCGGTTCCGCCACGATGCGGCCGGGGCATCATGACGAGGACGCCGAGCGCGGCCGACAATCGCGACATGAGAATACTTCCTGGCGAAGTTTCGGGAGATGCGACGCATCATGCTCGAAGCTGCAAGACGCGAGTCAACCTTCCGCGTCCGCTTCAATTTCCTTGCGCCGCTGCTGGATATACTCGTCGGCACCCAGCTGGTGCATCCAGCCGAGGACGGCGTCGAAGACATCCTCGATATCTGGATTCGAAGAGAACGAGCGAATCTTGACCTGTTTCTTGCAGACCGGGCACTCTGCGTAGATTGCGAGCGGCGAAGCCTGGAACAATTCCCCGCAGTGGGTCACTTCGCGATGCAGTGGAAAGGATGCAATCGCATCGAGGAGTTCATGGGACACGAGAGGATCGATTGTCGCGGTCGTACTCATGATTACTCCAGTTCCTTCAATGCGTTTTTGAACTCGTCGCGGCTCATTCCGTCGCCCGACCGAATTTCGTTATGAGAGAGCCGCAATCGCTCGGGCAAACTGATGTCTCCTTCGCATGCGACTATTCTCAGCCGCAGTTTCAAGATTTCGGCATGGGTGCGATACACAACGATGCTGCCTTGCCGAAAGGCCTCCAGGATTTCTTCATCGGTCAATGGCGGATCGACGGTGCGTGGGTCGAATACCGATAAGCCTTGCTCCCCTTTGCGAAGTAGGAATGCCGCATGACCGGGAGAGGCGACCCGGATCACAATGGCAACGCTGGTTTCGACGGTCGCTTCCATCAGTCAGCCTTGGCTCGTTGAATTATACCATCACCAGCGGAGCGGTTTCTGCCAGGCTTCTTTGAGTTCGGCGAGTTTGGCCCAGAGGAGCCATTCGCCGTTGGCGGCGGCGATGCGGAGCCGCGGTTCGGCCACCGTGCGGCCGATGCGCGCGAGCGGCCCGCCTTCGAAACAGGCCGCCAGGGCCGCCGCGTGCTCCGGCTTCGCTTCGAGGAGGAATCGCGTCGTCGATTCGCTGAAGAGCTGCACTTCATCCGACTCGCGCTCGGCGCCGGGCATCTTGTGCAAGTCCGTGATGTCGGCGCCGATGCCGCCGGCGAAGGCCATCTCCGCCATCGCCACGGCGAAGCCCCCCTCGCTCAGATCGTGGCACGAGCGGACCAGGCCGTGCTGGATGGCGGCGTGCACCGCGGCCAGGACTTTCGGCGCTCGCGCCAGATTCACTCGGGGAACAACGCCGCCCGTCTGCCCGGTGACGAGATGATAATGCGAGCCGCCCAGTTCGTTCGCCGTGATGCCGACGAGGTAAAGGTCGTTGCCCGGTTCCTTCAAATCCATCGTGACGCACATTCGGCAATCGGCCACGCGGCCGAGTGCGGAGATCAACAGCGTGTGTGGGATATCGAGGCGCTCGCCGTTCGGACCGGCGTACGTGTTGTTTAAGCTGTCCTTGCCGCTGATGAACGGGGTTCCAAAGGCAATGGCGACATCGCGGCAGGCCTCGGCGGCGCGGACCAGCGTGCCGAGCACCTGCGGATCGTTGACGTTCCCCCAGCAGAAATTATCCAGGATGGCGGTGCGCTTCGGGTCGGCGCCGACGGCGACGACATTCCGCAGCGCTTCATCGATGGCAGCGGCGGCCATCCAGTACGGATCGAGTTCGCCGTAACGCGGGTTGATGCCGCAGCCGATGGCCACGGCGGCGAACGAACCGAGCACCGGCATCACTACCGCGGCGTCCGACGGCCCATCGTTGGCGATCCCAACGAGTGGCTTGACGGCGCTGCCGCTCTGCACCTCGTGATCGTACTGGCGAATCACCCATTCCTTGGATGCAACGGAATACGTGGAGAGAATTCGCAGAAGGTTATCGCCATATGACGCGGATTGCGGATTGCGGATTGCGGATTGCGGATTGGAAGACAGGTTTTCATTCCGCATTCCGCATTCCGCATGCCGCGTTACTACAGGGCGGCCGTCGTGCAAAAAGTATATGTCCAGATCGGCGACCGGATTCCCCTGGAAGCGTAGCTGCAAGCGGCCGGTCGGTTCGAACGTGCCCAGTACCGCCGCTTCCACATCCTCGCTGTCGCAGAGCGTTCGCAAGGCCGCCCACTTCTCCGGCGGCACCGACAGCACCATCCGTTCCTGCGATTCCGAAATCCAGATCTCCGTATAACTGAGTCCTTCGTACTTGAGCGGAGCCTTGTCGAGATCGACCGTCGCGCCGATCTCGGCGCCCATTTCGCCAACCGCGGAACTGAAGCCGCCGGCGCCGCAATCGGTGACCGCGGTGAACAGCCCCCGATCGCGCGCTTGCAAGATTACATCGTGCACTTTCTTTTCGGTGATGGCGTTGCCGATCTGCACGGCGCCGCCGCTGACGGTTTCCGATTCGTGGGTGAGTTCCAGGGACGAGAAGGTCGCGCCGTGGATGCCGTCGCGGCCGGTGCGGCCGCCGAGGGCCACGATCAGGTCGCCGGGATTCACGCGCTTAAATGCCGCATCCTTCGGCATGATGCCGACGGTGCCGCAGAAGACGAGTGGGTTGGCGAGGTAGCGGTCGTCGAAGAGAATCGCTCCGTTGACCGTGGGAATTCCCATGCGGTTGCCGTAATCGCGGACGCCGGCGACGACGCCCTTCATGACGCGGCGCGGATGCAAAACGCCTTGCGGCAAGCCTTCGGGCGGGTAATCGGGGTTCGCGAAGCAGAAGACATCGGTATTGCAAACGGGGCGGGCGGAGCGGCCGGTGCCGAGCACGTCGCGGATCACGCCGCCGAGCCCGGTGTTGGCCCCGCCGTACGGTTCGATCGCCGAGGGGTGGTTGTGCGTCTCCACCTTGAAGCAGACGTGATGCTCGTCGTCGAAGGCCACGATGCCGGCGTTATCCTCGAAGACGCTGATGCACCAGTCGTCGGCGCCGAGCTGCGCGCGAATCCGCTGCGTCGCGGCGAACACCGTTTCTTTGAGCAGGTTCTTGTAAGTGCGCGTCTCGCCCGTCGCGGCATCGGTCAAATGGATCGTTCCCTTGAGCGTCTTGTGGGAACAATGCTCGGACCAGGTTTGGGCGATGGTTTCCAGTTCGCAATCGGTCGGTTCGCGACCCAGGCCGCGGAAGTGAGCCTGCACCGCCCGCATTTCCTCGAGTGTGAGGGCCAGCATGCCGTCCTTGCTGAGCTTGGCAAGACCGCCGTCATCCAGCTTCGCCAGGGGAATCGCGAGCTTCTTGAACTCGTATTTCGCACCGATGGCGAGGTGATCGGCATGGAGTGGTCCGACGACGATCTGCTCGATGGCGTCGTTGGCGAGCACTTTGCGGAAGAGTACGTCGCGATCGGCGGCAGCGATTTCGGACGGCCCGTAGTAACGCCGAAAGGTGCGGACCGCCGCCACGGGAATCTTCAACAAGCGGGCGAGATCGAGGATGGTCTGGGCGACCGGGTCCATGACGCCGGGCTTGAGTAGCACTGTCGAGTAGTGGCCGGCGCGGTCGCCGAGCGGCTTCATCTCGGCGGTTTCGACGAGTGGATCGATGAGCACTTCGGTGGCGAGGCGAGCGAGATCGTCGGCGGCGAGATTGCCCTCGATGACGAAGCCGCGGGCGGAGGCGGCAACGAGTTCGCGGCCGCGGCGGGCGTGCGTCAGCAAGTCGAACTCATCGCCGACGCGTTCGCGTTCGCCGTCGCGGCCGAGCGGCCGGATTTCAAGTTCCCAGAGCATCGCGCACCTGTTTGCCATCGGCGAGCCAGCGGGCGAGGCCGGCCGCGTTGCCGGAGTCCACCAGTTGCTGGAATTCATCGAGTCGATGGGTGAAGCGGTCGAGAGCGGCCAGAACGGCCTCGCGGTTTTCGAGGAAGATCGGCGTCCACAAATGGGGGTCGCCGGCGGCGATGCGGGTGACGTCGCGGAAGCCGCCGGCGGAGAGCGGCAGCCAGTCGCGCGGCGTGATGCCCGCCACCGCCGACGCCACGGCATGCGGAAGGTGGCTGGTGGAGGCGAGAGCCTTGTCGTGATCCGCCGGGCTCATGATGGCGATCCGCGAGCCGAGTGCTTTCCAGAAAGCGGCCACGCTTTCCAGGGCCGGATCGCCGGAAGCGATCGGCGTCAAGATTGTGAGGCGGTCTTCGAAGAGATCGGCGCGGGCGTACTCGACGCCGTTCTTCTCGGAACCGGCAATCGGATGAGCCGGCACAAAAGCGATCCGTTCCAATGCCTGGCTCGTCACGTCCTTAACGATGGTCGCTTTGGTGCTGCCGCCATCGGTGAAGAGGGTGCCGGGCTTGCAATGGGGAGCGGCGCGAAGGATCGTGGAGGCGATCAGGTCCACCGGCGTGCAAACGGCGACGAGGTCGGCGTTTTCAACGGCCTCTTCGAGCCGCGGCGTGCCCCGGTCGATGGCGCCGAGGCGTTCGGCCTTGGCCAGCTTCGCGGGATCGCGGCCCGCCCCGACGACGCATCGGGCGATGCCCCGCGCCTTTGCCGCCAACCCGATCGAACCGCCTATCAGCCCGACCCCGACGATCGTGATCTGTTCGAACAGCATGGCGAGATTATATGGCCAATTGCGCGACAATGATTGGCCGCGAGAAGGCGAGCGGGTGATTCCCCCAATCAGTCCACATACGGATCGGCGCCGATGTCCGAGAGCATTTCCTGGCGGTGCTTGTCGTAGTTCATCAAATCGAAACGCTGCTTGTAGTGTTTCTTCTCGATGCGGACCTGGGCGAGGCGAAAGAGGCCGACGTACTGGTTCCAGTCGCGGTTGCCGCCGGTGCGGCCGATGGCGGCCAGTTCGTCCTGCCTCGCGGTGCCGAGCCCTTCGAGCAGTTGATCTTCGAGAGACACGACGAACTGGGCGCTGCCGGGGTCGCCCTGGCGGCCGGCGCGGCCCTGCAACTGCCGGTCGATTCGCTCCGCTTCGTGGCGCTCGGTGCCGATGACGTGCAGGCCGCCGGCCTCCGCGACGCCAGGCCCTAACTTGATGTCCGTGCCGCGGCCGGCCATGTTCGTTGCCACTGTCACTGTTTCGGGTTGCCCTGCCTGGGCCACGATCTCCGCCTCCCCTTCGTTCTGTTCAGCGTTCAACACGCGGTGCTTCACCCCGGCAATCGTCAATTTCGCGCTCAGTTTCTTCGAGGCATCGACCGTTCGCGTGCCGATGAGCACCGGTCGTTTCTTCGCCAGCATCTCCTGGGTCTTCGCCACCACGTAGTTGAACTTCGCGTCCTCGGTGGGAAACACCTGGTCCGGCAGCACTTCGCGGCGGCTCGGCTTGTTGGTCGGCACCTTGCTCGTCCAGCGGCGATACACCTTTCGCAGTTCCCAGAAGTTCGGCAACAGCGTGCCGCTCATCCCGGCCAGCTTCGAATAGAGCCGATAGAAGTTCTGGAACGTAATCTGGGCGGCGTGGTCGCTCGGCATGTTGATTTGCACGCGTTCCTTCGCTTCCACGGCCTGATGCAGGCCGTCGCGCCAGTGCCGGTCCGGCATCGGCCGCCCCGTTCCTTCGTCGATAATGACGATCTTCCCTTCCTTGTTCACCATGTAGTGCTGGTCGCGGGAGAAGCGGTAATAGGCGTGCAGTCCCTTCTCGACGGATTCGAGTAGCTTGTCCATCGCCTTGGCGTGCTTGCCGGTCGGCGGGTTCGAATAGCGGACCAGGTGCCGCCCTTCGTCGGTGATCTCGATCTTGTCCTTCTTGAGGTTCAAGGCGAAGTGGACGTCGCGCTTCATCTCGCGGGCCACCTGGTCCGCCCACACGAACACGACCTGTTCGTCGGCCTCGGCGGGCCGCGTCGGGTTGGCAATGATGAGCGGCGTCTTGGCCTCGTCGATGAAGATGCTATCGGCCTCGTCGACGATGGCGTAATGGAGGCTCCGCTGCACGCGCGGATCCATCTTGGCGGGACCGGCCCCTGCAATGAACGGTGCCCAGAACGGAGCGGTCTGGGCCTGGCCGCCGCGCAGCTTTAAGCGATCGCGAAGGAAATCGAAGCCAAACTCGGCGGCGGTGCCGTAAGTGACGTCCGACTGGTAAGCGGCGGTCCGCGGGGCGTCTTCCATTTTTTGCTGGAGCACGCCGACGGTGAGGCCGAGCTTTTCGTAAACCGGGCCAATCCATTCGGCGTCGCGTTTGGCCAGATAGTCGTTCACCGTGGTGACGTGGACGCCCTTGCCGACGAGGGCGTTAAGGAACGCCGGGGCAGAGGCCGTGACCGTTTTCCCTTCGCCGGTGGCCAGCTCGACGAGGCCGCCGAAGTGAAGCACGACGCCGGCGGCGAGTTGCACATCGAACGGCCGGATGTTCAGCGTCCGCTGGATGGCGACCGAACAGAGGCCGAACGCCTCCGGGAGGAGTTTTTCGAGGCTGAACTTGCCGCGCGCCTTGCCGCGCAGTTTCTGGCTGACTTCGAGGAGTTCGGCATCGTTCGACTTCAGAAACTGCGACTCCCAATAGCGGATTTGGGGGATATAGAGGGCGGCCCGGGAGAGGCGGCGTTTCCAGGGCAGACCAGCCCGGGCCACCATGATGTTGGATGGCCACGGCCCCAGCCGCCCGGCCACGTTCTCGATCGGCACGTGGACCTGTTCCACGCGCTCCGAAGGCGGCTCCACAACCAGTGCACTCATCGCGACGGCTCCTCCTGTATGCGTTTAAGATAATGGATGCCGCGATAAGGAAAAATGGCAAAGCGCGGCGCGACCGCTATGTTTAGCCGCGACGCGGAGTCTGCGGAGCGGACCGCTCCGCTTCGCGTCGCGGCTAAACGGGACTATAGCGCGTTCGTAGAAAGAACGCATCGACTCATCCCGCCTCGGAGCCTCTCTCATGCCGCGTATCGCGTCGATCCTGGCGGCCTTATTGCTTCCCGCCGTCGCTGCCGCCGAGGGGCTTTCGCCGCAAGAAGCCGTCGCCAAGATGAAACTGCCGCCGGGGTTCAGCGTGCGGGTGGTCGCGGCCGAGCCGATGATCCGCCAGCCGGTGAGCATCAGCTTCGACGACCGCGGCCGCATGTGGGTGCTGCAATACTTGCAATACCCGAACTACGCCGGCCTCAAACCGGTGAAGCAGGATCAATACCTGCGGACGATCTGGGACAAGGTTCCGGAGCCGCCGCCGCGCGGCCCCAAGGGGCTCGACCGCCTCACGATTTGCTACGATCCGGATGAGAACGGCGTCTTCCGCAAAAGCAAAGACTTCGCGACCGGGCTCAACATCGCCAGCGGCTTCTGCCTCGGCAACGGCGGCGTCTACGTCGTACAGCCCCCGTATCTACTCTTCTATCCCGATAAAAACGCTGACGATGTGCCGGACGGCGACCCCGAGGTGCTGCTCACTGGCTTCGGCATGAACGACACGCACTCGCTGGCCAACTCGCTGCAGTGGGGCCCGGACGGCTGGCTCTACGGCGCCGCCGGCAGCACCAGCACTTGCGAGATCAAGAACCCCGCCAATCCCAAGGAAACCGTTGCCTTCCAGCAAGGCATCTGGCGCTATCATCCGAAAAGCAAGCGCTTCGAACTATTCAGCGAGGGGGGCGGCAACACGTATGGCCTCGATTTCGACAGGCACGGCCAGGCCATCGCCGGCACCAACTGGGGCGGCTTCGCCATGCTCCACCAGATGCAAGGGGCCTATTACGTCAAGGGGTTCTCGAAGCACGGCCCGCTGCACAATCCGCACACTTACGGCTATTTCGATCACGTGCCGTACAAAGGGTTCCAGGGCGGCCACGTCACTTGCGGCGGCATCATGTATCAGGCCGACGCCTACCCGCCGCAATACCGCGATCAGTACATCGCCGCCAACCTGCTGTCGAACTGCGTGAACTGGCACAAGATGGAGCCGGCAAAGTCGTCGTTCGTCGCGAGCCACGGCGGCACGTTGATCCAGGGGAACGACCCGTGGTTCCGGCCCATCGACTGTTTACAGGGGCCGGACGGCTCTGTGTACGTGGTCGATTTTTACGATCGCCGGGCGGCGCACCTCGACCCCGTGGACAACTGGGACAAGACCAATGGCCGCGTTTACAAGCTGGAGTATCAGGGCACGCCGAAGGTGCCCCCGTTCGATTTGCGGAAGAAGACGAGCGCCGAACTGCTGGAGTTGTTGAAGCACCCGAACAAGTGGTGGCGGAACGAAGCCCGGCGACTGCTGGCGGAGCGGCAAGACAAGAGCATTCACCCGCAGCTTCGGAAGTGGATCAAGGAGGAAAAGGGCGGCCTGGCGCTGGAAGCACTGTGGACGTTGCATCAGACCGACGGATGGGACGGATGGAAAGAAGAGTGCCTGGGGCACTCGAACCAGTATGTACGGGCCTGGGGGGTGCGGTTGCGGGAGGAAAGCGCTGTCCTAGCACTCCTCGCTGCGATCAATACCAGTCCAGCCGTCCTTGCCCAGCTCGCGTGTTCCGCGCGGCGGTTGCCGCTCGACACCGCGCAAGGAGTGGTCAAAGAGCTTCTCAGGAACTCCGTCTCTGGGACCGATCCGCAGATTCCGCTCCTGATCTGGTGGACGATCGAAGCGCACCTGACGCGAACGAACGGAACCGGCACCGGCTGGATTCCGGTTTCCGGTAATCCTTCGCCGCTCCAGCTACTCACATATGAACGTTACGCCCGGCGGCTAATGGCCGGCGACTTCCCCACCGGTCCGCA
The DNA here is from genome assembly GCA_035571955.1 of Urbifossiella sp. Classification (GTDB taxonomy): domain Bacteria; phylum Planctomycetota; class Planctomycetia; order Gemmatales; family Gemmataceae; genus Urbifossiella. Next base: position 4,318 of record DATNBQ010000415.1, on the reverse strand, counting down.
AACCGTTTCTCGATTCCTCACGGATCGCCCCGAAAGCATCAAGTCCGCCGCACTTCGCGGCATTGCCAAGGCCCTCGAAGGCCGCACCCTTGACGCGATCCCCGAGGCGCTGCGCAAACCGCTCGAAGCTTACCGACTCGCCCATCCGAACGACCCGCTCGTCTTCGAGGTCCTGGTGCGAATGAACGCGAAGCCGGCGCGCGAGGAACTCCGCCACCGCGTCGCGGCCGAGAAGACCCCGACTGCGGACCGAATCAAGGCCATCGATCTCTTGCGTCAGGTTCGCGATCGCGAGGCGAAGGGACTGTTCCTGGCGCGATTCGCCGGCGAGAAAGCGGATTCCATTCGCGTTGCCCTAATTGGCGGACTGGAGGCGTTCGACGATCCCGCCATCGGCGAGACGCTGCTGAGAAGCTACGCCGGTTTCACTCCGGCCGTGAAGAAACGCGCCTTGCAAGCGCTGCTCACCCGGCCATCGTGGACGCTCCGCCTCGTGCAGCAATTCGACAAGGGAACGTTCCCCAAGAACGATTTCGCCTTGACCCAGGCCAAGGCCGCGGTGCTGCTCAACGACAAGGCGGTGACCGCGATCGTCGAGAAGCACTTTGGCAAACTGGCCCCGGCCACACCCGGTGAAAAGCAGGCCCGCATCGCCTGGCTCAATACCCAACTGGGCCGCGAGAAACCCGGCGTCGCCGCCCGCGGCAAGGCGCTCTTCACGAAGCACTGCGCCGCTTGCCATCAGTTGCACGGCGAAGGCGGCAAGATCGGACCCGACCTCACCACCGCCGACCGCAAGAATCGCGGCTACCTGCTCGCCAACATCGTCGATCCCTCCGGCTACATTCGCCCCGAGTTCGTATCGCAAAACGTGCTCACCGTGGATGGCCGCAAACTATCCGGGCTCGCGGCCGAGTCCGGCGGCAACATCACGCTCACCAACGTCGTCAACGACAAGCTGGAGATCAAAACGATCCCCAAGGCCGATATCGAATCGATCGTGCCTTCCGCGATTTCCTTGATGCCCGAGAAGTTACTGGAAGCGCTGAGCTATCAAGAAATCGCCGACCTCTTCGTTTACCTGGGTAGTGACAAGCCGACGAAGACTCCGGCACCTGACGGTGCCGGCTCGCCATCAAGGAAGCTCAAAGTGCTGCTGATTTCCGGCTCGTTCGAGTACAAGTCGGACGATTCGCTGTCCGCGTTCCAGAAGCATCTCGAAGCGAATTACCCGGTCGAGTGCACGCGAGCCTTCGCCAAGTCGGATAAGGACAAGAGCCTCGCCGGGCTGGAAAACCTCGAGACGTGCGACGTGGCGATCTTCTTCACTCGCCGTTTGCAGATCGACGGCGATTCGCTCGACCGCGTGAAGAAGTACGTTGCCGCCAAGAAGCCGATCGTCGGCATCCGCACGGCCAGCCACGGCTTCCAGAACTGGCTCGAGTTCGACAAGCTCGTCCTCGGCGGCGATTACAAGGGACACTTCGGCCAGAATACTCCCTGCGACATTACCATCGACCCGAAGGCCAAGGGGAACCCGGTATTGGCCGGCATACAGCCGTTCACGACGCGCGGCGGCCTCTACAAGAACGCCAATGTGGCCAACGACGTGACCGTGCTCTTGCGCGGCAAGATTCCCGAAGGAAGCGAGCCGGTGGCGTGGCTCCGCGAGAAGGACGGCCGTCGGGTGTTCTACACGTCGCTCGGCACGCCGGACGATTTCAAGGAGCCTAACTTCATTCGCTTGGTGGTGAACGGCGTAGCCTGGGCCAGCAAGACCGAACTGAAGAAATAGCTCGAACACACAGCGAAATTACGGAGGTTCTATTCGGGAGGGCGAGGCTCCTGCCGAGCCGTCGTCCCCATTTTGACATAACTCAAACGAGACACAGAATGCCAAATCGGTGTGTTGGCATTGTGGCATCCTTGGCATTCTGTGTTTCGTTTAAGTGATGCGGCTCGGCAGGAGCCTCGCCTTCCCAGGCTGTCCGCTTCCTCGGGCGGAAGCCGCGTTGCTGGACGGCGTCGCGCTCCATACTGCATAGTCCATGCCCGCGAGCCGCCCCTGATGCGTTCCCTCCGAGACATCCTTCAACTTTTCCCCGGCGCCGCCGAATCCGGCCTGACGAGCGATCAGGTCGCTCTCAGCCGGGAACGCTTCGGCGCCAACCGTCTCACGCCGCTGCCGCGCGAGCCCGTGTGGCGCAAGTTCCTCGACAAATTCGACGAGCCGATTATCAAGGTGCTGTTGGCGGCGTCGCTTCTCAAGATCGTCGTCGATCTCTTCGCGGCCAATCCACTCGCCGGCGGCATCGGCTTGCTCGCGGCGATCGCCATCGTTGTCGCGGCCGTGTTCGCGAGGCTCCGCGCGCTCTTGCCCGCCTTGCTGTTTGCCCTGGCTGCGATTCTCGTCGTCGTCAGTGCGGCCATCGGCTCGCTCTCGTTCGAAGGATTGGCGATCATGATCGCCGTCGCCCTGGCCACCGGCATCGCGTTCCTCAGCGAATACCGCAGCGATCACGAGTTCGAGAAGTTGAACGCCAGCAAGGATGCCGTTCGCGCGAAGGTGCAGCGTGACGGCGCTCTGCGATCGATCGGCCTCGAAGACGTGGTGGTCGGCGACCTCGTCTTCCTGGAAATGGGCGATGAGATTCCCGCCGACGGCCGGCTGATTCTCGCCAACGAATTGCACGTCGACGAATCGCTGATGACCGGCGAAAGCGAACCGGTGCGGAAAAACGCGGCCGGGGACTTGGAATCGCTTGGCGGCGTACTCCGCGGCACGCAGGTGATCGACGGCGCGGGGCAGATGATCGCGACCAACGTCGGCGACGACACCATGCTCGGCACCATTGCTCGCAAGCTGTCCGGCGACGTGGAGGAAACCCCGAGCCGCGGCGGCATCGATTCGCGCGTCCAGGAGAAACTGACCATCTCGAAGGCCGCCACGCCGCTGCAAGCGAAGCTCGCGGTGCTGGCGAAAACCATCAGCAAGATCGGTTACTGGGCGGCCATCGCCATTTTTCTGGCGCTTTTGGTTCGTGGCCTGTGGGCCGGCGAAATCCGCTGGCCCGGCCCGGACGACGACCCTCGGGCCGTTCATCTCGCAAATGTGAAGGCCCTTCTCTCGTACTTCGTCTACATGGTGATCGTCATTGTGGTGGCGGTGCCGGAAGGGCTGCCGATGAGCGTGACCGTGTCGCTGGCGCTGGCGATGCGGAAGATGACGCGGGCCAACGCGCTCGTCCGGCAACTGGTTGCCACGGAGACCATCGGCTCGGCAACCGTCATCTGTTCCGACAAGACCGGCACGCTGACGCGGAACCAGATGACGGTCATTCGGGTCGGCATCGGCGGCCGCGTGTTCGACGGCCCGCAAGCTTCCTGGAAGGCCGAGACGGCGCCGCTGTACTGGTTGGTCGTGAATGCGGCCGTCAATTCCACGGCGAACCTCGACGAAAGCCATCGGGGAACGATCGGCAACATCACGGAGGGAGCGCTCTTATTGTGGCTGCGCGGCGGCGCCTGGCTCGGCGGCGGCCCCATCGATTACGCCGCCCTGCGCCGAGCGAATCCCATGATCGAGCAAATGCACTTTTCCTCGGATCGCAAGGAGATGAGGACTGTTGCTCGCGTGGATGGCCGGGATGTTGTTTTGGTGAAAGGCGCGCCGGAGATGGTTCTGAAGCGCTGCGAGTGGTACTTGGCGCTCGACGGTTCGCGGCGGCCGCTGGCCGAGATTCGACACGCCGTGGAAGGGCAACTCCGCGGCGCTTCCGAGGAAGCCATGCGAACTCTCGCGTTCGCATACGGGGAGAGCGCGGAGGCACTCGTTTATCTGGGATTCGCGGCGCTCCGCGACCCGCTGCGCGACGACGTGCCGGGGGCCGTGGCCGAGTGCCGGGCTGCCGGGATCGACGTGAAGCTCATCACCGGAGACAACCTGGCGACAGCCCGCGCCGTGGCCCGCGACGCCGGCCTCTTGAACGAACCCGAATCGCTGGCCCTCACCTCGGACGAATTCAACGCCCACTCGGACGAAGAGTTGAAGCCGAAGTTGCCGCACCTGCGGATCCTGGCGCGAGCCCGGCCGCTCGACAAGCATCGCCTCGTCAAGTTGCTCCAGGCCGAGAACCACGTGGTCGCCATGACCGGCGACGGCACCAACGACGCCCCGTCCTTGAAACAGGCCGACGTGGGCCTGGCCATGGGAATCTCCGGAACCGAAGTGGCCAAGGAAGCCAGCCAGATCGTGCTGCTCGACGATTCGTTCAGCACGATCGTGCGGGCGGTGCATTGGGGCCGCTCGCTTTACGAG
>DATNBQ010000414.1:0-2293 GCA_035571955.1 Urbifossiella sp. | reverse complement strand
CGCCGTGAATGGTGCTGTTCAGCGCGATCGGTTGCGGCTTGTCGAAGTCGCTGTTCGGTTCCTTCTCGTCGATGACCGGCAACGCCCCAACCCATAAGGTGCGCAGGTCCGAGATGCCGGAAGCGGTGCGGACGCGGAAGGCATGTTCCCCCAGTCGGCAATCGGCGGCAATGGCCAGCGTGACCTTGAGCTGGGATGCGTTGACGACTTCCAACTTCTTGACGGTGATACCGGGGTAATAAACGAGAACTTCTTGCGCGTCAGCGAGGCGGCCGCCGGTGAATGTAACGACTGCCTCGGTGCCGCGCTGGGCCCCGCGCGGCTGGATGCCGCCCAGAGATGGCGACGCCGCGAGTAGCGGCGTGGACGACATCAACACGCAAACGAGTCCAACCGTCCGGGTGAGCATGATGCGCTTCCGCATTTGAGGATTAGCCGCGAGTCGGAGTCCGCGGAGACGAGCGCGCTCTCCTCCGCGGACTCCGGGTCGCGGCTAAACACGTTACACCAGCAGTTCCTTGCGGATTTTGCCTTCGCGGACGATGTCGATGGGGCGGTCGCCGGGGCTCATCAACTTCTTGGCCGCGTCAATGCCCAGGCAGTGGTACACGGTGTGGGCCAGGTCCTCGACGTTGAGTGCATCCTCTTCCGGCTCGCTGGCGGTGGGGTCGGATTTGCCGTAAATGAGGCCCTTCTTGATGCCGCCGCCGGCCAGCACCACCGAGAAGACCTTCGGCCAGTGATCGCGGCCCGCCGAGGCGTTAATCTTCGGCGTGCGACCGAACTCGCTGGAAATCATGATGAGCGTGCTGTCGAGCATGCCGCGCGTCGACAGATCGTTGATGAGGGCGGCGAAGGCCTGGTCGAACTGCGGAAGCTGGCTCTTGGTTCCCCCGGCGATGCCGCCGTGCAGGTCCCAGCCGCCGTAAGTCAGCGTCACGAAGCGGACGCCCGATTCCACGAGCCGCCGCGCCATCAGCAATCGCTGCCCGGCGGCGTTGCGGCCGTAGGAATCGCGGACTTCTTTCTTCTCGGCATTGATGTCGAACGCCGCCCGTGCCTTCTCGCTCGAAATCAGGCCGTAGGCCCTCTGATAGAACGTATCCATCGCGTCGAGGTTGTCGGACTTCTCCTTGCCGGCGAAGTGGTCGTTGACGGCGTCGAGCATCTTGCGGCGATCGGTGAAGCGGGCCGGCGTGACGTTGCCGGGCAGGCTCAGGTCTTGCACGCGGAAACCGGCGTTGGCGGGGTCGCTGCCCAGGCTGAACGGAGCATAAGCGCTCGAAAGGTAGCCGCTGCCCGCGAAGTTGGTTGGCATATTGGGAATCGCCACGTACGGCGGCAGGTTATTCCGCACGCCGAGTTCGTGGCTGATCACGCTGCCCATGCTCGGGAACGTCAGCGCCGGACTGGGGCGGTATCCGGTGAACATGTTGTGCGTGCCGCGTTCGTGGGCCGCTTCGCCGTGCGTCATCGAACGGCACACCGCGATCTTGTCCGCGATTTTCGCCGTTTCCTTCAGGCATTCGTTGAACTGGGCGCCTTCCACCTTGGTGGTGATGCTGGCCATCGGCCCGCGATACTCGACAGGCGCGAACGGCTTCGGGTCCCAGCTTTCCTGGTGGGCCATGCCGCCGGGCATGAAGATGTGGATGCACGCCTGGGCTTTCGGCTTCTTGGCGGCCGGCTCGCCAGCTTGTGCGGACTGCACCCGCAGGTATTGGTCGAGCGTGAGGCCAAGGCCTCCCACGAAGCCGACGTGCAGGAAATTGCGGCGCGACAGCGGCGAGCCAGAGCACGTGCGATTCCAGAAATGCATCGGCGGACTCCGTTTTCAGGGGTTCGAGGCTGCGGTTGAGGTTGGTGACGCGGGGCGTGTTGGGCGATCCGCGGTTTCAAGGCGCCGAACGAGCCATCGGCTGTCCGGCCGTGGGGGAGGCCATCATTCTCGAAGGTAGAAGATAGTCGTTCGCGATCGGTCAGTCAATAAGGTAAACCGAAGCCCGAGAGAAATGTCGAGCGGGGGCGGCAATCCTCTTTGCGGCTGCCCGGCGATGTAGCCGGCCTCTGTGAGGCCGGATTCTGACGGCTTTCCGGCCTCACAGAGGCCGGCTACAAAAATCAAACCGAGACACTACGCCGCGGGCGGTTGCTCGCCGGCCTTCAAGATGTGCTTGACCGTCACCTGAGTGTACTGCTGCGTGTGGCCCTTCAGGCGCCGATAGTTCTTCCGCCGGCGGAACTTCTGGATCACCGTCTTCTTCGTCGGGAAATCGATCACCGCGGCGATCAC
>DATNBQ010000413.1:0-12968 GCA_035571955.1 Urbifossiella sp. | reverse complement strand
TTCCGCTGGCGCCGATTCTCGAACGCCTCGGCGTGCGGGGCCTGGCACTGATCGTGGCGGCGTTGCCGCTGGCCACCGGCATGGACGCGATGCGGCAGGTGCTTTTCCGTACGCCGGGCCTCTTCACGGTGACAACTGAAGTGGCGGTGCTGGCGGCGATGGCCGCGGCATTCCTCGTCGCGGCACGCTGGCTGCTCCGCTACCTGGAACGCCGAGCCATGATCGAGGGGAAGCTCAGCATCCGCTGGCAGTAGCTGCGCCGGGCCGCGAACCCAACCGGCTTCGCGGCAATCCCTCATGAGGTCTCCGGTGGTTTCCCAGGCGTCTAAGGCCTTGACCGTCAAGCTTGAATTTGTCTCGATTCTTCGAGATACTTCTTCCATGCGGCATGGAAGGGCTGGAGGGAAGTGAAGACGCTCGTGTAGCTCAGGGGTAGAGCAGCGGTTTTGTAAACCGCAGGTCGTGGGTTCAAATCCCTCCGCGAGCTTATCGAACTCACGGCGAATTCCTAAGATAAGGCGCTTCGCGGGTAGGTGGCAGAGTGGTCAATTGCACCAGACTGTAAATCTGGCCTCTTCGGAGTTCGGGGGTTCGAATCCCTCCCTACCCAATGATGGAAATGCGGAATTCGGAATGGAAAATGCGGAATGTGTCTCGATAAATCCGAATTCCACATTCCGCAATCAAGCACGCGGGTGTAGCTCAGCGGTAGAGCTCTTGCCTTCCAAGCAAGATGTCGTGGGTTCAAATCCCATCGCCCGCTTTTTGGCCCCGGTTAAACGCGCCCCAACGGGAAGCGCGAGCTGCGCACTCCCCATTGGGTCGCGGCTAAACCTCGCAATTTAGCGATTGTGCCCGATGCGGGGCTGGCCGAGATGTTTTTCGGCTCGTATGAAAAGCCACAGCCGGATTTCCGGCACGTGGGTCCATCGGTTCATGCTGCTGTAGCTCAGCTGGTAGAGCACCTCCTTGGTAAGGAGGAGGTCCTGGGTTCGAGTCCCAGCAGCAGCTCTGGGACGGGACCGAATTCAAGGGTGCGCCGCACCCGAACTCATGGGGCCTCGGCCCCGTCATAGCGAGGAGTGAGGAGCGATGGCAAAGGGCAACTTCGAGCGGACCAAACCGCACGTCAACGTCGGCACCATCGGGCACATCGACCACGGCAAGACCACCCTCACCGCGGCGATCATGGCCCGCAATGCCCATCTGAACAAACTCAAGGAATTCAAGACCTACGCGGAAATCGCCAAGGGCGGCATCGTTCGCGACGCGAACAAGACCGTCACCATCGCGGTGTCGCACGTCGAATACGAATCGAACGACCGGACTTACGCGAACGCCGACGCCCTGCCGTTCAAGGACCTGATCGATTACCCCGGCCTCGAGAAAGTGAATCTCGCCGGGGTCAAGGGCCGGCACTACGCCCACATCGATTGCCCCGGCCACGCCGACTACATCAAGAACATGATCACCGGCGCGGCCCAGATGGACGCCGCGATTCTCGTGGTCGCCGCCGACGACGGCCCCATGCCGCAGACGCGCGAGCACATCCTGCTCGCCAAGCAGGTCGGCGTGCCGAACATGGTCGTCTACATGAACAAGTGCGACAAGGCCGACCCGGAACTCATTCCGCTCGTCGTCATGGAGCTTCGCGACCTGCTCAACAAGTACGACTTCAAGGGCGACGAGATTCCGATCATCTATGGACGGTCGAAGGAGGCTCTCGAGAATGCCACAACGGACAACCCCGGCTCATTGTCGATCGACGCCCTGATGCTCGCGCTGGATACGTACGTTCCGCTGCCCGTGCGCGAGGAAGACAAGCCGTTCCTCATGTCGGTGGAAGACGTTTTCTCGATCAAGGGCCGCGGCACGGTGGCCACGGGCCGCGTCGAGCGCGGGACCGCGAAAGTCGGCGACGCCGTCGAGATCATCGGCCTCAAGAAGGACAACACGCCGACCACGATCACCGGCATCGAAATGTTCCAGAAGACGCTCGAATCGGCAATTGCCGGCGACAACGTCGGCGTGCTGCTTCGCGGCATCGAGCGCGAAGGAATCGAACGCGGCCAGGTCATCGCCAAGCCGAAGTCGATTACGCCGCACACGAAGTTCGAATCGAACATCTACGTGCTGTCGAAGGATGAAGGCGGCCGGCACACGCCGTTCTTCAGCGGCTACAAGCCGCAGTTCTACTTCCGCACGACGGACGTGACCGGTTCGATCAAGCTGCCGACCGGGGTCGAAATGTGCATGCCCGGCGACAACGTCAAGATCGACGTGGAACTCATGGAAGGGATGCCGGTCGCCATGGACGAGGGACTCCGCTTCGCGATCCGCGAGGGCGGCCGCACCGTCGGTTCCGGCGTGGTGACGAAGGTCACGGCGTGATCGCGGCGAGAATGCCCGGCGTCGGCGTCCGTTAATGATCGAAATGCCGCGGCCTCGAAAGGGCCCCGCGGCCTCGCAACTAAATCCAGTAGGAGCGTAGCTCAGCTGGTAGAGCAGTGGTTTCCAAAACCACCGGTCGGGGGTTCGAGTCCCTCCGCTCCTGTTGACCCCCGAAGGATGCACTCCAGCGCTATCGCCGGCCCCGCCCCGAATAGAAGGGGTCGGGGCCGATTGGTTCAAACGGGGATCGGCCCGGTAAGTTGGGAAAGGATGGAGCATGGCCACCGCTCTCGAAACCAGTTCGCAGCCGCAGGCGTCGCGGCCTCCGGCCGGGCTCGTCGCCGCGAGTCTGATCGGAGCGGTCTACGTTCTGGCTTCCCTCGCGGTCGTACTTTACGCCGTTCCCGCCATCTGGTCGCAGGTGGCCGGCGACACCTTCCGCTACATCGACATCGACCCCGGGCGAACGCTTGCCCAGCTCGTGGCCGTGTTCGCCCTTGCCTGGTTCGGCTCCGTGTTGGCCGGGGCGAACCCGCCGCTCGGGCTTCGCGGCGGCGTCTTCCTGATGGTTCTGGCCGTCGCCATCATTGCCTTAATCGTGCTCTGGGTCGGCATGGCGGGCGAAGGTTTGCCGGCGCAGATCGCCACGGCTGTCGTGGCGGTCGCACTGATTTTCGGCGCGGTTAAGCTCTTCACCTCGCCGCGCGGCGAACGGTGGATGGTTTCGCTCGAAAGTCAGGGCTGGTTCCGGACCCGGTCGTATAAGCGCGTGCTCGGCCTCAAGGTGCGCCGCCTCACCTTGCTCGGCTTCCTGCTCCTGGGCGCCAGCGGCATTTATGCCCTCTATTCGCAGAGTTCCCTGCCCGACAACTGGACCGTGAGCATTCCGTTCACGCAGAAGGCTGGCGCCCCGGACGGCACGCCGAAGACCTTCACCCTCCTTACCGACGCCCGTTACACGATTCCGATCCTGCTGATGCTTTTGACCGTTTGGATGGCCTATCGGGCGGTGAATGTGCCGACCTTCGCCGAGTTCCTGATCGCCACCGAAGCCGAGATGAATAAGGTGTCGTGGACGAGCAAGCGGCGGCTGGCCCAAGATACTGTCGTCGTGCTGATTACGACGATCTTGATGGCGCTCTTCTTGCTGGTGATGGATATGTTTTGGGGCTGGCTATTGAGCAAGGTCGGGGTGCTGCCGCCGAAAGCGGATAAGCACAAGGAAGTGATGGAGCAAAAGTGGTAGTGGAACGGGGGACCGTGCGATGAGCGACGAAACCGCGACGAGCGTGGAAGCACCGGCGAGCGAGCCGGCCGCGCCCGTGCCTGCGCCGCCGCCTCCCGAACCGGCGCCGGAGCCGGATCTGACTCCGGCCGATGACGCTCCCGGCTCGCCGGTTATGGATGTGGTTTCGCACGTCGAGGTGGAAGCCGAAGCGCCGGCAGAACCCGTTGCGGAAGAACCGGAAGAAACCCAGGCCGCCGCGGAACCCGAGCCAGTCGCCGAGGCGGAACCGGCCCCCGCCAAGAAGAAACGTGCCAAGGCCAAGCCGGCCGACGAAGAGCCCGCCGAGGCTCCGGCCAACGGCGCCGGCGCCGCCGTCGCCGCCGATTCCACCCGCAAATGGTACGTCGTCAAGGTGCAGTCCGGCCGCGAGGATTCCATCAAACGCGACATCGAACGCAAAGTGAAAATCCAGGGGCTCGAAGAGTTCTTCGGCCGCATCGAGATTCCCGTCGAGGAAGTCGTCGAAAAGAAGAAGGTGAAGGCCAAGGTCAAGGACAAGAAGACCGGCGAAATGGACACGGTTTACCAGGAAAAGAACGTCACCAAGAAGCGGAAGAAGTTCCCCGGCTACCTGTTCGCCGAGGTCGATTTCAACGACCGTATTCTGTATCTCTTCCGCGAGACGAGCGGCGTCGGCGACTTCGTCGGCGCCACCCAGCACCGCGCCCCCAACCCGATGAGCGAGCACGAAGTGCAATCGATGCTCACCGGCGTCGCCGTTAAGGGCGGCCCCAAGGCCGGCAAGGTGAAGGTGAAGCTCGACTTCGAAAAGGGCGACAAGGTCAAGATTCGCGACGGCGCCTTCTCCGGCATGGAAGGCGAAGTGAAGCACATCTCGGAGGCGAAGGACGCCACCGAAACCCCGAAGGTCAAGGTCGAGGTGACCATCTTCGGCCGACCTGTGGAAGTGGAACTCGATTACTGGCAGGTCGACAAAGCATAAATCGGGTATCGGGGATCGGGGATCGGGCGTCGGACCGAACCCAGCACTATTCCCTTACTCGATCCGTTTATACCCGAAACCCGATACCCGAAACCCGAGAAAGCAAATGGCGAAGCAGGTGACGGCGGTGGTGAAGTTGCAATGTCCGGGCGGCACGGCGACGCCGGCCCCGCCGGTCGGCCCCGCGCTCGGCGCCCACGGCGTCAACATCGGCATGTTCGTCAAGCAGTTCAACGACAAGACGAACAGCCCGGACATGAAGGGCCTCATGCTGCCGGTGATGATCACGGTCTATTCGGATCGGAGCTTCGAGTTCAAGATCAAGTCGCCGCCAGCCGCGGTGCTGATCAAGCTCGCCGCCAAGATTCCCGCGGGCAAGAAACAGGGGAAGGAAGTGATTCCCCCCGATTCCAAGAAGGGCGGCAAGTACAAGGGCTTCAGCCTGACGAAGAAGCAGGTGGCCGAGATCGCCAAGAAGAAGTTCAACGATCTAAACGCCCGCGACGTGGACCATGCGGCCCGAATCATCGAGGGAACCGCCCGGAGCATGGGGATCGTTGTCGAGGGGTAACCGCAATCCGATCTCAAGATTAGCCGCGAGGCGGAGTCCGCGGAGCCGAGCACGCTTGGCTCCGCGGACCCCGCCTCGCGGCTAAAACCGTTGATACAGCTCGAAGCCAGGGATAAGAAACGAGCGTATTGGGGCAACTTGCGCCAACATTTTCGCCGCTCGGCCGTTGAGATCGTTGACAGCGCCCCAAACCCTGTGGTAGCGTGAATCCACCGGCGGGTCGCACCACTCTATTTTTCGATTGCCAACGATCATCACCATTCATTCAACGATGGCGAAGAGTTCCCGCAGCACAATCGTTCGCTACCTGGCTGCCGCGCGGTTTCCCAGCGCTCGCGGCCCGGTTGCATTCGCATAAGGGTTCCCCTGGATCGGGCCCGGCGGCCCGCGTTTCGGAGTCCAACGACATGCCACCTCCCAAAGGCGTCTGGGGCGTCGATATCGGTCAGTGTGCCCTGAAGGCGCTTCGCCTCGAAATGATCGAAGGCAAGCCCGTCGCCACCGCGTTCGACTATGTCGAGCACCCGAAAATCCTTTCCCAACCGGATGCCGACCCGGACCAGCTCATCCGCGAGGCGCTCGATAAGTTCCTCTCCCGCAACGAGATCAAGCACGACGAGGTCGCCATCGGCATTGCCGGGCAGTCCGGCCTCGCCCGCTTCGTCAAGCTGCCGCCCGTCGAGCAAAAGAAGATCGCCGAGATCGTCAAGTTCGAGGCGAAGCAGCAGATTCCCTTCCCGCTCGATGAAGTGGTCTGGGATTATCAGAAGATCGCCGGCGGCGACGTGACCGATGGCTTCGCGATGGAGACCGAGATCGGCCTCTTCGCCATGAAGCGCGACGTGATTTCCCGCTACCTCGGCTACTTCGGCGGCTCGAAAATCGAAGTGCACTGCGTGCAGATGTCGCCGCTCGCGCTCGTGAACTTCACCACCTACGAAACGCTGAAGAAGGGCGGGACGACGCCGCTGCCGGAAGAGCCGCCGGACCCGAACGACGACACGCCGCGCGGCAAGAAGCGCTGCGTCGTCGTGCTCGATATCGGCACCGAAGCGTCGAACCTGATCATCACCGACGGAGCGAAGATCATCTGGCAGCGGCCGCTGCCGCTCGGCGGGAACAACTTCACCCGCGCCCTCACCAAGGAACTGAAGCTGACGTTCGCCAAGGCCGAGCACTTGAAGCGGAACGCCGCCAAGAGCCCGGAATTGCCGCAGATTCTGAAGGCCCTCAAGCCGGTGCTGCAAGACTTCGTCGGCGAAGTGCAGCGTTCGCTCGGCTACTTCACCAACACGCACCGCGACGCCCACGTCGGCTATCTGGTCGGCCTCGGCAGTGCCTTCCGCCTCCCCGGCCTCCAGAAATACCTCGCCGAGAAGCTCCAGATCGACGTTCGCAAGCCGGCCACCTTCGACCGCCTCACCGGCGACGCCGTCCTCAAGGACCCGCTCTTCCTCGAAAACCTGCTGACGTTCCCGGTCGCGTACGGCCTCGCCTTGCAGGCGCTCAACGAAGCCCGCCTGACCACGAACCTGCTTCCCGCGGAGATTCGCACCGACCGAATGATTCGTCAGAAGAAGCCGTTCGCGGTCGCCGCCGCCGCCGTGCTGTTGCTCGGCACCGCCGGCTTCGCCCTCGGCTACGGCGCCAATTACTCCTCGCTCAACGATCCGCAGATCGCCAGTGCCATTACCAAAGCCAAGAGCGCCGTCTCCGCCGTCGGCACTCAGGAATCGAAGTACACCGCCAAGCAAACCGAGATGACCAATACGCAGAATGTGGTCAAGGCGGTGATCTCGGGGAACGACGAGCGGCTCAACTGGCCGCGCTTCGAGGAAGTGTTCTCGATGAGCCTGCCGCACCCCGGCCCCCGCGGCAACCTCGACGCTGGACTGTGGCAAACTCAGGCCGGCAAGGACGCAATCGATTGGTTCCAAGAGCGCATGAAGCACGGCGTGCGAATTGAGAACGCCTCCCGCGATGAACGTTCCGAGATGCCACTTTCCCTCGCCATGGTCAACGTCGAGGCGGTGCATACCCGCTGGGTCGACAACCTGGTCGTCTTTTATCAGAACGCCGACAAGGAAGTGTTCGGCGACGTCAACAGCAAGATCGGCTTCAACGAAAGCATCTCGCGGTACATGAAGGACGACGAGAAGGAACCGGACGACAAGGGGGGCCCGAACAAGCCGACCAAACCGAAGGTGCCAGCCGGCGGCGGCTGGATCGTCGAAATCCGCGGCTACACCGACAACAAGGAAGAAGAGCAGTTCATCAAGAAGGCTCTGCTTGCCAATTTGCAGCGGATGGACGCCTTCGCCGACAAGGGGAAGGATAAGGTCGGCAAGTACATGCCCGAGGTTGTCGACCCGATCAAGGGACGCGTTTCGCACGCATTCCTCTATCACCTTTGGCCGGTGCCGAACGCCCAGCCGAACATCTTCCAGTACATCGATCAATCGTATCTGGATCCGCTGGCGGGCGGCACGGGGGCGACGACCGACAACAAGAACGGCGTTCCCGCTCCCGGCGGGTCAAGCTCTGGACCGGCGCGACCGCTGTCCGGATCGACGTCGCCCGGTTCGCCTATGAGTAATGCCGCCGCGGAGCCGAGCGGGCCAGTGGCGGGGCAACCGTGGCTGCCGCTGACTTCGACTTCGGTTGCCACTCAGGGCGGCGCGAGTGGAATGTCGCCGAGTATGAGCGGCCCGCCCGGCAAACCCCCCGGCCCCGGCCCGAGTTCCTCGGGCATGCCCAAGAGCAACACCGGCGCGATGCCCGGCATCCCCGGCTTGCAAGTCATCGAGCCGCCGAAACTCGCAACCGGGAACGGGCCGGCACGCAATCGCTATGAGTTCGTGGTCATGTTCCTGTGGCGCGAGCCCGGCGCCGAAGTGCGCACGCCGCCGGACCTGCTCAACGGCCCACCCGCATCCAGCCCGTCGGGACCGGCCTCGATGTCGATGCCCGCATCGCGATAATCGAAGGCTTGCTGGCGCCTGCGCTCTGAACTTTCAACTGGAATCGAGGCCGACATGCCTGCGAATAAAGACTCACTGAAGAAGCATCACTTTTGGATCATCGTCGGCCTCACGCCGCTGTTCGTGCTGATCGCATTCTTCATGGTCAGCAGCGGCGTCGGCGCGTCGATCGAGAAGGGGAACAAGGAGATTGCCGACTCGAAAAACTCCTTCCAGGGGAAGGAAAACCCCAAGTCGGACGTGCTCATCCAGCGCTTTGGAACCTTGCTCGACCAACTCGGCCAGAAGAAGACCGTGCTCTGGAAGGAGAACTGGGATCGACAGATCGGCCTCTTCACCAAGAAGGTCGGCGACAAGGACGTGGTGGTCCAGAACGTCGCGCGGAACCTGCTTCGCTGGCCCGAATCCCGGAAACTGAACCCCTTCAACTACACCGCGGACTACAAGGACAAGCTGAAGTTCGGGGCGCAGATTCCCGACGACGACGGCCAGATCAAGGAGTTCACGACCGAAGCCGTTTACATGGCGGCCTTCTCGAACCCGTACCTTCGAGACATCGCCCACGAGCCGGAAAAACGGACCGGCATGGCCGACAGCATTTACCCCACGGAGTTCAACGGCGGCTGGGCCAGCGTGCTTCGCCACGTCAATGCCTGGGGCAACATCAAACCGACCTCCGAACAAATCTGGATGGCCCTCGAGGACATCTGGGTGCAGCGCGACCTGCTCGCGACTATCAAGTCCGTGAACGATCAGATCGCACAATTCGATCCGGTTCCGCTCCGCGAGTCGAAGCTGGCGGACTCGCCGCTCGAACGGTCGTTCCGCAGCCGCATTTGGCAAGTGACGATTAAGGCAGCGCCGCGTCCCAGCGACGGCCGCGTCGTCCTCACCGGCACGATTCGCAACGTCACCGACCGCCTGCAACTGCTCGGCGCCAACAATACCCTAACCTTGAACGTCTGGCTGTCCAAGGCCCCGAACACGCAACCGATTCCCTTCCCCATCACCGGCGAATTCATTCCCGGCGGCGAGACCGTTAAGATCACCGACAACGTGCTCCCGCTCGGCACGCCAGTGGAGGAAATCGCCAGGGTGGAGCAGCAGTTCGATTCGCGGACGGTGCCGATCCGCCGCGTCGACCGCGTGGCCCTCGGCAAGCGGGATAACCAGTACGCTTCATTCGAACTGAAACTGCCGAACTTCCCGTCGTTCATCAAGGACGAGGAAGCGGCGAAGGCGGCAGCCACGGCGGGCCCGGCGACCCCCGCTTCCGGCGCCCGCATGCCGCAATCGAATACCGGCGCGAGCCTAGCGCCTCCCGGCCCTCCCGGTTCCGGCAAGGGGGCGGTCAGCGCGGAGCCTTTCGAAGGGGGCGGCGATGTCGCCAGCGTCATCGACGGCAGCCGCAAGCGCTACATCGCCGTCACCGAGCAGATTCGCCGCATGCCGGTCGCCGTGGTCGTGGTCGTCGATCAGGCGTACATGCAGGACGTGCTGGTGGCCTACGCCAATTCGCCGATGCGGTTCCAGATCACGCAGATGCACTGGAAGCGATTCCGCGGATCGCTGGGCGATGGTGCGAGCGAACTGGCGACGAGTGGCACGGGCGGCTTCCCCGGCTATAGCGGGGCGGCTCGCGGCAGCGGCGGTTCGGGCGACATCCAGTTCGCGCCCGGTCGGTCGATGAGCCCCGGCCCGAAGAGCCCGTCGAGCCCGCCCGGCCCGCCGCGCAGCGGTTCGCCCACAAGCCCGCCCTTCGGCGGCAGCGGTACGCTCGACAGCGGCGCCATGCCCACGCTCTCCGAGGGGCAATTGACCGCCGGCCTCGTCGAGCTGACCATTTACGGGGCCATCACGATCTACGAGAAGTACACCGAGGACGCCAAGCCGGCGCCATAACCCGATTAGCCGCGAGGCGAATCCGGCGCAACGATTAGCCGCGAGGCGAAGCCGAGCGGGACTCTCGATTCAAGCGCGGTGCCCAACGAGGAGCCGATCATGGCCAAGACCAAGTCGACATCATCGAAGCCGAAGTTCAATTTCAAGGAACTGATGCTCAAGAAGGGGGAGTACATCGGCCTGGGCGCGGCCGTCGCCGCCTTCGCCATCCTCCTGCTCCTCGGCATCTCGACCTGGTCCGACAAGGCCGACCCCACCAAGATCAGCACGGACTTAAACAATAAGTCCGCCTCGGTCAGCAAGAAGATTGCCGACCCGAATGATACGGCGGTGCCGCCGCCGCTGCCGAAATGGGCTGAGAAAGACAAGAAAATGGATTACATTCCGGTCGCGGTGGACGAGTTCCCGCAGACCGGACCGCTCTTCGACCCGACCGGCCGCCCGGACAGCAAGCGGAAGAACCCCCTCGTGCTCGGCATCGAGGAGTTCCAGCCGGACCTGGTGCGCGGCTCGATGCGCGGTTACGACATCATCGACCCGCCGGAAGGCCCACGGGTCGCCGTTCAAGTCACCCGCAAGATCGAGAATCAAGACAAGGAGAAACTGAAGAAGGCTATGGAGAAGATCAAGAAGCGCGGCGGCAGTCTGGTTCGCATCCACAGAAACCACGAGCAGAACGGCTATGGCGGCGGGTCGATGAGCCCGTCGTCGCCTCCGGGGCCGATGTCGCCGGCCTCGCCTGCGTCGCGCGGGCCGAAGTCGCCCGGTTCCGGGTCCGGTGGGCCGCGCGGCATGAGCATGGGCCGCGGTATGAGCGGCTTCGACACTGCCGCCGAACGCACCGAAACCACCATCATGTACATCCCGCTCGAAGACCTCGATAAGGACGGCGGCGACAGCGTTCAACCGGCCCAGACCGTCGTGCCGCTCCGCCTGTTCGTCGCCAACTGTACGATCCCGCTCAAGCGGCAACTCGAGGAAGTGAAGAAGGCGATGCGCCTCGATTCCATTGAGGCGGCCCGCCCTTACGCCCATTACGACGGCTTCGAAGTGCAGCGCCAGATCAGCCAATTGTTGCCCGACGGCAAGTACGAAGTGATCATGAAGTGGCAGAATTACAACTACGAGGACGCGTACATCGAGCGGATCGACGCCCGCAAGCTCAGCGATTACGTGGAAGGGACTGACGATCGCGGCCTGGGCCGCTTCCTGCCTTACTTTTACCGCTACGAGGAAATGTTGGTGATGCCGCTGCCGGAGCTGATCCCCGAGCTCGGCAGCTATCCGAAGATTACGCTCAAGGCGATCGTGGCGGATGCGGCGAAATTGGAGGCCGCTTCGACGCCGAAAGTCGAGCCCTCGAAGCTGCTCGAACGCCTGCAGAAGAAGGGCCCGCGCAAGGGCATCTTCGAAGTGAAGACCGGCGACGCGACCGGCGCTTCGCAAATCTACGGCAAGTCGCAATTCAACGGCCCCGGCCTCGGCAAGTCGCCCAACACCCCCGCGTCCGGACCGGCAGCGGGGCCCAACGGCGCGATCGACAACCAGGAAGTCGACGTCGATCACCTGCTCCTGCGCTTCGTCGATTGCGACATCCAGCCCGGCCTGTCGTACGAGTACCGCATTCGCCTGCGGATGGTGAACCCGAATTACAATTACCCGCAGTACGTCTCCAACCCGGCCGACGCCAAGGAACAGATTCTGTTCAGCCCGTGGGTCTCGCTCGGGCCGCCGGCGACCATGCCGCGCGAAAGCTTCCTTTACTCCTACGATTACACGCGCTACTACACCGAGACGGCCGAGAACTTCAAGAAGCAGAGCAACGCCCTGCGGATGCTCCAGGTGAAGCCGAACCAGGCGGTCGTACAGCAAGTGAAGTGGCTGGAATCGATCCGCATGGACGGCAAGCAGGAACCGATTGGCGGCTGGGTCGTCGGGGCCACCCCGGTCGGCCGCGGCAACTACATCGGCAAGAAGACCTACGTCAAGATTCCGCTCTGGTCGAGCGCCCAGAACGAGTACGTCTTCCGCGACCACACCGGCGACTCCGCCAAGGGGAAGGAGCTTCCCAAGGAGTGCTGGCCGGTCGATTTCTCGACGCAGAACGTGCTGGTCGATTTCGACGGGGGCAAGGTCGCGGAACGGACGGAATCGGGTCGGTCGCTGCCGACCGAGGACGTGGCGACGGAGATGCTGATCCTCGGTGAGGATGGGCAATTGCAGGTCCGCCGCAGCAGCGCGGATGCGGGCAACGGCACCCGCGGGAAGGTAGAGGCCGAGTGGAGGAAGTGGTTGAAGGCGGTCAAGGACCGGCCGACGACCTCGCCCACCGGCCCCGGCAATCAATTCGAGCGCCCCATGAGCAAATAGTGTCGCGGTTTGGTGGCCCAGGCATTCTCGCCTGTGCAAAAGCTCGCACAGGCAAGAATGCCTGTGCCACCAGAAGATTCATTCCGCATTCCGGATTCCGCATTCCGCAATCTGTACGACTCGTTCGCGGATGTGCATGGCGACGCCCCCGGGGAAGTCGCCGCCCACGAGCGCCGCGGCGTGCTCCCATTGCTCGAACCCCATTTCGCCCATCGGCCACCCTTCGCGTTCCCAGATCAGGCGCAGCAGTTCGCGCGCGAGTAAACGCGGGATCGCGGCCAATTCCGCGCGATCGAGCACAACCATCGCGCCGGCCCTTGGCTTCTCGATACGGAATAACAGTTCTCGCGCGGACTTCTCGATGAATGCGTGCGATTCCTGGGCCTGTTCGGCGAGCCGGCCGAGCGCTGTGGCCGCTTCCGGATTGAACCCGCGGATGAGCGGCATGAGTTCGCCGCGGATGCGGTTACGAGTGAAGCGCGGGTCGGCGTTTGAGGAATCGGTGCGGTACGGCTGGCCGCG
>DATNBQ010000412.1:0-3505 GCA_035571955.1 Urbifossiella sp. | reverse complement strand
GAAAACGCCTTCGCCGCCGCGCAATTGCTTGATCCATTCGCGATCGCCCTTCAAGTCGCCGTGGCTCGGATGCCGCAAGCTGCCGGGGTGCGTGTGAACGACGCCGAGCATGGTGAGCCGGCGATCGTCTTGCCGCACAATGCGGCTGGCCAGCACCTGGGCGATTCCAGAAATCCATACATGGGCTTCGCCGGCGTCGCGATCGCTGCTCGCGGGCAATGTTGCCAGGGCCACCGCCTGATCGCTTTGCCGCAACCCGAGCAGCACCCAGCCCATCTCCTCGTCGCCGCGCTGCCCCGCCCGATGCGCGGAATACTCCTCGAACAGCGTCCGGCTTACATCATCCGTCAGCACGATCCGTTCGATCGGCCGGTATTCGACGGTCGCGGGGCTGGCGTGCGGACTCTCCGCGGGCGCGCGGGTCAGGTCGGCGGCCAGGTCGCGCGCCTTGCGCGACAACCCATGGAACAATTGCTTCCAGTGAATGCGTCGTCCTCAAGCGGCAGTTACATGGTGCGGAAGGGTGGTGCGGAAGAGGCCGGTCCTGGCTTCGGGGATCGGTCGGTTCGCGACGCCATCCAGTTCCATGATAACCCGGCAATTTTCGAACTCAAGGCAATGTGGCCGATGATGAGAGAGCAAGCCGCGAGCCAACGGGAATGCCAACTTCCTACACTGATCCGCACACGTTATCCTCCGCCGCGGCCCGATGCCATGCCCGAGAAGCCATCGCCACCGTCGAAGAAAGGGCGGCCGAAAGGGACCGCGTCGTTTGCCTGGCGCTCCTTTTTTCAACAGACGCGCACGCCCCTGTTCGTGCTCGGCAAGGGGCGGCGGCTCCGCTTCGCCAATGCCGCCTGGGAACAACTCACCGGGATGAAGCTCGCCGACGCGCTCGGCCTGGTCTGTTCGACGCGGCGGCACAGCTCCGCATTGGCCGCGGCGATGGCGCCAACCCCGGAAGCGATAGCCGGCCAGGCGGATCGCAGCCGCCGCGCTGCCCCGCAACACCGCACCGGCCCGCCGTGGTGGGACGTCACTTTCGTTCCGCTTTCCGGCGACGACGGCTACCTCGGCATCGTCGGCTTCATCGAAGTCGTCGGCGAAGTTGGCCCCGCGGCGTCGCGAAAAATCCCCGCTTCCGCGATGGCCCTGCGCGATCGCCGCACCGCCCAGTTCTCCCTCGATCTTTTCGCCGGCAGCGAACACTTCGCCGGGCAACTCCGTTTAGCCGCGCAACTGGCCGCACCCATCTGGCTCGTCGGCGAACCGGGTTCCGGCAAAGAGACTGCCGCCCACGCCATCCACCACGCCGGCCCCAAACGCGAGAAGATGTTCATCGCCCTCGACTGCACCGGCGTGCAGCCATTCCTCATCGAAAGCCTGCTTTGGGGCCACGGCGGATTGCTCGGGACTGATCGCGTCGGGACGGTTTGTCTCAAGGAACCGGCAGCGCTCACCCGCGACCTGCAAATGCGCTTCGTGGAACAGTTCGGCCACGACGACAAGAGCCCGCGGCTATATTGCGGTTCCGTTCGTTCGGCCAAGGATGACGTGGCAGCGGGCAAGTTGCTCCCCGAGTTCCACACGCTCTTCTCGGTGCTGGAGCTGCGCGTGCCATCGCTTCGAGATCGCCGCGATGAATTGCCGCGAATCGCCGCCAACATGCTGGCGCGCCGCGGCAACAAGGCCATCGACGCCGCGGCCTTGGCCGTTTTGAAAGAGCATCTCTGGCCGGGAAATCTGCGCGAATTGGCTAGCGTGTTAGCGGAAGCAGTGGAAGCCGCGGGGAGCGGTGCGATCGGCAAGGATCACCTGCCGCGCGAACTCCGGGAACGGCTCGGCATGGCCAAACCGGTAACCGAGAAATCGCTGGCATTCGACGCCACGCTCGAAGCCGTGGAAAAGCGCTTGATCCGGCTGGCGATGGCCAAGGCCAAGGGGAACGCGACCAAGGCGGCGGAACAGCTCGGCATCTGGCGCACGCGTCTGCTGCGCCGCATCGAGGCGCTCGGCCTGCAGGATTAACGGGGAAGAGATTTCCCCGCTCTTCATCGAGGCGCGCAACCCGCTTGCGAGTTCGCCATCACTTCACTTCCAGGTTGATATTCTCCGAGTGGCTGTTGAACTCCGGGGCGTACATGCACTCGATGTGCGCGTAACCCGTTGGGTACTTGCCGCGGTGCTGCACCCGCACCGAATACTCGAACACATAGTTCCCCTTCGGCAAGTAATCGATGAAGAAGTGCGTCGCCGTGTCCTTGGTGCTCTCGTAATACGCCAGGCCGTCCTGGTAGCGATACTTGGACAGCACGCTCACCGGTTCCGTGCCGCTACCGCGGTGGTCGCGCAGGTGCACGTACTCCATGTCGCGATCGGTGCGGATCACCACGCGGACCACCATTTCGTCGCCGATTGCCAGCGGCGTATTGTCGAACGGGTCGATCTTCGGGCCGGCCTTGGTGAACGACTTCTTGAACAGACGCTTCTCGACTTTCAGCGGTCCGGCGTCGTGCCGCGACACCTTGTCGAGGTCCTCGAGATATTGCCAGGTCGCCGAGCCCCAACTGACGCCGGGATCGGTCTTCTTCAAGGTGATCGCCGACATCGACGGTTGAATCTCGGTGCGGAGGAAGCGCTGCTCGTAGAAGCCGGTGCCGGCCTCGACCTTCTCCGGAACGATTTTCGTGTTGCCGACCGTCATCTCGACCAATGCGTCCGACTTGAGCAGGTTGTCGCCGCGAAGCAACAGCGCATAGATCGCGTCGGCGGTCGCCTTGGTCGTCTTCCAGTCCTGCGTCTGCTTCTGCTTCAGGAGCCACACCTTGCAATCTTCGACCGATTTCTGGTCGTTGGCGACTTCGTCGAAGGCCTCGACCATCATGGCCTGCGTTTCAATCGGGGCATGGAACCAGAACTGCTGGAGTTCCAGGTCGCGCCAGAACATCCCCATTTCCTCGTTGGAAACGGAGCGTTCCTTGATGGACGCCATGATGCCGGCGGGCGTCTGCTTGTCGCCGAAGCGCTTGAGACCGACGGCGATGTGGGCCTGGCTCTGGCGATTGGCCAGTTGCAGCCAGTACTTCTTGGCCTGGCCGAGCCAGTAATCGACGGCCTGGCGGTGCTCGTTGGCCACGGCCCGGTCTTGCAGGAAGAAACTGCGGCCGTAGAGATACAGCGCGATGAGCGATGACAGATGGTTGTCATCGGGATTCTTGCTGTGGCGGAGGATGTGGCGGTACATTTCGTCGGCCCAGGCGTCGAGGGCCTGGGTGGCGCGAATGCCGGGGGCGGCGTCGATCTTGACGCCCAGGTGCCGCAGCCGGCCGTACCCGGTGGCGATGTACAACGTGATGTAGCGGTTGGATGGCCCGCCCGGGAACCACGGCCAGGTGCCGTCGTTCAACTGCATGTCGGCCAGTTTGCGGGTTAGCCGGGCCGTTTCGTCATTCAAGCGGTTCTCGTCGAAGAGGATGCCGACGTTCTTGCGGGCCTGCCCTTCCTT
>DATNBQ010000411.1:0-2676 GCA_035571955.1 Urbifossiella sp. | reverse complement strand
GTTTTCTGCGGTGAAATCTGAAGCGAGGCGGTTTTCTCTCGGGGAAAAAAGAAGGCGGCGGGCGCAAAGCTTTGGTATACTTCGGAAAGCACTCCAAGATCCTGCCACGCCTTTTGACTCCGCATGTTCGACAAGCTTTAATGACGAGAAGGAGGTAGGAACGATGTGGCCGGAATTCAAAGACGCCGAGAAAAATCTCAATTAGGAATATAATACATGCCTTCCCTCCGCAACTGCTCCGGCGTAACGCGCCGCGATTCCCTGCAACTCGGCCTCGGGGCTCTCCTCGGCGGCGGCTTCGTCTCCGCTCTAAAGGCCGTCGAGACGCTCCATAAACCGACCAGGGCCGCGAAGGCCAAGGCCTGCATCCTCATCTGGCAAGACGGCGGCCCCACCCATTACGAGATGTTCGACCCCAAGCCGAAGGCGCCGTCGGAATACCGCGGCGAGTTCAAGGCCATCCCCACCGCGGTGCCGGGCTTTCACTTCTCCGAACACATGACGCAACTGGCCAAGCAGCTCGGCCGGTTCGCCGTGGTGCGGTCGATCCGCCACGATCAGGGGAACCACGGGGCCGGTAACCATTACATGATGACCGGGGCGCCGCCGCGAATTCCGGTCGGCTGCGGGGCCTTCGTCAGCTTCCACCCGAGCCTCGGTTCGGTAGTCGCCGCCGAGAAGGGGGCGCCGCACGGGTTGCCGGCATACTTCTCGATGCCGAGCATGTCGCGTTCGGGCGGGCCGAACTTCCTCGGCGCCAAGTACGCCCCATTCGTGGTCGGCGGCGACCCGAATGGCGCCGGCTTCAAGGTCCGCGATGTCGCTTTGCCGGCCGGGCTCAGCGGCGAACGGTTCACCGGCCGCACCGAAGTTCGCAGCGAGGTCGATCATTTCCAACGCATTCTCGACAAGGCCGCCGGCGACCCCGCCGCCGCCCTCGACGAACACTACCACCAGGCCGCCGACCTGATGAATTCGAAGGAGGCCCAGGCCGCCTTCGACATCGGCAAGGAACCGGACAAGATGCGGTCGCGCTACGGCCGCAACGCCTTCGGCCAGCGCTGCCTCCTGGCCCGGCGCCTCGTCGAGGCCGGAGTCCCCTTCGTCACCGTTTACGACGGCGGCTGGGACCACCACACCAACCTCTTCCGCGATCTGAAGAAACGCCTGCCGAGTTGGGATAACAGCGTCTCGGCATTGATCGACGACCTGGCCCAGCGCGGCCTGCTCGATTCCACGATGGTAATCGCTCTGGGCGAGTTCGGCCGTACCCCGCAGATCAACAAGGACTCGGGCCGCGACCACTGGTCGAACGCGATGAGCGTGCTGTTCGCGGGCGGCGGCACGCCCGGCGGCCAAGTCATCGGCGCCACGGATGTCAAAGGCTTCGCCGCCATCGAACGCGTGCTTTCGCCGGAGAACTTCGCCTCCACCATTTACGCCAAGCTCGGCATCGACCCCGGCAAAATCCTTTACAACACGCAGGGCCGCCCCAACCACCTCGTCAGCGACCCCACGCCGATCAAGGAACTGATGTGATTGTTGTGAACCACGGAGACACAGAGACACAGAGAAATCCAAGGACAAGGATGCAAGCCTCTGTTCTTTGTTTTCTGTCATCTCTGTGTCTCTGTGCCTCTGTGGTTCAATCTTCTCCAGCGGCGCCGCCGAGCCTGACTTCACTTTACCCTGCGGGTGGTCAGCGCGGTGCGGCCACCGAAGTCGCGGCGAGCGGCACCCTCGACAAGGCCACGAAACTCTGGTCGAGCGGCAAGGGAGTCCACGTCGAGCCCGGAAAAGAAATCGGCAAGTTCTCGGTGAAAGTGGCGGCCGACGCGGTGCCCGGAACTTACTGGCTCCGCGCTTACAATGGCGACGGCGCCAGCACCTTGCGGCCGTTCATCGTCGGCACGATGCCCGAACTGCTCGAAACGGAGCCCAACGACGACGCCAAGAAGCCGCAGAAACTCGAAGCTTCCGCGGTCGTGGTCAACGGCAAACTGGCCAAGGCCGGCGACGTCGATTGCTTCGCCATCGCCGCCAAGAAAGGGCAAACGCTCGTCGCGTCGGTCGAAGCCAACCGCACTCTGAAGTCGCCGATGGATGGAGTTTTGCAAATCGTCTCGGCGGACGGCTTCGTTCTCGACCAGAACCACGATTACCACGGGCTCGATCCGCAGATCGCGTACACCGCGCCGCGCGACGGCACCTACGTCGTCCGCCTGTTCGCGTTCTCGGCCATCCCCGAAGCGAACGTCCGCTTCGCCGGCGGTGAGACGTACATCTATCGCTTGACCATTACCGCGGGCGGCTTCCTCGACCGGACAATGCCGTTGGCGATCGGAACGAACGCCAGGAGCGTGACGGCTCTCGGCTGGAACATCCCCGACGAAGCGCGGACAATTGCTCCCGTTCAATCGCAGCGGGGCGACGCCTTTGCCACGGCATTCCATCCGAAGCTGGCCAATGCTTTCCGGGTGCGCGTCGAGAAGCATCCAATCGTCCTGGATGTGAAGGAGGCAGCCGCCCCGCCCTTTTCAACCTCGCAAGTGATCGCCAGGCCGAGAAGTGAAGCATCGGTTCCCTTCCTGGGGAAGAAAGGCCGGCCGCTGGCGGTCCAGGTCGAGAGCCGTTCGCTCGGCCTCGCGCTCGATCCGGTGGTTCGCATCGTGGACG